>CALMIL010000158.1 GCA_937864005.1 uncultured Burkholderiales bacterium
CAGGTCGGCAATGAGAGTTCCGCAGGCATGCGATCGATCGAAGGTTCGCGGTCGGATGCGTTTGTCCGCAAATGTCAATTGTGGCGCGTCAACGCTGCGTAGCATCGCAGCGCATCCACAACGAAGCGACGGCGGAGGTCGGTCATGCGGGCGATCCACATCAAGCAAGGGTTCATCGCGTTCGGCGCTGCTGCGATCTTGCTGGGCAGCATGGCCTCCGGCGCGCAGCAGGTCACCGGCACGCTGGGCACGCCCAGCGCCACCACCACCATCCCCGGCAACCAGTTGCCGCCGCCGCCGCCGGCCTTCGGCGGCGTGATCACGCAGGGCGCGAAGACCTCCAAGCCATGGTGGCCGCCGACCGTGGTGCCGCCCAAGGGCGCGCCGAACGTGCTGCTGATCATGACCGACGACTCGGGCTACGGCGTGCCCGGCACCTTTGGTGGTGTGATCCCGACGCCGGCGCTCGACCGCATCGCGAAAGCCGGGCTGCGCTACACACAGTTCCACTCGACCGCGCTGTGCTCGCCGACGCGCGCGGCGATCATCACCGGGCGCAATCACCACGCGGTCGGGTTCGGCATGATCAGCGAAATGGCCACCGGATTCCCGGGCTACGACTCGATCATCGGCCCCGATAACGCGACCATCGGGCGGATCCTTGCCGAGAACGGCTATGCCACTTCATGGTTCGGCAAGAACCACAACACGCCCGCCTTCTTGTCGAGTGTCGCCGGGCCGTTCGACCAGTGGCCGAGCGGCATGGGCTTCCAGTACTTCTACGGCTTCATGGGTGGCGAGACCGACCAGTGGCAGCCCTATCTCTTTCGGGACCACACGGCCGTGTTCCCTTGGCTCGGCGACAAGGGCTACAACCTCGTCACCGACATGGCGGACGACGCGATCCGCCAAATGCGCGAGTTGAACGCCTCGGCGCCCGACAAGCCGTTCTTCGTCTACTACGTGCCGGGCGCGACGCACGACCCACACCATCCGACCAAGGAGTGGATCGACAGGATCAGCAAGATGCATCTGTTCGACCAGGGCTGGGAGAAGCTGCGTGAAACGATCTTCGCCAACCAGAAGCGCTTGGGCGTGATCCCGCCGAACACGCAACTGACGCCCTGGCCGGACAGCCTGCCGAAGTGGGAGTCGCTCACTGAAGTGCAGAAGAAGATCGTCACGCGCCAGGCCGACGTCTTTGCTGCCTACGCCGCGTACAGCGACCACGAGATCGGGCGCGTGATCCAGGCGGTGCAGGACATGGGCAAGCTCGACAACACGCTGATCATCTACATCAACGGCGACAACGGCACGAGTGCCGAAGGCACGCTGATGGGCACGCCGAACTGGATGACCGCCGCCAACGGCATCCTCGAGCTGCCCGAGGCCGAATACCTGCGCTTCTACGAATCGTGGGGCTCGGATGCGACCTATCCGCACATGGCCGTGCCCTGGGCCTGGGCCTTCGACACGCCGTTCAAGTGGGTCAAGCAGGTGGCCTCGCACTTCGGCGGCACGCGCCAGGGCATGGCGATCTCGTGGCCGGGCCACATCGACGACGTCGGCGGCGTGCGTACCCAGTTCCACCACGTGATCGACATCGTGCCGACGATCCTCGAGGCGGCCGGCATCCGCGCGCCCGACATGGTCGACGGCATCAAGCAAAAGCCGATGGACGGCGTCAGCATGGCCTACACCTTCCAGAAGGCCAATGCGGCCGCGCCGTCGAATCGCACGACGCAGTACTTCGAGATGTTCGCCAATCGCGGCATCTACAAGGACGGCTGGTATGCCAACACAACGCCGCCCGAGCCGACCTGGCTGCTCGGCGCGAAGCCGCTGCCGCCGGTCGGTGAATACAAGTGGGAGCTCTACAACGTCGCCGAGGACTACTCGCAAGCCAACGACCTGGCCGCGAAGATGCCCGGCAAGCTGAAGGAAATGCAGGCGGTGTTCGTCGCGGAAGCGAACAAGCACCAGGTTTTCCCGATCGACAATGCCGTGCTGCCGCGGATCATCACGCCGCGACCGAGTGCGACCGCGGGCCGCACGACCTTCGAGTACAGCGGCGTCATTTCGGGGATACCGGTCGGCAATGCGCCGTCGCTGCTGAACCGCGACTACACCATCACAGCCGATATCACGGTGCCTAAGGAGGGCGCCGAGGGCATGATCGCGACCATGGGCGGGCGCTTCGGCGGCTATGGCCTGTACCTGCACAAGGGCAAGCCGGTGTTCGTCTACAACCTGCTCAACCTGAAGCGCACGCGCTTCGAGGGCGGCGTCGGCGGCGAGGACTGGGTGGGACGCTCGCTGTCGCCCGGCAAGCACACGATCGTGTTCGATTTCAAGACCGACGGCCCCGGCCTCGGCAAGGGCGGCACCGGCACGCTGACGGTCGACGGCAGGGTGCTGTCGCAGCAGAAGATGGAGCACACGATCCCGTTCCTGATGTCGCTCGACGAGACGCTGGATATCGGGATGGACACGCGCACGCCAGTCGACGAGAGCTACACGCTGCCGTTCCGCTTCAATGGCACGATCGAGAAGGTCGCCTACAAGCTCGGGCCGGAACAGTCGAGCGTTGCCGAGCGCGAGCAGGTCGATCGCGCGGTCGCCGCCGCGCGTGACACGCCAACCCGATGATGCCGAAGGAAGCATGTCTCGCGCGCGCGAGCGTCGGTGCGTCGATGCCGTGTGTCATCCGATCGACCGCGCGCCGAATCGTGCAGTGTTCGGTGACTTGACCCCGGGCAGATCGCGGCGCCGCCGCGTTCGGTTTCCGCTGCGGCGTTGTTGGCTTCAGGGCCCCTGCTTTCGACAGCCTGCGCAGGATCAGCGGGTGCGGCAACGGGCCGCTGGAGGCGCAGGCCAAAGCGTGAGCGTCGCCATGATCGTCCGCCTCGCCGCAGCGGTGGCCCTCGCGGCGTCGACGCTCCTCGCCGGCGCGCAGTCCGCGTCGGCGCCTGCCGCGTCCGCTCCAGCGCTGTCCGCACTTCAGGGGCGCTGGGTGCGACCGGACGGGGGTTACACCGTGACGATCGACTCGGTGGGCGCCGACGGACAACTGATTGCCCGCTACGCCAACCCGAATCCGCTGCCGTTCTCCAGGGCCGAGGCGCGACGCGATGACAGCGGTCTGCTGGTCTTCCTCGAACTGCGCGCTGGCGGCTACAACGGATCGAGCTACACCTTGCGCTACAACGCGGCCCGCGATGCGCTCGAAGGCGTCTACCATCAGGCGCCGACGCAGCAGAACTTCGCAGTGCGCTTCCTGCGCGACGGCCGTTGAAGCGCGGCAGCAACCAGCTGGCGATCCGAGGCGGCGCCGAGGGTGCATGCGTGAACGCGCGCTGTTTGCGCCGACCCACTGGCGGATCGCGCGCGGCAATGTCAATGGCGAAGGATCTGTAGCGTCGAGCGCCTGCCACCCCGGCTCGGGCCGGCAGTGCCGCGCCATTCGATAATCACGCGATCCGAACTTGATGATTGCCGCCGCCATGCCCGCACCATCCCGCCCCGCCGCGCTGCAAGCCGTCAAGGGCATGAACGACCTCCTGCCGCCCGAGTCGGCGCGCTGGGAGTGGTTCGAGGCCAAGGTGCGCGCACTGATGCAGCGCTACGGCTACGCCAACATCCGCACCCCGATCGTCGAGCCGACGGCGCTCTTCGTGCGCGGCCTGGGTGAGGTGACCGACATCGTCGAGAAGGAGATGTACTCGTTCGAGGATTCGATGAACGGCGACAAGCTGACGCTGCGCCCGGAGGCGACCGCCGGCATCGTGCGCGCCGCGATCGAGCACAACGCACTCTACAACGGGCCGCTGCGGGTGTGGTCGCATGTCGCGCTGTTTCGCCACGAGCGGCCGCAGAAGGGGCGCTATCGCCAGTTCCACCAGATCGATGTCGAGGCGCTCGGCCACGCCGGCCCGGACGTCGATGCCGAGCAGATATTGATGTGCCGCGCGCTGCTGCGCGACCTCGGCCTGGCCGAGGGGCGCGACGTGCGGCTCGAGATCAACTGCCTCGGCCAGGCCGACGAGCGCCTCGCGCACCGCGCGGCGCTGATCGCGCACTTCGAGCGCCACGCCGCGGTGCTCGACGAGGACGCGCGCCGGCGCCTGCACACCAATCCGCTGCGCATCCTCGACACCAAGAATCCGGCGCTGCAGGCGATGGTCGAGGCGGCGCCCAGGCTGATCGACTTCCTCGGTGCGGCGTCGCTCGCGCATTTCGACGGCGTGCGCGCCGTGCTCGACGCCGCCGGGCTGCCGTACCGCGTCAATCCGCGGCTGGTGCGCGGCCTGGACTACTACAACCTGACCGTCTTCGAGTGGATCACCGACCACCTCGGATCGCAGGGCACGGTGTGCGGCGGCGGGCGCTACGACACGCTCGTCGAGCAGCTCGGCGGCAAGCCCGCGCCGGCCGTCGGCTGGGGCATGGGCATCGAGCGCATGATGCTGCTGCTCGACGCGACGAAGATCGCGGCCGAGGGGCCGGCGCCCGACGTCTACGCCGTCGTCCCCGGCCCCGATGCGCTGGCGGCGGCGATGAACACCTGCGAGGCCTTGCGCGCCGCGGGGCTGTCGGTGCAGATGCATGCCGCGGGTGCGGCCGGCTGGGGCAGCGTGAAGTCGCAATTCAAGCGCGCCGACGCGAGCGGCGCGCGCCACGCGCTGATCTTCGGCGCCGACGAGCTGGCGCGCGGCGAGGTGGCGGTGAAGCCCTTGCGCGACGCCGGTGCCGCGCAACGCAACCTGCCGCTCGCGGCCGTCGCCGACTGGGCGGCGAGCCTGCGCAACGCATAATCGCAGCTTCGCCCGAAGCCCGCCCGCAAAGTCATGGCCACCCATCTCGACCTCGAAGAACAGGAACAGCTCGACCAGCTCAAGGCGTTCTGGAACAAATACGGCAACCTCATCACCTGGGTGCTGATCGTCGTCCTCGGCGGCTATGCGGCGTGGAACGGCTGGAATCTGTGGCAGCGCAGCCAGGCGACGAAGGCCGGCGCGATCTTCGACCAGCTCGAGCAGGCCGCCCAGAGCGGTGACGCGGCGCGCACGCTGCGCATCTTCGGCGACCTGAAGGATCGCTACCCGGGTACGGTCTATGCCGAGCAGGGTGGCCTGCTGACGGCCAAGACGCAGTACGACGGCGGCGAACGCGACCACGCGCGGGCGACGCTCGAGTGGGTCGCCGAGAAGGGCGGACAGCCCGAATACCGGGCGATCGCGCGACTGCGCCTGGCGGGCATCCTGCTCGAAGAGAAGAAATACGACGAGGCGCTCGAGCAGCTCGACGCGATAGGCGCGAAGGAGTTCTTCGCGCTCGCCGCCGACCGGCGCGGCGACGTGCTGCTTGCCCAGGGCAAGAAGGACGAGGCGCGCGCCGCCTACCAGAGCGCGTGGAAGACGATGGATCCGAACGTCGAGTACCGGCGGCTGATCGACGCCAAGCTGACCGCGCTCGGCGCCGCGCCCGCGCCGGACGGCCTCGTGGGTGCGAGCCCGAAATGAGGCTTGCGCGCCGCGCCTGGCTCGTGCTCGCCGCCGCGGCACTGCTGGCCGCATGCTCCGGCACGCCCAAGCCGAAGCCGACGCCGCTCGAGCCGCTCACGGCGCAGATCGGCGGGCGCCAGGTCTGGAGCCAGCGCGTCGCAAAGGTCGACTTCCCGCTTCAGGTCGCCGTCAACCGCACGGCTTCGAGCGGCGGCACGTTCACGGTCGCCGCCAGCGACGGCACGCTGCTCGCGCTGCAGGCCGATACCGGCACCGAGCTGTGGCGCGCGAATGTCGGCGTGCCGCTGGCCGCCGGCGTCGGCAGCGACGGCAGGTACAGCGCGGTCGTCTCGCGCGACAACGAGCTGATCGTCGTCGAAGCCGGCCGCATCGCGTGGCGGGCGCGCCTGGGCGCGCGGGTCGCGACGGCGCCGCTGGTCGCCGGCGATCGCGTCTTCGTGATGAGCGTGGACCGCGTCGTGTCGGCCTTCGACGCCCAGAGCGGCCGCAGCCTGTGGGTGCTGCGAAGGCCGAGCGACCCGCTGACATTGCTGCAGGCCGGCGTGCTCAGCGCGTTCAAGGACACCTTGCTCGTCGGCCAGGGGCCCAAGCTCGCGGGCGTCGATCCGCTGCAGGGCACGCTGCGCTGGGAGGTCGCGGTCGCGACGCCGCGCGGCGCCAACGAGGTCGAGCGCCTGTCGGATCTGCTCGCGCCGATCGCGCGCATCGGCGACGTCGTCTGCGCGCGGGCCTTCCAGAATGCGGTCGGCTGCGTGAACGCCGAGCGCGGCTCGATCGTGTGGACGCGCAAGGTCGGCGGCAACCAGGGCATCGCGGGCGACGCGCAGATCGTCGTCGGCGCCGACGGGTCGGATCGGATCACCGCCTGGCAAACGAAGGACGGCGAAGTGGCGTGGACCAGCGACAAGATGCTCTATCGCGAGCTGAGCGCGCCGCTGCTCGTCGGGCGCACCGCGATCTTCGGCGATATCGAAGGCATCGTCCACTTTCTGGCCAAGGAAGACGGCCGGGCCCTGCTGCGCCTGACGACCGACGGCAGCGCGATCACGACCGCTCCGGCGCTGTCGGACAAGACCGTCCTCGTCGTCACGAGCAGCGGCGGCCTGTTCGCATTCCGGCCGGAGTGACGCCACGGCCCGCCGCGGCGTGCAGGAGCGGCGCATGAAGCCCGTCATCGCGATCGTCGGCCGCCCCAACGTCGGCAAGTCGACGCTCTTCAACCGGATCACGAAGAGCCGGGATGCGATCGTCGCCGACTTCGCCGGCCTGACGCGCGACCGCCACTACGGCGACGGCCGCCACGACGGGCGCGAGTTCATCGTCGTCGATACCGGCGGCTTCGAGCCCGACAGCACGAGCGGCATCGTCAAGGCGATGGCGCGCCAGGCGCGCCAGGCGGTCGCCGAAGCAGATGCGGTGATCTTCGTCGTCGATGTCCGCAGCGGCCTCGCCGGCCAGGACGCGGATATCGCGCGCTATCTGCGCGCCGCCGGCAAGAAGGTCTTTCTTGCCGTCAACAAGGCCGAGGGCATGAGCGATTCGCCGCTGCTGGCCGAATTCCACGAACTCGGCATCGGCGAGCCGCACCCTGTATCGGCCGCCCACGGGCAGGGGATTCGCAGCCTGCTCGACGCCGTGCTCGCCGGTTTCGAGCCGGAGGACGAAGCCGAGCCGGCGCCCGAAGACGCTCCGATCCGGCTCGCCGTCGCGGGGCGGCCGAACGTCGGCAAGTCCACGCTCATCAATACCTGGCTCGGCGAGGAACGGCTGGTTGCCTTCGACGAGCCGGGGACGACGCGCGATGCGATCCGCATTCCGTTCGAGCGCAATGGCCGCTCGTTCGAGCTGATCGATACCGCCGGGCTGCGCCGCAAGGGCAAGGTGTTCGAGGCGGTCGAGAAATTCTCGGTCGTCAAGACGCTGCAGGCGATCGCCGGCGCCGACGTCGTGCTGCTGCTGCTCGATGCGACGCAGGGCGTGTCGGACCAGGATGCGCATATCGCCGGCTATATCCTCGACAGCGGTCGTGCCGTCGTGCTTGCTGTCAACAAGTGGGACGCGATCGACGCCTACCAGCGCGAACTGCTGGAGCGCTCGATCACGCAGCGCCTCGCCTTCCTGAAATTCGCGCCGGTCGCGCACATCTCGGCCCTGAAGCGCCAGGGGCTGGCGCCGCTGTGGAAGGCGATCGCCGAGGCCCACGCGTCGGCGGTAAAGAAGATGAGCACGCCGGTGCTGACCCGGCTGCTGCAGGAGGCGGTCCTGCACCAGGCGCCCAAGCGCGCGGGGACATTCCGGCCCAAGCTGCGCTACGCGCACCAGGGCGGCATGAAACCGCCGGTCGTCGTCATCCACGGCAATTCGCTCGAGCACGTCACGGATGCCTACAAGCGCTATCTCGAAGGCCGCATCCGGGCCCACTTCAAGCTCGTCGGCACGCCGCTGCGCATCGAGCTGCGGTCGTCGAAGAATCCGTTCAGGGACCGCGGCGGCTGAGGCGGCTGCGGCGAGGGCCGCCGCGCGCGGTGCTGTGTTAACGTGTCACCTCGTTCAATATCATCACGGAGCATATCGTGAGCAACAAAGGTCAGCTGCTGCAGGACCCGTTCCTGAACCTCCTTCGCAAGGAGCATGTGCCGGTTTCGATCTACCTCGTCAACGGCATCAAGCTGCAGGGCCACATCGATTCGTTCGACCAGTATGTCGTCCTGCTGCGCAATACGGTGACGCAGATGGTCTACAAACACGCGATCTCGACCGTCGTGCCCGGGCGCGCCGTGAACTTCCAGACGGCCGAAACGCCCCAAGCGAGCTGAAGCACTCGACCACGCGCCGCGCGGACGCGGCAACCCCGATCGAAGCGCCGTCCGGCGGCGATCGCCCGCGCGCGATCCTGGTCGGCGTCGATTTCGGCGCTCCGGGGTTCGATGCCACGCTCGACGAGCTGGCCCAGCTGGCCGAATCGGCCGGCGACGCCGTCGTCGAGCGCGTCGTCTGCCGCCGCAAGGCGCCCGACGCCGCGCTCTTCGTCGGCTCCGGCAAGGCCGACGAGATCAAGGCGCTGGTGCTCGGCCACGGCGCACAGGCGGTGCTCTTCGACCAGCCGCTGTCGGCGGCGCAGCAGCGCAACCTGGAGCGCCATCTGGGTGTCGCCGTCGCCGATCGGACGATGCTGATCCTGGAGATCTTCGGCGCGCGCGCGCAAAGTCACGAAGGCAAGCTGCAGGTCGAGCTCGCCCGGCTCGAATACCTCGCGACGCGCCTGGTGCGGCGCTGGAGCCATCTCGAGCGCCAGCAAGGCGGCATCGGCACCCGCGGCGGCCCGGGCGAGGCGCAGATCGAACTCGACCGCCGCATGATCGGCGAGCGCATCAAGGCGCTGAAGGCGAGGCTCGCGAAGGTCAAGCGCCAGCGCGGCACGCAGCGCAAGGCGCGCCAGCGCAACGGCGCCTTCCGCGTCTCGCTCGTCGGCTATACGAACGCCGGCAAGTCGACGCTCTTCAATGCGCTCGTCAAGGCCGGCGCCTATGCCGCCGACCAGCTGTTCGCGACGCTCGATACGACGACGCGCGCGCTCTACCTCGAGGGTGTCGCGCGCTCGGTGAGCCTGTCCGATACGGTCGGCTTCATTCGCGATCTGCCGCACAAGCTGGTCGAAGCGTTCGAGGCGACGCTCGACGAGGCGGCCGACGCCGACCTGCTGCTGCACGTCGTCGACGCGGCCAGCGCGCAGCGCGACGAGCAGATTGCCGAGGTGCAGCGCGTGCTGCGCGAGATCGGCGCCGACCACGTCCCGCAACTGCTCGTCTTCAACAAGCTGGACAGCCTGGACGCGAACCAGCGTCCGCGCATCGCGCATGATGCGGTCGTCGCCGAAGGCGGCGTGCGCATGGCGCGCGTCTTCGTCAGCGCCCGCGAAGGCACCGGACTCGACGTGTTGCGTGCGCTGATCGCGCGCGCCGTGGCCGGCGCACTCGAAGGCGACTTGAATGCAGCGCCGATGGCCCCAGTTGAGGGCGACGCGGGAACGCCCGCGGCCATCGTGGACAATCCTGCCGCGCGCCCACTCGAATCACACGCATGAGCACCAGTCTTCCCGCCCCGACCACGCCTTCCCCGCCCGAGCCGCGGCCCTGGATCGCGCTCGCGCGTGCCGTTTCGGCGCTGCTTGCGGGGCTGGCAGGTGCGGCGCGCAACCGCATCTTCAACAGCGGCCGCGGCGACGGTCCGCCGGACCTGGAAGAACTCTGGCGCGATGTCAACAGGAAGCTCGGCGGCCTGTTCGGCGGCAAGACGGGCCAGCGCGGCGGCAATTCCGGCGGCGGTGGCAATGGCGGCGGGCCAGGCTTTCAGCCCGACATGAAGAGCGCCGGCATCGGCGCCCTCCTCATCGGGGCGGTCGTGCTTCTGATCTGGCTGGGCAGCGGATTCTTCATCGTGCAGGAAGGCCAGCAGGCGGTGATCACCTCGTTCGGCCGCTATACCGGGACGGTCGGCGCCGGCTTCAACTGGCGCTTCCCGGCGCCGTTCCAGGCCCACGAGACGGTGCCCTTCACGCAGTTGCGCACGGTCGAGGTCGGCAGCAACCGGGTCGTGCCCGCCACCGGGCTGCGTGAATCGTCGATGCTGACGCAGGATGAGAATATCGTCGATATCCGCTTCACCATTCAATACCGGCTCACGGATGCGCGCGACTATCTGTTCGAGAACCGCAATCCGGACGAAGCCGTCGTGCTCGCCGCCGAGTCGGCGGTGCGCGCGATCGTCGGCAACAGCACGATGGATCTGGTGCTCTACGCGGGCCGCGACGTGCTTGCCGCCGACATGCAGAAATCGATCCAGCAGCAGCTCGACCAGCTCAAGGCCGGCATCCTGGTCGTCAATACCAATATCCAGAGCGTGCAGGCGCCCGAGCAGGTACAGGCCGCGTTCGACGACGCGTTCAAGGCCGGCGCCGACCGCGAGCGGCTGAAGAACGAGGGCCAGGCCTACGCGAACGACGTGATCCCGCGCGCCCGCGGCGACGCCGCGCGCCTGAGCGAGGAGGCGCAGGGCTACAAGTCGCGCGTCACCGCGCAGGCACAGGGCGATACGCAGCGCTTCACGAGTGTGCTGGCCGAATACAAGCGAGCGCCGACCGTGACACGTGACCGGATGTATATCGATGCGATGCAGCAGGTTCTCTCCAACGTCAGCAAGGTGATGGTCGACGTCCGCAACAACTCGAATCTGCTCTATCTGCCGCTGGACAAGCTGCTGCAGCAGTCGGCCGCCGGTCCGGCGCCCGGCGCGGCGCCGGCCCAGACCGCGCCGGTCATTCCGCCGCCGGCCGCGGGCGGCAGCACGAACGACAGCCGTTCGCGCGACGGGCTGCGCAGCCGCGATCGCGACGGCCGCTGACCGGCGCGCAGGAAACGCACGTTATGAATCGCATAGGAATCATCGTTGCCGGCATATTGCTCGCGCTGATGGCCGCGTTCTCGACGATGTTCATCGTCGATCAGAGGCAGTACGCCGCGGTCTACGCTCTCGGCGAGATCAGGACCGTCATCACCGAACCCGGCCTGTATTTCAAGCTGCCGCCGCCGTTCCAGAACGTCGTCTTCCTCGACCGGCGGATACAGTCGCTCGACAGCCCGGAGAGCAAGCCGATCTTCACCGCCGAGAAGAAGAGCCTCGTGATCGACTGGATGGTCAAGTGGCGCGTCACCGAGCCGCGCCAGTTCATCCGCAACAACGGGGTCGATATCCGCAACGTCGAAGCGCGGCTGAGTCCGATCGTGCAGGCCGCGTTCAACGAGGAAGTGACCCAGCGCACCGTGCAGGCCGTGCTTTCGAGCGAGCGTGGGCAGATCGTCCAGGGCGTGCGCCGGCGTCTCGACAACGAAGCCAAGTCGTTCGGCATCGAGATCGTCGACGTGCGCATCAAGCGGGTCGACTTCTCGGCGAATATCACCGACGCCGTCTACCGCCGCATGGAGTCCGAGCGCAAGCGCGTCGCCAACGAACTGCGGTCGACCGGCGCGGCCGAAGGCGAGAAGATCCGCGCCGATGCCGACCGCCAGCGCGAGGTGATCATCGCCGAGGCCTATCGCGATGCGCAGAAGGTCAAGGGCGAGGGCGACGCCGCGGCGGCCGCGCTGTTCGCCGACGCTTTCGGCCGCGATCCGCAGTTCGCGCAGTTCTATCGCAGCCTGGACGCCTATCGGGCGAGCTTTCACAACAAGTCCGACGTGATGGTGCTGGACGCGAGCAGCGAATTCTTCAAGGCGATGCGCGGTGCGGGTTCGTCGCCGGCGGAATCGGCACGCAAATAGCCGGAGCGCACGTCCTTGTGGGACAACCTGCTCGCGGCGCTGGCGCTGATGCTCGTCATCGAGGGGCTGCTCCCGTTTCTCAACCCGGATGCATGGCGGCGCGTCTTCGAGCGCGCGATCCGCTTCAGCGACGGGCAGATCCGCTTCCTCGGCCTGACGAGCATGATCGCCGGCATCGCGATGCTGCTGCTGTTCTGGCCGTGAGCGTGCGCCGCTGAGGCCGGGTCGCCGAACGCGCCCCGTACAATCGTTCATTTGACTGCGGCGCCTTCCTGCAATGTCGTCTGCGTGGCTCCTGCCCGAGCATGTCTGCGATGTCCTGCCCGCCGAGGCCAGACGCATCGAGGAGATCCGCCGCACCCTGCTCGATGTTGCGCGCGGCTACGGCTGCGAGCTGGTGATGCCGCCGCTGCTCGAGCATCTCGAGTCGCTCCTGACGGGCACCGGGCGCGAACTCGGCCTCAAGACCTTCAAGCTCGTCGACCAGCTCAGCGGCCGCACGCTCGGCGTGCGCGCCGATACGACGCCGCAGGTCGCGCGCATCGATGCCCATCTGCTCAATCGCGATGGCGTGACGCGGCTGTGCTATTGCGGGCCGGTGCTGCACACCCGGCCGTCGGGTCTGCGCGCGACGCGTGAGCCGTTGCAGTTCGGCGCCGAGGTCTACGGCCACGCCGGGCTCGAGGCCGATCTCGAAGTGCTCGAACTCGCGCTCGATGCCTTGCAGCGGGTCGGCGTCGAAGGGCTGGTCGTCGATCTCGGCGATGCCCGCGTGCTGCGCGGCGTGCTGGCCGGGTCCGGCGCCGACGACGAGCGTGCCGCTGCGGTGCACTCGGCGCTCGCCGCGAAGGATGCACCGGCACTCGCCGAGCACGCACGCGGTCTGCCGCCGGGCAC
Organism: uncultured Burkholderiales bacterium; assembly: GCA_937864005.1. Taxonomy (GTDB): domain Bacteria; phylum Pseudomonadota; class Gammaproteobacteria; order Burkholderiales; family Burkholderiaceae_C; genus CAIKUF01. The sequence goes on from CALMIL010000158.1 coordinate 12,740, forward strand.
GCGCGACGCGCTGCATGCGATGCTGCGCCTGTACGGCGGCGACGAGGTCATCGCCGCGGCACGCCGCGAACTGCCGCCGCGCCCGCAGGTCGTGGCGGCGCTCGACGATCTGGCCTGGCTGGCGAAGCATCTGCGCCTCGCCTTCCCGCAGTTGCAGATCGGTTTCGACTTGGCCGACCTCGGCGGCTACGCCTACTACAGCGGCGCGCGCTTCGCGATCTACGCCGGCGCGACGAGCGATGCGCTGGCGCGCGGCGGGCGCTACGACGAGGTCGGCGCCGTCTTCGGCCGCACCCGGCCGGCGGTCGGCTTCTCGATGGATCTGAAGGAAGTCGCCGCGCTCGCATCGCAGCACGAGATGCCGGCCGCGGTGCGGGCGCCGTGGGCCGACGACATGGCGCTGCGCGCCGCGGTGCGGCGCCTGCGCGAGCAGGGCGAGGTGGTCGTGTGCGTGCTGCCGGGGCACGAGCACGAGGGACAGGAGTTTGCCTGCGACCGTGAACTCGTCGCGCAGGCCGGAAAATGGGTACTGCGCGCGCTGTGAGGCGCGCGACACCGAACCAAGGGAAGCTGTACAGGACCATGGACAACGCAGGCAAGGCAGGGGGCGACCGCGGCGGCCGCAATGTCGTCGTCGTCGGCACCCAATGGGGCGACGAGGGCAAAGGCAAGGTCGTCGACTGGCTGACCGATCACGCCCAGGGCGTCGTGCGCTTCCAGGGCGGACACAACGCCGGTCACACGCTCGTCATCAAGGGCGTGAAGACGGCGCTGCAGCTGATCCCGTCGGGGATCATGCGCGAGGGCGTGGCCTGCTACATCGGCAACGGCGTGGTCGTCGATCCGGTGCATCTGCTGGCCGAGATCGAGCGCCTCGAGGCGATCGGCGTCGAGGTCCGATCGCGGCTTTATCTGAGCGAATCGTGCCCACTGATCCTGCCGATCCACGTCGCGCTCGACAAGGCCCGCGAGGCGCTGCTCGAATCCAGCGGCGCGGGCAAGATCGGCACCACCGGCAAGGGCATCGGCCCCGCCTACGAGGACAAGGTCGCGCGCCGCGCGCTGCGCGTGCAGGACCTGAAGCACCCCGATCGCTTCGCGAAGAAGCTGCGCGAGTTGCTCGACCTGCACAACGCGACGCTCGTCGGCATCCTGAAGGCGCAGCCGCTCGCGTTCGAGCCGATCTTCGAACTCGCGATGCGCGCCGCCGAGCAGTTGAAGCCGATGCTCGGCGACGTCGGCTACATGATCCACCGCGCGCAGCGCGGCGGCGCCAACATCCTGTTCGAGGGCGCGCAGGGCACGCTGCTCGATATCGATCACGGCACCTACCCGTACGTCACGTCGAGCAACTGCGTCGCCGGCAACGCGGCGGCCGGCGCCGGCGTCGGCCCCGAGATGCTGCACTACATCCTCGGCATCACGAAGGCGTATACGACGCGCGTGGGCTCCGGGCCGTTCCCGACCGAGCTGGCGATCGACGAGGCGGGCAGCGTCGGTCACCACCTCTCGACCGTCGGCCAGGAGCGCGGCACCGTCACCGGCCGGGCGCGGCGCTGCGGCTGGCTGGACGCCGCGCTGCTCAAGCGCTCGACGATCATCAACGGCCTGTCGGGGCTTTGCATCACGAAGCTCGACGTGCTCGACGGGCTGCCCGAGATCAAGGTCTGCGTCGGCTACGAGATCGACGGCCGCGCGCTCGATATCCTGCCGCTCGACGCCGACGAGATCTTCGCCTGCAAGCCGGTCTACGAGAGCTTCCCGGGGTGGCAGGAATCGACCTTCGGCGCGACGCGCTGGGATGCGCTGCCGCTCGCGGCGAGGCGCTACCTCGAACGCGTGCAGCAACTCATCGGCGCGCCGATCGACATGGTCTCGACCGGACCCGACCGCGAGCACACGATCGTGCTGCGCCATCCCTACACCGCCTGAACCCCGCACGGAGCGCGCCATGCTGACCGACGACGGCAAACATCTCTACGTCTCCTGGGACGAGTACCACATGCTGATCGAGCGCCTCGCGCTCAAGGTCAGCGGGTCGGGCTGGGCGTTCGACCAGATCCTGTGCCTCGCGCGCGGCGGCATGCGGCCGGGCGACGTGCTGTCGCGCGTCTTCGACAAGCCGCTGGCGATCATGTCGACGAGCTCGTACCGCGCTGAGGAAGGGACGATCCAGGGCCGCCTCGACATCGCCAAGTACATCACGCTGCCGCAGGGCGAGCTCGCCGGCCGCGTGCTGCTGGTCGACGATCTTGCCGACTCGGGCGTCACACTGCGCGCGGTCGTCGATCGGCTGCGCGGCATGCCCTCGATCAGCGAGCTGCGCTCGGCCGTGATCTGGACGAAGGGCGTTTCGTCCTACACCCCCGACTATTTCGTCGAACTGCTGCCGACCAGCCCCTGGATTCACCAGCCGTTCGAGGAATACGACGGCCTGCGGCCCGAAGGGCTGGCCAAGAAGTTCGCGATTTGACGCGCCGCGCTTCCAGCCCGCAATCACGGATCGACGCGACCCGCACCCGCTGCCTGCGCCTGCTCGGCGCCCGCATCCGCCACAAACAAAAACGGCCGCATGATGCGGCCATTTCATCTGGTGCCCAGGAAGGGACTCGAACCCCCACGGAGTTACCCGCTAGTACCTGAAACTAGTGCGTCTACCAATTCCGCCACCTGGGCATTTCAGGAAGGTTGAAATTCTATCATTGCAAAAATCATGTCCGATTCCAAACCATCGATCGACGCCGCCACGCTGATGAGCGAAGTCGAGGGTGTGGTCCAGGGCCACCGCGACGGCCACGGCTTCGTGCAGCGCGCCGATCGCCAGCCCGACATCTATCTGTCTCCGCAGGAGATGCGCTCCGTGCTGCACGGCGACCGCGTCCGGCTGCGCATCGTCCGCTACGACCGCAAGGGCCGCCCCGAGGGGCGCGTGCTCGAGATCCTCGAGCGGCGCAAGGCGCCGATCATCGGCCGCCTGCTGCACGAAAGCGGCATCTGGCTCGTCGCGCCGGAAGACAAGCGCTACGGCCAGGACATCATGGTGCCGAAGAACGGCCTCGCGAATGCCGCCGCGGGCCAAGTCGTCGCGATCGAACTGACCGAGCCGCCGTCGCTCTATTCGCAGCCGATGGGGCGGGTGACCGAGGTGCTCGGCGAGATCGACGACCCCGGCATGGAGATCGAGATCGCGGTGCGCAAGTACGAGGTGCCGCACCGCTTCTCGCCCGAGACGCTCGCGCAATCGGCCGACCTGCCGGACGCGATCCGCCCTGCCGACCGCAAGGGCCGCATCGATCTCACCGACGTGCCGCTCGTCACGATCGACGGCGAGGACGCACGCGACTTCGACGACGCGGTCTACGCCGAGCCGTACAAGCAGGGCCGCGGCAAGAGCGCGGTCGAGGGCTGGCGGCTCGTCGTCGCGATCGCCGACGTGAGCCACTACGTCAAGCCGGGCGAGCCGATCGACCGCGATGCCTACGAGCGCGCGACCTCGGTCTACTTTCCGCGGCGCGTGATCCCGATGCTGCCGGAGAAGCTCTCGAACGGCCTGTGCTCGCTCAATCCGAACGAGGACCGCCTCGCGATGGTGTGCGACATGATCGTCACGGCCGCCGGCCTGATCCACGCCTATCAGTTCTACCCGGCGGTGATCCGCTCGCAGGCGCGCTTTACCTACACCGAGGTCGCGGCGATCCTGTCCAATACGCGCGGCCCCGAGGCGGCGCGGCGCAAGGAGCGCATCGCCGATCTGCTGCACCTCAACGATGTCTATCGCGCCTTGCTGAAGGAGCGCGCGCGGCGCGGCGCGATCGACTTCGAGACGCCCGAGACGCAGATCGTCTGCGACGAGAGCGGCCGCATCGAACGCATCGAGCCGCGCACCCGCACCGAGGCGCACAAGCTGATCGAGGAGGCGATGCTCGCCGCCAACGTCTGCTCGGCCGGCTTCATCGCGCTCGCCAAGCACCCCGCGCTGTACCGCGTACACGAAGGGCCGACGCCCGAGAAGCGCACGCTGCTGCAGAACTACCTGCGCGCGCTCGGCCTCGGGCTTTCGATCAGCGACGACCCGCAGCCGGGCGAATACCAGTCGATCGCCGCCGCGACCGCGGATCGTCCCGATGCGCAGCAGATCCACACCATGCTGCTGCGCTCCATGCAGCAGGCAATCTACACCGGCGCCAACAGCGGCCACTTCGGCCTCGCGTATCCGGCCTATACGCACTTCACGAGCCCGATCCGGCGCTACCCCGACCTGCTGGTGCACCGCGTCATCAAGGCGCTGCTCGGCGGCAAGCGCTACAGCCTCATCAGCGGCGCGACCGAGCCCGCCGGCCGGGCGAAGAAGGGCGCGGGCGAGGAGGAACAGTGGGAAGTCGCCGGCGCGCACTGCAGCGCCAACGAGCGCCGCGCCGACGAGGCGTCGCGCGACGTCGAGGCCTGGCTCAAGTGCCGCTACATGCGCGAGCATCTTGGCGAGGAATTCGGCGGCACGGTCAGCGCGGTGACGAGCTTCGGCCTCTTCGTCCAGCTCGACGGCCTGTATGTCGAGGGCCTCGTGCACATCACCGAGCTCGGCGGCGAATATTTCCGCTTCGACGAGGTGCGCCAGGAACTGCGCGGCGAACGCAGCGGCCTGCGCTACGTCGTCGGCTCGCGGCTGCGGGTGCAGGTCAGCCGCGTCGATCTCGATGGACGCAAGATCGACTTCCGTCTCGTCGACGACGATGCCGAACAGGCAATGCTGTTGCGCGCGCGGCGCGACAAGTTCGGCGATGCCGCGGGCAAGGCCGGCGGGGGCGCACGCGGCGCCGCCGCCGAGCTGGCGGCGGTGAAGGGTGCGGATCGCGCCTTGAAGGCGTCGGCGCGCTCGCGCGCGGCGTCGTCCAAGCGCGCGGCCAAGTCGGCGCCGCGTGCGTCGGGCAAGTCGGCCAAGCGCCGCTGACCGGGCCGGCTCGCACCTTGGACAGCACCACGCACGGGCTGAATGCCGATCTGCATTGCCATTCGTTCGTCTCCGACGGCACGCTCGCGCCGGCCGCGCTCGCCCGGCGCGCGAAGGACAACGGCGTCGAACTCTGGGCGCTGACCGACCACGACGAGCTCGGCGGCCAGCGCGAGGCGCGAGACGCCGCGGCAGGCATCGGCCTGCCGTATCTCACCGGCGTCGAGATCTCGGTCACGTTTGCCGGCAGCACGGTGCATATCGTCGGCCTCGGCGTCGACATCGACGACGCCGCTCTGCGCGAAGGGCTGCGCCAGACGCGCGACGGGCGCGAATGGCGGGCACGGGCGATCGCCGAATCCCTCGCCGCGGTCGGCATCGAAGGCTGCTTCGACGGCGCACTGTGCTACGCCGGCAACCCGGCGCTGATCTCGCGCACCCATTTCGCGCGCTTCCTCGTCGAATCCGGCGTCTGCCGGGATATGCAGGCGGTCTTTCGCCGCTATCTCGTGCGCGGGAAGCCGGGTTACGTCGAGCACCGCTGGGCCAGCCTCGGCGACGCCGTGCGCTGGATCACGCAGGCCGGCGGCATCGCGGTCGTCGCCCACCCGGGGCGCTACAAATTCACACGGAACGAGGAGGCGGCGCTGTTCGCCGAATTCAAGGCGCACGGCGGACGGGGGGTGGAGGTCGTGACCGGTTCGCACTCGGGCGCCGATGCAGTCAGATATGAGGCGCTCGCACTCGAGCTCGATCTGCTCGCCTCGCGCGGCGCCGACTTTCACGCGCCGGGCGAGAGCCGCGTCGACCTCGGCGAACTGCCCGGCCTGCCGCGCGCACTCGCGCCGGTCTGGGACGCACTTGCCGATCGCGTGCTGCATCCGTAGTCGCAGTCTGCCCGGCGCGCCGTTGCAATGATCGGCCGGCGTGGTCGTCCGATTCAGCTCGCGTGCTTTCAC
>CALMIL010000159.1 GCA_937864005.1 uncultured Burkholderiales bacterium
CGCGCGGTGCCGATCCACCTGACGACCTCTTTCGTTTTCGAGTCGAGCGAGCAAGCCGCGTCGCTCTTCAACCTCGAGCGGTCGGGCTACGTCTACAGCCGCATCTCGAACCCGACGAATGCGGTCTTCGAGGAGCGCATCGCCGCACTCGAAGGCGGCGCCGGGGCGATCGCGACCGCCAGCGGCCAGGCGGCGCTGCACCTCGCGATCGCGACGCTTGCGGGCGCCGGATCGCACATCGTCGCCTCGAGCGTGCTGTACGGCGGCTCTCACAATCTGTTGCACTTCACGCTCCCGCGCTTCGGCATCACGACCACCTTCGTCAAGCCCGGCGATATCGACGCCTGGCGCGCGGCGATCCGGCCCGAGACCCGGCTGCTGTTCGGCGAGACGCTCGGCAACCCGGGGCTGGGCGTGCTCGATATCCCGACGGTGAGCGCCATCGCGCACGACGCCGGCCTGCCGCTGCTCGTCGATTCGACCTTCACGACGCCCTGGCTGATGAAGCCGTTCGACCACGGCGCCGACCTCGTCTTCCACTCGGCGACCAAGTTCCTCTCCGGCCACGGCACGGTGATCGGCGGCGTGCTCGTCGACGGCGGCAGCTTCGACTGGGGCAACGCGCCGCGCTTTGCCGAACTGACGCAGCCCTACGACGGCTTTCACGGCATGGTCTTCAGCGAGGAGAGCACGGTCGGCGCCTTCCTCTTGCGCGCGCGGCGCGAGGGGCTGCGCGACTTCGGCGCCTGCATGAGCCCGCACACCGCCTGGCTGATCCTGCAGGGCATCGAGACGCTGCCGCTGCGCATGGCGCGCCACGTCGAGACGACGCGCAAGGTCGTCGCCTTCCTCGCCGCGCACCCGATGGTGGCGAGCGTCGGCTACCCGGAGCTCGAGAGCCATCCCGACCACGCGCTCGCCAAAAGGCTGCTGCCACGCGGCTGCGGCTCGGTCTTCGCCTTCGACCTGAAGGCCGGCCGCGAGCAGGGCAAGGCCTTCATTGACGCGCTGCAGATCTTCTCGCACCTCGCCAACGTCGGCGATTGCCGCTCGCTCGTCATCCACCCCGCATCGACGACCCACTACCGGATGGACGATGCCGCGCTCGCCCAGGCGGGCATCACGGCGGGGACGATCCGGCTGTCGATCGGCCTCGAGGATGCCGACGACCTGATCGACGACCTGAAGCGGGCGCTGAAGGCCGCCGAGAAGACGGGTGCCAAGCCTGCCGCCGCATCGGGCAAGAAAGCGAGCGCGTGATGGACCTCGTCGTCAACGCCAGACGCGCCTATGCCTACACCGGCGGCAAGCCGTTCGACGCCGCCCTGCCCTGCATCGTCTTCGTCCACGGCGCGCTGCACGACCACAGCGTCTGGAACCTGCTCGCGCGCTGGTTCGCGCACCACGGTCACGCCGTGCTGGCGGTCGACCTGCCGGCGCACGGCCGAAGCGAAGGCCCGCCGCTCGCCAGTGTCGAGGCGCTCGCCGACTGGACGCTTGCGCTGCTCGACGCCGCCGGCGTGCGCGAGGCGGCCTTCGCCGGCCACAGCATGGGGTCGCTCGTCGCGCTCGAAGCGGCGGCGCGCGCCCCCGAGCGCGCCACGAAGCTCGTGATGATCGGCGCCGCTTACCCGATGAAGGTATCGGACGCACTGCTGGCGACGGCGCGCGATCATCCGCTGCGCGCGATCGACATGGTGAACGCCTTCTCGCACTCGACCTTCGCGCCCAAGCCGTCGTTTCCCGGCCCCGGCATGTGGCTGCACGGATCGAACCGGGCGCTGATGCGGCGCATCCAGGCCGGCGCGAATCGCGGCGGCTGGCAGGGCAACCTCTTCGAGCACGACTTTCGCCTCTGCGACGCGTACGCCGGCGGCCTGGACGCCGCGGCCCGCGTGCGCTGCCCGGCGACGCTCGTGCTCGGCGCGCGCGACCAGATGACGCCCGCGCGTGCGGCGCGCGACATCGCCGCCGCGTTGAAGGCGCGCATCATCACGCTGCCGGCCGGGCACGCGCTGATGACCGAGGCGCCGAACGCGCTGATCGATGCGCTGCGCGAAGCTCTGCGCTGAGGAGATTGCCGTGAGGATGGGCACCGCCGCCGCCGCGACCGACCCCCATCACACGCCAAGGCGGCGTCCGGCGGCATCTGGCGCGACCGCATCCCGTTCCGAAGGACCGACATGATCCGCGGCGAACGCGTGGCGATCAGGACGGTGCGGCGGACCGACCTCGACGCACTTTACCTGCTCGTCAACGACTCGGCGCTGAAGGGCGAGCACCTGGCGCCGCCGCTGCGCAGCGAGACGGCGTTCCGCAAGGATTTCGACGAGACCGGCCTCTTCGGTTCCGAGCGCGGATGCTTTCTCGTCACCGACCTCGACGACCGGCTGCTCGGCGACATCGCGTACTTCAAGGTCAACTACATGGACGGCTTCGAGATCGGCTATCAGTCGTTCGATCCGGCCTCGCGCGGCAGCGGCTTGATGACGGAGGCGCTGCGCCTCGTCGTGCGCTACCTGTTCGAGCATCACAAGATCAACCGTCTGCAGATCGCGACCGGCCCCGGCAACGAAGCCTCGAAGCGGCTCGCGCTGAAGTGCGGCTTCCGACTCGAAGGCACGCTGCGCGGCTTCGTGCTGCATCGCGGGCATCCGGCCGACGTGCTGATCTACGCGCTGCTGCGCGATGAGGCGCTCGGGCGGTAGCGGGTCGCGTTCGAACGCCGCGCAACGGCGCCGCGATCGGCGCATCGGCGTTGTGCGAGTAGTCGCTCTCTCTTCGACCTACCACGCCTCGCGCCGAGCGGCACCCGCCACGGACTCATGGTGCAGCGGGTGCCGCTTGCGGCGACTGCGCTGCGGTTCCGGGTCAGGGGTCGCGTCGCCAAACTCGCCTCGTTCGGTTCACTCAATGCGATCGGACAGCACCGACGAGTCGGACAAGCAAGCGCGCTGCGCGCGCCGACCCCTGCCTTGCGATCCTCGTCGCCGCACAAATCGCCCCGGCCGGGTGGCATCCGGCGCGAGGGCACGCATCGGCCGTTCGCCAGCGAACACGACACGGGATGCCACAAACGCCACGAGCGCCGCCTGCGAAGCCGGTGCGGGGCAGGCGGCGACGCGCCTGAGAGGCGCCGAGAAGCGCAGGGCTTGCGGCCGCGCGCGCAGCGCGCTTCGTGATCTGACTCGTCGCGACTGTCTGAACGGAGCGAACGCAGTGAGCGAAGTGAGTTGAGCGACGGGCCGCGAGGCCGAGCATCGCAGGGCAGTCGGCAAAGCCGACCGCCGAACCGAAGCGTCGCCGCCTGCCCCGCGCCGGCTTCGCTCGCCACCATGTCGCGCACGCATAGCGGCCTTCCGAGACACGCGCCTTCGTCACGATTGCGAGCGAACGCGAGGCCCGCGGACGCACAGGGCACGGGTCTTGCACTGTGCGAAACTGAACCGCCCGAAGCGCCCCGCACCGCTCAAGGCGCGACGACGTCCGCGAGCGTCAGCGCGTCGAAGTCCGCACGCCGCCAGAAACCCTGGATCGCGGGCGAGGCCTCGAGCAGGAGTTGCGCCAGCAGCGGCCGCGCCGGTGTCGCGGCCGGGTCGCACAGCAGCACATAGCGCGGGCTGCCGTCTTCATCGAGGCGGCCGGCCCAGTCGAGGTCGACGAGCGCATCGAGCAGCGGCTCGACCTGCAGCGGATCGATCCGCAGCCCCTCCCACAGTTCCTCGGCGCTCAGGCCGTGCCCGGGCCTCTCGCGCGCAGCGATCAGTTCGCGCAGCATCGCGACCGCGAGGCCGAAGCGCGCTCCGGGCACATCCTGCAGCGTGCGCATGCGCGATTGCAGGCTCGGCGCGTAGGCGGCGATCACGGCGCCGAAGAGGACGATCAGCCAGCTCATGTAGGTCCACAGCAGGAAGATCGGCACCGTCGCGAACGCGCCGTAGACGAGCGAGTAGCCCGGCACGCGCAGCAGGTACCACGCGAGCGCGCGCTTGGCGATCTCGAACGCGATGGCGACGAACAGGCCGCCGGCGATCGCGTGGCGCCAGCGCACGTGGGTGTTCGGGATGAAGTGATACATCGCCGACATCGCGGCGGCGAGCATCGCGAACGCGAGCGTGTCGAACAGGAGCCTCACGCCGCCGGGCGTGCCGCCGACCAGGTCGCGCGAGGCCGAGACCGCGAGCGACGCGACGCTCAGCGCGACGCCGAACACCAGCGGCAGCAAGGTCGTCACGCCCCAGTAGATCAGCACCCGGCGCCCGAACGAGCGCATCCGCCGCACGCGCCAGATATTGTTGAGCGCGCGGTCGATCGTCGCCATCAGCGCGAGCGCGGTGACGACGAGAAATGCGAAGCCGAGCGTGCCGACCTTGGTCGCCTGCTCGGCGAAGCTCGTCAAGCCCTGCAGCACGGGCTGCGCGATGCTCGCCGGCACGAGGCTTTGCAGGAAGTAGCGCTGCAGCGCATCCTGGAAGCGCCCGAACATCGGAAACGCGCTGAAGAGCGCGAGCGCGACCGTGACCAGCGGCACGAGCGCCATGATGGTCGTGAAGGTCAGGCTGCTCGCCGTCAGCCCGAGGCGGTCCTCGCGAAAGCGCTGGCGCAGCACCTTGACGGTTTCGAGCCAGGGCCAATCCTGCAGCGCATGCAGCGCACGCGAAACCTCCTCGCCCGGGCTGGTGTGCGTCGAGTCGCGGCTCATTGCTGGCATGATAGCCAGCGATGTCTGCTCCGATGCCTGCACACGAGGGGCCGCTGCCGCCGGTCGTCGCCTGGACGCGCGCGGTCGCGGTCGGCAGCATCGTCGCGCTGATCGCGCTCGGTCTGGCGTGGGAGCTCTGGCTCGCGCCGACCGGCAGCGGCTGGCTCGCGCTGAAGGTCGCGCCGCTCGCGCTGCCGCTGCCGGGGCTGGTCCGCAACCGGCTCTATACCTACCGCTGGGTGACGCTGTTCGTCTGGCTCTATTTCGTCGAAGGCGTCGTGCGCGCGGCAAGCGACCGCGGCCCGGGCGCACGGCTCGCACTGGTCGAGGTCGGGCTGACGCTCCTGCTCTTCGCCGCCTGCGCGGTGCATGTCCGCTGGCGGCTCGGGCATGCCGCGGCATCGAAGGCGGCCGCATGACGCCGCTCGTTCGCGCGCTGGCCGACGCGGTGGGCGACGCGCATGTGCTGCGCGACGGCGATCTCTCGGCCTGGGAGATCGACTGGCGCAAGCGCTATCGCGGCCGGGCGCTGGCCATCGTGCGGCCGGCGAACAGCGCCGAAGTCGCCGCCGTGCTGCGTGCCTGCGCCGAATACGGCGCGAGCGTCGTGCCGCAAGGCGGCAATACCGGGCTGGTCGGCGCCTCGGTGCCGGATGCGAGCGGCACGCAGATCCTCTTGAGCCTCGCAAGGCTGAACCGCATCCGCGCGATCGACAGCGCGAACCTGACGCTCACCGCCGAGGCCGGCTGCGTGCTGCAATCGGTGCAGGAGGCGGCCGCGAAGCAGGACCTGCTCTTCCCGCTCAGCCTCGCCGCCGAAGGCAGCTGCACGATCGGCGGCAACCTCGCGACGAACGCCGGCGGCACGCAGGTGCTGCGCTACGGCAATGCGCGCGATCTGTGCCTCGGGCTCGAGGTCGTGACGCCCGGCGGCGCGGTCTGGAACGGCCTGTCCGGGCTGCGCAAGGACAATACCGGCTATGCGCTGCGCGACCTCTATATCGGCAGCGAGGGCACGCTCGGCGTGATCACCGCGGCGACGCTCAAGCTCTGGCCGCGGCCGGCAGCGGTGACGACCGCGATGGCGTCGTGCGCGCGGCTTGCCGATGCCGTCGCGCTGCTCGACCTGTCCCGATCGCGCCTGGGCGCCGCGCTGACCGGGTTCGAGGCGATGAACGACTTCTCGCTCGCCCTCGTCGAGCGCCACTTCCCGCAGCTGCGCCGCCCGCTCGCGGCGAACCCTGCCGCACCGTGGACGGTGCTACTCGAGCAGTCCGACAGCGAAGGCGAGGCACATGCCCGCAGTCTGTTCGAAGCGCTGCTCGAGGCGGCGTTCGAGCGCGGGCTCGTCGCCGACGCCGCGGTCGCCGAAAGCATCGCCCAGTCGCGCGCGATGTGGCATCTGCGCGAGTCGATACCGCTCGCGCAGGCCGAGGAAGGTCTCAATATCAAGCACGATATCGCGCTGCCCGTCTCGCGCATCGCCGACTTCGTCGCCGCGACCGACGCCGCGCTCGAGCGCGCCTTCGCCGGCGTGCGCCTCGTCGACTTCGGCCATCTCGGCGACGGCAACCTGCACTACAACGTGCAGGCGCCTGAGGGCATCGCGGCACCCGATTTTCTGCAGGCCAACGAGGCCGCGGTCAATGCGATCGTCTACGACGCGGTGCTCGCGCACGGCGGCTCGATCTCGGCCGAGCACGGCATCGGCGCGCTCAAGCGCGACGAACTGGCGCGCTGCAAGCAGCCGCTCGCGCTCGACCTGATGCGCAGGATCAAGGCGGCGCTCGATCCCGACGGGCGGATGAATCCGGGCCGGCTGCTGTAGGCGGCCGCCGCGCCGCGCGGGTTGCCGCACCACAAGCCTGTCGGACTCGAGCAGCGCGACGGCACGTGGCTGAATCAGGACCCGTCTTCATGGGCCTGCGAGGCGGGCATGATGCGCGCGGCGTCGTCCGGGAGGTTGACCGGGTCGCTGCCCTTGGGCTCGCTCGACGGTGGCTGCGGCTCGGGGCCGGGCGGCTTGCGTCCCGCGTCGCGCCCGGCCTGGCGTCGGCCGCGAACTGCGTGCCGCCCGGCGCGATAGTGCCCAGCATCAGGCGCTTCAACTCGCGCGCCGGAAACAGCACCGGCACGAACAGCTATTCGATCGACTACAGGAAGCGCCGCCGGAAGGTGGCGATGCGGTCGTGGTCGGGCTTGGCATTCGCGGCGACGTGGCGAGCCGCCACCGGGTCGCGGCAGGCGCGCCCGATATTGCGGCGACGATACAGCGCATGCCGTGGGCGCGCCGCATGAACTGACCCAAGTGTCCCCGCGCGCGCCCAGTTGCGGTAGATGGGAAGGCCCGGCAGGCTGCTCGGAAACAGCGAAGGTGTCGAGCTTCCACGCGAAGCTTCGGGGCCGGCGGCATCACGATCGACGCTTGCGCGCTTCGTCGCCCAGGCCGGCCGTCTTGCCGCGAAAGACCCAATAGACACCGGCGGTGTAGACGACGATCACCGGCAGCACGACCACGCCGCCATAGAACAGGAAGCGCAGCGAGGGCTCGGGCGCGGCAGCGTCGGCAATGGTAAGCGCATAGGGCACCATGTACGGCCAGAACATGACGCCCAGCGTCAGGTATGCGCAAAGGAAGAACAGCACCGTGCAGGCGAAGGGCCAGCCGTCGTGCCTCGCGCGCGCGCCCAGCGCCGCGGCGGCCAGCGCGGCCGCGCCGGCGAGCGGGAACGCCTGGCCCCAGGCGCGCCCGCGCAACTGGCCCTGCGCCACCGCGCCGGCGTCGCTGAAGAGCACCACGGCAAAAGCCAGGCCGATGACGACGAAGACCAGGACCGCGAGCGGCCGGATGCGCGCACGCGCCCAATCGCGCAGCGCACCCTCGCTCTTGAGCACCACCCAGCCGGCGCCCAGCAGCGCGTAGCCGCAGACCAGGCCCGCGCCGGTCAGCAGCGCGAAGGGGTGCAGCCAGTCGAAGCTGCCGCCGGCGTACTGGCCGTCGTGCACCGCGATGCCGCGCAGCATCGCACCCACCGCCGCGCCCTGCACGAAGGCCACGACCACCGAGCCGACGAAGAAGCCGCGGTCCCACAAGCCGCGCATGCGCTGAGCGCGCTCGCGGAACTCGAAGGCCACGCCGCGGAAGATCAGCCCGAACAGCAGCAGCAGCACCGGCACGTAGAACGCACCCATGAATACCGCGTATACCGCCGGGAAGGTGGCGAACAGCCCGGCACCGACGATCACCAGCCAGGTCTCGTTGCCGTCCCAGAACGGCGCGATGGTGCGCATCAGCGCGGCGCGCTTGGACTCGTCGCGCGTCGTGCCGAAGAGAATGCCCACGCCCAGGTCGAAGCCGTCGAGGATCACGTAGACGAGGATCGCCAGCGCGATCACGCCGGCCCAGAACAGCGCCAAGTCGCTTGCCGGCGCGGCGCTCATCGGTAGCTCCCCGCGCCGCCGGTACCGCCGATGACGGCGGGTCCGTCGCGCAGCAGCTTGTAGATGTAGTACAGGCCGAAGGAATAGACCACCGCATACACCAGCACGTAGGCGCTGAGCGAGAAGAGCACATCGCCGGTGCGCAGCGACGGCGTGACCGCATCCATGGTGCGCAGCAGGCCGTAGATGACCCAGGGCTGGCGGCCGACCTCGGCGGTGAACCAGCCGGCCAGCACCGCGACGAAGCCGCTGGGGAAGGACAGGAAGGTGCCCCACAGGAACCAGCGCGCGCCCTCCAGCCGGCGGCGCCAGCGCAGCACATGGCCGACGATTGCCAATGCCGACATCAGCAGCGCCATGCCGACCATGAGCCGAAAGCCGAAGAAAGGCACCAGCACCGGCGGCCAGTCCTCGCGCGGGAAGGATTCCAGGCCCACTTGGGCCGACGTCCAGTCGCCCGAGGCGATGAAGCTGCCGAGCCTGGGCACGGTCAGGGCAAAGCGGTTGCGCTGTTCGGCCTCGTCCGGCCAGGCGATCAGCACCTCGCTGGCCGGCTGCTGGTTCTGCCAGCGCGCCTCGATGGCGGCGAACTTGGCCGGCTGGTGCTCGAGCACGTAGAGCCCGGTGAGGTGGCCCACGTACATCTGCAGCGGGATCAGCACCCCCACCAGGCCCAGGCCCCAGTGCAGCATCACGCGGCCTTCGTCGCGGTGCACGCCGCGCAGCAGATACCACGCGCCGGTGGCGGCGACGCACATCCCGGTCGTCAGGAAGGCGGCCAGCAGCATGTGCGGCCAGCGCACCATCTGCACCGGGCCGAGCACGATCTGCTTCCAGTCCGCGGGCACGAACCTGCCGTCGACGACGGTGTGGCCAAGCGGCACCTGCATCCAGCTGTTGTTGGCGAGGATCCAGAATGACGAGAACATCGTGCCGAGCGACACCATGCAGCAGGCGAAGAAGTAAAAGCGTGGCGATACGCGCTCGCGCCCGAGCAGCATGACGCCGAAAAAAGTTGCCTCGAGCATGAACGCGGTGAAGGCCTCGTAGCCGAGCAGCGGGCCCTGGATCGGGCCGGAGCGCTCGGCCAGCACGCCCCAGTTGGTGCCGAACTGGAACGCCATCACGATGCCGGTGACGACACCCATGCCGAACGACACAGCGAATACCCTGAGCCAGAAGTCGAATACGCGACGGTAGATCGCCTTGCCGGTCGCCAGATGCGCGCCCTCGATCGTCGCCAGCCAGGCCGCCAGCCCGATGGTGAACGCCGGGAAGATGATGTGAAAGCTGATGACGAACGCAAACTGGATGCGCGACAGGATGACCGGGTCGAGGCTCATTCGATCGAGCCCCCGACCCGGTGCCGCGCGCGCCGCCGCATGCGCCTACGCGCCGACGAACTGCGCGAGTTGTGTGCCGCCGTCGCGGGCGATCATCTCGGCTGCCTTCTCGCCGATCATGATCGACGCTGCGTTGGTGTTGCCGCTCACCACGTTGGGCATCACGCTCGCGTCGGCGACGCGCAGCCTTTCCACGCCCTTCACCCGCAGCCGCGCATCGACGACGTCGCCGATGCGGCAGGTGCTCGTCGCGTGATAGACCGTCATCGAGTAGTGCAGCGCCAGGTCCTCGAGCAGCGCGTCGCTCGGCGCCGTGCCGTCGACATGGCCGTGCTTCTTCGCCAGCGCCGGCGGCAGCAGCTGCGCGCCGAGCGGCCTGGGCCAGTGCGCCGCGATGTCGAGCGTGCGCCGCATCACCGCGAGCATCACCTTCATGTC
>CALMIL010000160.1 GCA_937864005.1 uncultured Burkholderiales bacterium
GACCTGCGGCCGTGGATCGAGAGCTTCTAGGAGACCGCGCGATGAGCAAGACGGTGGAATTCTTCTTCGATGTCGGCAGCCCGACGACCTACCTCGCGTGGACGCAGCTGCCGGCGATCGCGCGCGAGACCGGCGCGAGCATCGTCTGGCGGCCGATGCTGCTCGGTGGCGTCTTCAAGGCGGCCGGCAACGCGAGCCCGGTGACGGTGCCGGCGAAGGGGCGCTGGATGGTCGCCGATATCGCACGCTTCGCGCGGCGCTACGGCGTGCCGTTCGCCTTCAACCCGCATTTCCCGGTGAACACGCTGACGCTGATGCGCGGCGCGGCCGGGATGCAGCTGCGCGAGCCGCAGCGCCTCGGCGCGTACCTGGACGCCGTCTTTCGCGCGATGTGGGTCGATGCGGTGGACCTCGGCGATGCGGCGCAGCTTGCGCGCGTGCTCGATGCGGCGGGGTTCGACGCCGACGCCTTCGCCGCGCTCGTCGGCGACCCGGCGGTGAAGGCGGCGCTAATCGCGAATACCGAGGAGGCCGTCGCGCGCGGCGCATTCGGCGCGCCGAGCCTCTTCGTCGACGGCGAGCTCTTCTTCGGCCAGGATCGGCTGGACTTCGTTCGAGAGGCGTTGGCGCGCGCGGAGTGAGAGGTCAGCGCTGCCCGCGGATCAGCTTGGGCGTCGTCCAGCGACGAGTGCTTGCGCAGCGCATTCATGGCCATCGCAACCTCGCGCTACCCGCCGAGGAAGCGCGCCGGCAGGAACAGGATGGCGCGCAGCAGCGCGAACAGCGCGGCCAGCGAGATGCCGATCAGCCGCAGCGGCAGCGAGATCAGCCAGACGACCGGCCACAACAACAACGCGAGCAGCGCAAGCGGCCAGCACAGCACGAACAGCAGGCACCAGGCGAGCAGGGCGAGCAGCGTCGTCACGGCATCCTCCTTGTCTTGCGCTGGCCGCCACGGATCGCGGGCGCGGCGCACCTACCGCGCGCCAAGCGCGTCGCGCCCGATGCCGGCAGGCGCGTCATCGCGCGGCACGAAGATCCACAGCAGCAGGTAGACGACCGCGCCGGTGCCGCCGCACAGCGCGAGGGCCACGAAGAGCAGGCGCCAGACCCACGCGGCGAGGCCGGTGAAGGGCTCGAGCCCGCCACAGACGCCGCCGAGCCAGGCGTCGTCGCGGCTGCGGCGCAGCGCGTTGATCGCCGCCGGTCGCGGGCGTTGCGTCGAGGGCGCCGTGCCGTTCAGCACGCGCGCCTTGGCGCGAGCGAATTCGTCGCCGGAGAGGGCGCCGCGGCGGTGCAGTTCGTCGAGCTTGTCGAGTTCGTCGCTGAGGGACATGTGGGTCTCCGAAAAAGGCGTTGCGATCGCCCGTCAGACGCGTTGTCCGCGGGTCGCTGATCGCACTCTGCGCGCAATGCGTCGGCACGCCAAGCCGGCTGCGACACACTGCAGTGCGGCCGGCCCGAACTGCGCGTCGCGCTGACGGACGGGCCGCGGACAAGCGTGCCGCCCCGGGTGCGCGGCGGGCTCGCCGCGCCGGCCTACACTGCGGGCCTTGCCCTCGCGTGCCGTCGTCGACGGCGCGCCACCCGGGCATCCATGACCCCGCACGCGCCCCGACGACGATGAACGATCCCGCCCCCCGCCCCGCGCTGCCCGACCGCCTGTCGGTCGACCCGCGCAGCCCGCATCACGTGGCCGCCGTCTTCGAGCATCCGATCGGCATCCGCTTCAACGACAAGGAGCGCTTCGACGTCGAGGAATACTGCCTCAGCGAAGGCTGGGTGAAGGTCGCCGCCGGCAAGACGCTCGATCGCAAGGGCCGGCCGCTGCTGATCCAGCTCAAGGGCAAGGTCGAGGCGTTCTATCGCTGACCGCTGCGCCGGCGCCCCTCGTCAGCCGAGGTCCTGCGCGCGCGCGACCGCCTCGAAGGCCCGCATGCGAACGGCATCGTCGATCATGCGCGCCGGCTTGTAGGGCACGCTGCGCGGCGGCTTGCGCGGCGCGCCGACGCGGGCCAGCGCGATCGGCGCCGCAGCGATGCGCGCGACCGTGCTGCGCTGCATCGCCAGCCGCTGCTGCTCGCCGAGCACCGCGACCGAGGGCTCGGGGCCGAACGCCAGGCGCGGCGCAAACATGGCGAGCGCGGCGACGCCGGCCATCGCCGCGAACGATATCGCGGCCTGCCTGGCGTGGGGCAGGCGCACGCGGCCGGTGCCCGGCGCGGCGCCGCGCGGATCCGCGCGCCCAGCAAGCACGGCCGCCGCGCGCTGCGGCGCCCCCTCGGCCATCCCGAGCAGCCCGGCGCGTCGCAGCGCCTGCCCCCGCCCGGGACTGCCGGTCCAGATCGCGAACGGCACCGCCAGCAGCAAGGGCAGCAGCAGCGGCAGCATCAGATAGGGCACGCCGCCGGCGGCGCGATCGCGCACCAGCAGCAGCGCGAGTGCGAGCGGCGGCAGGGTCAGCGCGCCGACACGCCGCAAGGCGTCGCCCCAGGCGACGTGCGCGGCGGCGCGCGACGGCGATTTCCAGTCCAGCCGCAGGCCGGTCAGCGCGCCGACGACGAAGGCGCTGTGCGCCAGCATGCGAACCGGCGCCTGCAGCGTCGAGAGCAGCAGTTCGAGCCCGGCGCTGCCCAGCAGTCGCGCATGGCCGCCGAACCGGCGCTGCTCGCCGCGCAACTGCACGGCCATCACGCCCAGCACGCGCGGCAGCACGAGCAGGACGAGGGTCAGCATCCAGAGCCGGCCGTCCTGCCCGCCGTCGGCGCCGAAAGCCAGGCCGAGTGCGACATACGCCAGCCACACCGGGGCCATCAGATACGACAGCGCACCCACCGCCAGCATCGTCCGGTGCACGGCGCGCAGACCGGGTTCGGCGATCAGCCTGGCGTTCTGCAGATTGCCCTGGCACCAGCGGCGATCACGCTGCAGTTCCTCGAGCAGGCTCGAGGGATGCTGCTCCCAGCTGCCCTGCAACTGCGGCGCGAGCCAGACTTCGTAGCCGCCGCGGCGCATCAAGGCGGCTTCGACGAAATCGTGCGACAGGATCTCGCCCGAAAGCCCGCCGCGCCCCGCGATCGGCGCGAGCGCGCAATGCCGCATGAAGGGCGCCACGCGCAGGATCGCGTTGTGCCCCCAGTAGTGCGATTCGCCGAGCTGCCAGTAGGCCATGCCGAGCGCGAACAGCCGCCCGGTGACGCCGCTGCCGAACTGCTGCAGCCGCGCGTGCAGCGTCTGCGGGCGCAGGCCCTCGGGCAGGGTCTGCACGATGCCGGCGCGCGGGTTGTGCTCCATCAGCCGCACCATCGAGACCAGCGTATCGCCGCGCATGATGCTGTCGGCATCGAGCACGACCATGTAGCGATAGCCGGCGCCCCAGCGGCGGCAGAAGTCGGCGACGTTGCCGGCCTTGCGCCGCGTGCGCCGGCGCCGCCAGCGATAGAAGACGCGGCCGCCTTCGCGCACCGGCTTGTCGCCCAGCGTCTCGCGCAACTGCTGCCAGGCGTGCAGTTCGGCGGCGCGCAGGCCGGGGTCGGCGCTGTCCGACAGCACGTAGAAGTCGAACAGCGGCAGCGCACCGGTGGCGGCGAGCGACTGGCAGGTGGCCTGCAGCCCGGCAAAGACTGTCGCCACATCTTCGTTGCAGATCGGCATGATGACCGCGGTGCGCGCAGCGGCGTCGATCGGCGCATTCGATGCGCCCGGCGCAAGCGCGTGCCGGTCGCCGCGCAGCATCACCCACGCGCCCATCAGCGCGGTGACGAAGCCCGAGCCGAGCCAGGCGAACAGCAAGGTGCTCAGCGCGACCCGCGCGGCCCAGGCCAGCGTGGGGCTCTCCGGCGCGGCCGAAACCTGCCAGGCCACGACCGCGGCGCCCAGCAGCGCGATGCCCGCGAGCAGCATGCGCCGGCGCCGCCCCGCGGCGCGCTGCCACGCGGCGTGCGGCACGGCAGCGTCCGCGACGCGCAGGCCGGGCCACAACGCGAACAGCAGGCCGCGCCCCAGCCCGAACCAGGGACGAGCGCGCATCGGCGCCCGGCGCACGGGCGGGGCGGTGGATCGATCGACGGTAGTCATGCTTTCACTCCGGTGCGAGGGCGTAGGCCCAGGTTTCGGAAACGGTCTCGCCCGCCACATTGCGCAGCTGGGCGCGCAGTTCGACCGGCCTGGCGGCATCGATGCGTTCGAAGGCGAGGCTCACGCGCCAGCCCCCGGTCTGCGGATTCGGATAGGCGTGGGCACGCAACTTGCGCACGTTGTCGTTGCCGCTGGCGACGACGTCGATGGCGGCATCGGGCGGCAGGCCCTGCAGCGCTGGGCCGACGAAATCGATCTGGAACTGAAGGTCATTCGGCGGGATGACTGTTTCGCGATAGCCATGGCCTCGGCGCGTCTGCAGCACGCTGGCGCCGGCGGCCGGCGGCACGCCTTCGAGCGCCCAGTGCACGCGGTAGTCGAACGCAAGCGGTGTGCCAGGCGCCGGCGCCTGCTTCGGCACCCA
>CALMIL010000161.1 GCA_937864005.1 uncultured Burkholderiales bacterium
GATCGCGCGCATCACCGCGATGCCCGGCGTGACGCTGCGCTGCGGCGAACGTGTCGACGACGTGGCGCAGGCGCGCCGCGACGGCGGCTTCGATGCCGCCTTCGTCGCGGTCGGTGCGCAACTCAGCAACCACCTGGACATCCCGGCCGTCGACGGGCGGCGCATCATCGATGCGGTCGAACTGCTCGACCGCGTGCGCCGCGACGAGCGCCCGGCGCTGGGCCGCGTGGTCGTCGTCGTCGGTGGCGGCAACACCGCGATGGATGCGGCGCGCACCGCGCAGCGGCTTGGCGCCGAGCAGGCGGTGCTGGTCTACCGGCGCGATGCGGCGCACATGGGCGCGCACCCGGACGAGGCCGAGGAAGCCTTCGCCGAGGGCGTGAAGGTCAAGTGGGTGAGCACGGTGCAGCAGTTCGGCGCCCAGGGCGTGGTCATCGAGAAGATGGTGCTGGGCGCCGATGGCAAGCCGACACCCACCGGCGAGACCGAGCAGCTGGCCGCCGACTCGGTGCTGCTTGCGGTGGGCCAGCACAGCGACCTGTCGCTGCTGGCGGGGGCGCCTGCGGCCGTCATCGAGCAAGGGGTGGTCCAGGTCGGGCCGCAGCAGATGACCGGCGAGGAGGGCCTCTTCGCCGGCGGCGACTGCATCGGCGGCGCGCGCACGATGACCACCGCGGTCGGTCACGGCAAGGCGGCGGCGCGCAATATCGACGCCTGGCTGCGCGGGCAGACCTATGTGCACCGCGGCTCGAACCGCATCGTGAACTATGACGACCTGCACCTGCCCGGCTACCTCGAAGCCCCGCGCAGCCTTCAAAGGGCGATTCCGCCCGAATTGCGCGCCGGCTTCGGTGAAGTCGTGGCGGGGCTTTCGCCGGCGCAGGCGCGCTACGAGGCCGAGCGCTGCCTGTCGTGCGGCAATTGCTTCGAATGCGACAACTGCTTCGCCGCCTGCCCGGAACAGGCGATCCGCAGGCTCGGCCGCGGCCGGGGCTATGCCGTCGATCTCGATCTGTGCACCGGCTGCGCGATCTGCTTCGAGCAGTGCCCGTGCCATGCCATCGAGATGGTGCCCGACCCCGCCACGGCGGGCAGCGGGGAATCGTCCGCAGTCGCCGCGCTGCCGATCGGCAGCCTCGGCGAGCCGGTGGCACCCGCGCGGTTCAAGGTGCGGGCATGAACGCCGCACGCGCCGCCCGGAACCTGGAGCACAGCATGACGACACCGATTTCTCTCCAGACCATGGACGGCAACACCGCCGTCACCTGGATCGCCTACCGCGTCAACGAAGTCTGCGCGATCTACCCGATCACGCCGTCCTCGGTGATGGCCGAACTGGCCGATACCTGGTCGGCCCAGGGGCTGCGCAACCTGTGGGGCCAGGTGCCGGTGGTGCAGGAGATGCAGGCCGAGGGCGGCGCGGCCGGCTGCGTGCACGGCGCGTTGCAGTCGGGCGCGCTGACGACGACCTTCACCGCGTCGCAGGGGCTGATGCTGATGCTGCCCAACATGTACAAGATCGCGGGCGAGCTAACGTCCACGGTGTTTCACGTCGCGGCGCGCGCGCTGGCCTCGGCGGCGTCGTCGATCTTCGGCGACCACCAGGACATCATGGCCGCGCGCGGCACCGGCTTTGCGATCCTCGGCGCATCGTCGGTGCAGGAAGGCCACGATCTGGCGCTGATTGCGCAGGCCGCCACGCTCGCCGGGCGCGTGCCGATCATCCACTACACCGACGGCTTTCGCACCTCGCACGAATACAACGGCGTCGCCCTGGTGCCCGACGAGCAGATCCGCGCGATGATCGACGAGGGTCTGGTGCACGAGCACCGGCTGCGCGCGCTCAGCCCCGAGCACCCGGTGATCCGCGGCACGTGGCAGAACCCCGACACCTACTTCCAGGCGCGCGAGGCCGGCAACCCGTTCTACGCGCGCATGCCGGGCGTGGTGCAGCAGGCGATGGAGCGCTTCGCCGAACTCACCGGGCGCCGCTACTCGGTGGTGCGCTACGACGGGCCGCTTGACGCCGAGCGCGTGGTGGTCGCCATGGGGTCGGGCGCCGAGGTGGTGCGCGAGACGGCGGCCTGGCTGAACGCGCAGGACCCGAAGCAGAAGGTCGGTGCACTGCAGATCCTGCTGTACCGCCCGTTCCCGGTCGATGCCTTCCTGGCCGCGCTGCCGGCCAGCGTGCGCGCGGTCGCGGTGCTCGACCGCACCAAGGAGCCGGGCGCGCCGATGGAGCCGCTGCACGCCGACGTCGTCGGCGTGCTGGCGCAGGCCGTGGCCAGCGGCCGGCGCGCCATCATGCCGCGTGTCATCGGCGGGCGCTACGGGCTGTCGTCGAAGGACTTCCACCCGGGCATGGCCAAGGCGGTGTTCGACGAGACCGCGCGCGACGCGCCGCGCGAGGGCTTCACGGTCGGCATCGTCGACGACGTCGGCCACACCAGCCTGGATTACGACGCCGCTCTCGACATCGAACCCGCGAGCACGGTGCGCTGCCTGTTCTACGGCCTGGGCGCCGACGGCACGGTGGGCGCCAACAAGAACAGCGTGAAGATTCTCAGCGACATACCCGGGCGCTACGCGCAGGCCTACTTCGACTACGACTCGCACAAGTCCGGCGCCGAGACCACCTCGCACCTGCGCTTCGGCGACCGGCCGATCGCCGCACCCTACCTGATCCGCGACGCGCACTTCGTTGCCTGCCACAAGTTCGACTTCCTGCGCCGCCTTGATGTGCTGGGCAAGGCGCGGCAAGGCGGCACCTTCCTGCTGAACAGCCCGTATGGCGCGGATGAGGTCTGGGACCATCTGCCGCGCGAGGTGCAGCAGACTCTGATCGAGCGCAAGCTGAAGTTCTGGGTCATCGACGCATCGGACGTGGCGATGCGTGCCGGCCTGGGCATGCGCACCAACACCATCCTGCAGACCTGCTTCTTCCACCTGGCGCAGGTGCTGCCGCCCGACGAAGCCATCGCGCAGATCAAGCACGCGATCGAGAAGACCTACGGCGGCAAGGGCCGCAGCCTGGTGCAGCTGAACTTCGCGGCCGTCGATGCCGCGCTGGCCGGCCTGCACGAGGTGCGCGTGCCCGATCGCGTAAGCGCGCGCAACCCGATCCCGCCGATCGTGCCGGCCGATGCGCCGTTGTTCGTGCGCCGCATCACGGGCGAGATCATGGCCGGGCGCGGCAATGCGATTCCGGTCAGCCACATGCCGGTGGACGGCACCTTCCTGGCCGGCACCACGCGCTACGAGAAGCGCAACATCGCGGTCGAGGTGCCGATCTGGGACGCGGAGCTGTGCTTCCAGTGCGGCCAGTGCAGCATCGTCTGCCCGCACGCGGTGATCCGCTCGGCTTCGTACGATGCGAAGGCGCTCGAGGGTGCGCCGTCGACCTTCCCGTCGGCGCCGGCCAACGCGCGCGGCTACCCCGACGCGCGCTTCACGCTGCAGTTCTACGTCGAGGACTGCACCGGCTGCGGCGTGTGCGTCGAGGCCTGCCCGGCGATCAGCCCCACCGACCCCAAGCACCGCGCCATCAACATGGGCGAGAAGTTGCCGATCCTCGAGCGCGAGCGCGCCCACCTCGCGTTCTTCGAGACGCTGCCCAAGGTCGAGCGCGCGCACGTCAACATGGCCAACGTGCGCGGCGTGCAGTTCCTCGAGCCGCTGTTCGAGTTCAGCGGCGCCTGCGCCGGCTGCGGCGAGACGCCCTACCTGAAGCTGATCTCGCAACTGTTCGGCGACCACATGCAGGTCGCCAACGCGACCGGCTGCTCGGCGATCTACGCCGCCAACACGCCGGCACATGCCTGGCGCGCCAACGCGGACGGCCGCGGCGTGGCATGGGCCAATTCGCTGTTCGAGGACAACGCCGAGTTCGGGCTGGGCTACCGGCTGGCCATCGACCAGCAGAGCGCCCTGGCGCGCTCGCTGCTTGCGCCGCTGGCGGACGCGATCGGCACCGACCTGGTCGACGCCTTGCTGGGCGGGGCACAGCAGCAGGGCGAAGCCGCGCTGGCCGCGCAGCGCGGGCGCGTTGCGCTGCTGCGCCAGCGGCTGGCCGGCATCGAGCGGCCCGAGGCGCGATCGCTGGAAGCCGTGGCCGATTTCCTGGTGCGGCGCAGCGTGTGGATCATCGGCGGCGACGGCTGGGCCTACGACATCGGCTACGGCGGGCTCGATCACGTGCTGGCACAGGGGCGCGACGTCAACGTGCTGGTGCTCGACACCGAGGTCTACTCCAACACCGGCGGCCAGTCGTCCAAGGCCACGCCGCTGGGCGCCTCGGCCAAGTTCGCCGCCGCCGGCAAACGGGTGCCGCGCAAGGATTTCGCGATGCAGGCGATCACCTATGGCAACGTGTATGTCGCACAGATCTCGATGGGCGCCAACGCCGAGCAGGCGCTGATCGCGCTGCGCGAGGCCGAGTCGTATCCCGGCCCGTCGCTGATCCTCGCCTATTCGCAATGCATCGCGCACGGCATCGACATGCGCACCGGCATGAAGCAGGGCGCACGTGCGGTGGCCAGCGGCTACTGGCCGCTGTTCCGCTTCGATCCGCGCATGCGCAAGGCCGGCCTCAACCCGTTCCGGCTCGATTCGACGCGGCCGCGCATCACGCTGAAGGAATATGCCTACCGCGAACTGCGCTACAGCAGTCTGCAGCGCACGAACCCGGAGTCCGCCGCCGAGATGCTGGCCCAGGCGCAGGCCTCGGTCGACGAGCGCTACCGCATGTACGAAGACTTCGCCGCGCGCGATGGCACGCGCTTTCTGCCGCACTGGGAGGATGCGAAATCATGAACGGTATCGACTTGCGCACCCGCTATCTCGGGCTCGATCTGCCGCATCCGGTGATGGCCTCGGCCTCGCCGCTCACGCGCAGCGTCGACGGCATCTGCCGGCTTGCCGACGCCGGTGCGGCGGCCGTGGTCATGTCCTCGATCTACGAGGAGCAGATCGTTGCCGCGGAACTGGCCGAACTCGCGCTGCTCGAGGCCGACGGCGGCACGCATCCCGAGGCAAGCAGCGGCTTCTTCCCCGAATTCGTCAGCGAACGCAGCGTGATCGACGACTATCTGCAGACCTTGCGCCGCGCCGCCGAGCGCGCCGGCGTTCCCGTCATCGCGAGCCTGAACGGCGTCTCGCGCGCCGGCTGGAGCGGCTTTGCGAGCCAGCTCGAGCAGGCCGGTGCGGCGGCGATCGAGCTCAATGTGTTCCGCATCCCGGCCGAACTGACCGAGAGCGGCGAACACATCGATCGCGAATGCGTGGACGTGCTGCGTGCGGTGAAGGGCTGCGTACGGATTCCGGTTTCGGTCAAGCTGTCGCCGTTTCACAGCAGCACCGGGCACTTCGCGCTGCAACTGGTGCAGGCTGGCGCCGACGGGCTGGCGCTGTTCAATCGCTTCTACGAGCCGGATATCGACCTCGCCACGCTGCAGCCGCGCCCGGACTTCGACCTCAGCACGTCAGCCGACGTGCGGCTCGGGCTGACGTGGATGTCTCTCCTGCACGGGCACCTGGGCAACACGTCGCTGGCCGCCACCTCGGGCGTTTGGCGCGGCGAAGACGTGGTCAAGTATCTGCTGGCCGGCGCCGACGTGGCGATGAGTACGTCGGCCCTGCTGCGCCATGGACCGCAGCATATCGGCACCCTGGTGCGCGAACTGCGCGAGTGGATGGAGCGCCACGGGAACGCTGATCTGGACGGGCTGCGCGGGCGGCTTTCGGCCACGCAGCGTGGCGGTGACCCGGGTGCATTCCTGCGCGCCCAGTACCGGGCCATCACCACGCCGCGCCGCATCTGAGGCGCGCGCGGACGGGGTCGAATCAGGTCACCCTGGCGTCGCCGGCTGCGCAGGAATTCATCCCGCGAAGGGCACGGTGCGGTCTCGCTGCGGGGCCGCGGACCGCCGATGTGGAGCGGGTGAAGGGAATCGAACCCTCGTATGAAGCTTGGGAAGCTGCCGTTCTACCATTGAACTACACCCGCGATGCGCCGCAGTTTACGCCATCGAACACCGGCCCTTCGCGCATCGCGCGCCGGGTTCGAAGCGCGCCCGCATCGCGTTCGTCTACTTGCCGAAGACGGACTTCAACAGGTCGGTCGTGCGTGCCGCCGGGTTGGTGCGGATCTGCTTTTCTTCCTGGCCGACCATGTAGAACACGCCGTCGAGCGCCTTCCTGGTGACGTAGTCGTCGAGGTCGAGCGACTTCGATTGCATCAGCGGCACCTGTTCGTAGCGCCCCATCATCTCCTTGTAGGCGCGTGTCGTGCCGACCTCGTCGACCTTCTTCGAGACGACCGGCTTGAAGGCCGCATAGAGCTTCTTCTCCGACGTGCGCTTGAAGAACTCGGTGGCCGCGGTGTCGCCGCCGGTGAGGATGGCACGCACGTCGTCGACGGTCATGCCGCGGATCGCGTCGCCGAAGATCCTGGCCGCGACCGGCACCGCCGCTTCGGCGGCGCGGTTCATGCTGAGCACGAACTCGTCGACCTGTTTTTCATAGCCGGCCATCCGCGCCATCTCGGCGACCTTCTGGATGTTCTTCGGCATCAGGATCTTCACCGCCTTGTCGCCGAAGTAGCCGTCCGTCTTCGAGAGCGAATTGACGGCCTTCTCGGTGCCGATCGCGAGCGCTTCCTTGATGCCGGCGATGTCGGTCTTGGCATCCGACGAGCCCGCCGTAGCGCCGGTCGCCGCCGGCACCTTGGGCACGCTCTTCATCAGCTTGTCGAGATCGGGCACCTGCGCGAGCGCCATGCCGCTGGCCTGCACGCTGGCGAAAATGAAAATGCGTCGCTTCATTGGTGGTTCCTTTGCACGCCGGGTCCGACCGCATGGCAAGGCCCGCGGAATGCTTTCGATCGTAGCGCAGCCTTCGGAGCCGAAGGCGCATGCGCGGGCCCATCGTGGTATCAGCCCGTTCCCGAGCGCCGCTCGTGAACATCCGAATGCATACTTCGCAAACAAGTCGGGAGCACAGATTGGAAGCCGCTGAATTGCAGATTCTCTGGGTCGAACCCGAGCCCGGCGTCACGCCATCGCTCGATGCAGGACTTCGCGCTTCGCCGTTCGGCCGCGTTGTGCTGACCCGTTGCGCGAGTCTTGCCGAAGCCAGCAGCATGCTCGGTGAGCGCGGCTTCGACGGCATGCTGATCAGCCTGGGTGCGAACGGCTTCGCGCAGTTGCCGGCCTGGACCGGCCTTGCGCAGGCGGTGCCCGACATGGCCGTGGTCGTGCTTGTCTCGGGCTCGCTCGACGCGGCGGTGGCGGCGCGGTTGGTGCAGGCCGGCGTGCAGGACGTGCTGGGCGGCGCGCAATTCGCGAGTGCCGAAGCGGCCCTCGCCGATGCGGCGCGCAGCCTGCGCCTGTCGATCGATCGCAAGCGCATCGAACGCGACGCGCGCCGCGCAAGCGCAACCGATCTGCGCACCGGGCTGCCCGACCGCCAACAGTTGATCGATCACGTGAGCCAGTTGCTTGCGTTGCGCGGCCGCGAGCCGGCACCGATGGCCTTGCTCGCGCTGCGCGTCGAGGGCTTCGAGACCGTCGAGGCCTCGCTCGGCAGCGAGTCGGCCAACGTGCTGCGGCGCAAGGTCGCGGTGCGGCTGCGCGGCGCGGTGCGCGCGAGCGACGTTGTCGCCGCGCTGACGGCGGATTCGTTCGCGCTGCTGCTCGCATCGACCGAGGAGCCGATCGACGCCGAACTCGTCGCCCACAAGCTGCTGCACGCGCTGCACCAGACCTTCACGATCGCCGGCCAGCAAGTCGCGGTCGCGACGAGCATCGGCATCAGCCGCTATCCGTCCGACGGCAGCGATGCGGGCGTGTTGCTGCGCCAGGCAGTCGCCGCCGCGGCAGCCGCCGACACCCGCGGGCGCGACGGCTTCGTCAACTGGCGCGAAAGCCAGTGGCGCGATACCGGCGCCGCGAACGACGGCGAGGTCGATGCGCCCTGACACCGCGCGCCGGCTGCGGCGCAGGAATCGCTACTTGTCGATGTCGCCCAGGCAGAGGTATTTGATCTCGACGTAGTCCTCGATGCCGTGGCGCGAGCCTTCGCGGCCGAGCCCCGACTGCTTGACGCCGCCGAACGGCACCTCGGCGGTCGAGATGAGGCCGGTATTGACGCCGACCATGCCCGATTCGAGCGCCTCGCCGACGCGGAAGATGCGGCCGATATCGCGGCTGTAGAAATAGGCCGCGAGGCCGAACTCGGTGTCGTTCGCAAGGGCGATCGCCTCCTCCTCGGTCTTGAAGCGAAACACCGGCGCGACCGGCCCGAAGGTCTCCTCGCGCGCGCACAGCATGTCGCTCGTGGCGTCGACCAGCACCGTCGGCTCGAAGAAGCGCGCACCCGAGCGCTTGCCGCCGGCGAGCAGCCGCGCGCCCTTGGCGAGCGCGTCGGCGACGTGGCTCTCGATCTTCGCGATCGAGTTGTCGTCGATCATCGGCCCCTGCGTGACGCCGGCTTCGAAGCCGTTGCCGACCTTGATCTTGCGCGCCCGCGCGGCGAGCTTCTCGACGAAGGCGTCGTAGACGCCGTCCTGCACGTACAGGCGGTTCGCGCAGACGCAGGTCTGGCCGGCGTTGCGGTATTTGCTGACGAGCGCGCCATCAGCCGCGCTGTCCAGATCGGCGTCGTCGAAGACGATGAACGGCGCGTTGCCGCCAAGCTCCAGCGAAAGCTTCTTGATCGTCGGCGCGCACTGCGCCGCGAGAATGCGCCCGACCTCGGTCGACCCTGTGAACGACAGGTGGCGCACCGTCTCGCTCTCGCACAGCAGCTTGCCGATCGCCGCCGACTTCGCCGCCGTGATCACGTTCAGCACCCCCGGCGGCAGCCCCGCGCGCTGGCCGAGTTCGGCAACCGCGAG
>CALMIL010000162.1 GCA_937864005.1 uncultured Burkholderiales bacterium
GCTCGGCCAGGTCGCGATCCTCGCCGTCGCGACCGTGCTCGGCTACGGCGCGGCGGGCGTCGCGCTGTGGCTGAAGGGCGGCGTCGGCGCCGAGGCCTGGCTCGCGTACGGCGCGATGGTGGCCACCTCGGTCATGCTCGGCGCGTCGTTCGTCGCGATCGGCTGCCTCGCGAGCACGCTCGTTCGCGAGCGCGCGACGGCGGCCGGGCTCGCGGTCGGCGTCTGGCTGCTGTTCGTCCTGCTGTTCGACACCGCGCTGCTGGGCGTGCTCGTCGCCGACCAGGGCCGCATCGTCGGCAAGACGGCGCTCGATGCGCTGCTGCTGCTCAACCCGGCTGACGTCTACCGGCTCTTCAACATGACGGCCAGCCGCAGCGTCTCGGTCTACAGCGGGATGGCCGGGCCGGGCGACCCGCAGGCGCTCGCGCCGTGGATCTACATCGCGGTGCTCGCGGCGTGGATCGCGCTGCCGCTGGCGGCGGCGGTGGCCGTGTTCAGGCGCAGGGCGCTATGAGCCGGTTCGACGTGCGTTCGGGGCATGCGCGGCGCGCGCTCGCGCTGAGCGTGCTCGCCGCCGCCGTGCTCGTCGCCGGCTGCGGCCAGGAGGCGGCGCCGCAGCCGGTGCCGCTGCCCGACGAGGTGACGTTCGCCTCGGTCGGCCGCTACTGCGGCATGACACTCGCCGATCATGAAGGGCCGAAGGGGCAGATTCATCTGCAGGGGCAGGCCGAGCCGGTCTGGTTCTCGTCGGTGCGCGACACCATCGCGTTCACGCGCCTGCCCGAGGAGCCGCGCGACATCGCGGCGATCTACGTCAACGACATGGGCCGCGCGAAGAACTGGGCGCAGCCCGAGCCCGGAACCTGGATCGATGCCCGCAAGGCGTGGTTCGTGATCGACAGCGACGCGCGCGGCGGCATGGGCGCGCCCGAGGCGGTGCCGTTCTCGGACCAGGCCGCGGCCGAGGCCTTCCAGGCGCAGCACCGCGGGCGCGTGGTGCGGCTGGCCGACGTGCCCGACCGCTACGTGCTCGGCCCGGTCGATCTGGTGCTGCCGGCGCCCGCCGCGTCGTCCGCGAGCGCTGCCCGCCACAGTGCCGGTCACTGAACCTGAATCGAGGTCTGCAATGCCGTCCCGTCGCCGTTTTGTCTCCATCCTCGCCGGCAGCGCCGCGCTCGCGCCGCTCGCCAGCCTCGGCAACTCCGCGACCGCGCCTGGCGTGAGCGTCTGGCGTGGCGTCGCGATGGGCGCGCAGGCGTCGATGACGCTCGTCCATCCCGATCGCGAGAAGGCGCAGGCGCTGATCCGCGCCTGCGGCGCCGAGATCGAGCGCCTCGAGACGATCCTGAGCCTGTACCGCCCGGCCTCGGCGCTCTCTCGCTTGAACGCAGCCGGCGAGCTGCGCGAGCCGCCGGCCGAACTGGTCGAGCTGCTGTCGTTCGCGCTCGCGCTCGCGCGCGAAAGCGGTGGTGCGTTCGATCCGAGCGTGCAACCGCTGTGGCGCCTCTACGCCGATCACTTCGCCGCGCCCGATGCGCCTGCCGCCGGGCCGGCGCCCGACGCGATCGCGCGCGTGTTGCGCGGCGTCGACTACCGCGAGGTCGAAGTCGCGGCCGGCCGCATCCGCCTGCACCGGCCGGGGATGGCGCTCACGCTGAACGGCGTCGCGCAGGGCTACGTCACCGACCGGGTGATCGAACTCTTGCGCGCCGCGGGGTTCGACGACGTGCTCGTCGACCTCGGCGAGGCGCGCGTGCGCGGCGAGCGCCCGGGCGGCGGCGCGTGGCGCGCGGCGATCGCCGATCCGCGTGTCGAGGGGCGCACGCTGTTCGAGCTGCCGCTCGGCGAGGCGCGCGGCGCCTTGCCGGCGCTCGCGACCTCGGCCGGCGCCGGAACGCCGATCGGCCCCGATCCGCGCATCAACCATCTGTTCGACCCGCACACCGGGCGCAGCGCGAACCGCTATCTGTCGGTCTCGGTCGCCGCACCGCGCGCGACGCTCGCCGACGGCCTGTCGACGGCGCTCGCGGTGATCGCGCCGCAGCGCGTGAGCGCGCTGCTCGACGCCTATCCCGCGGTGCGCGCCTATCTGGTCGGCGCCGACGGGCAGGTTCGGGTGCAAGGCAGGGGCTGATCTCGGCCGCCGCGATGCGGCAGCGCCGGGCCTGGCGCGCGGCGCGCGCGATGTGCGCGGTAGGCGATCGCAATCGAGGCCGTACGATCGGCGACCATGGCTGCGGCACCTGATCTGAAACGGCGGCGCTGGATACTCGCCGCGCTGATGATGACGATGATGCTCGCGGCGATGGATATCACCATCGTCTCGACCGCGATTCCGCAGATCGTCTCCGACCTCGGCGGCTTCGCGCTCTTCAGCTGGGTCTTCTCGATCTACCTGCTGGCGCAGACGGTCACGATTCCGGTCTACGGCAAGCTCGCCGATACCTTCGGGCGCAAGCCGGTGCTCGTCGTCGGCACGCTGATCTTCCTTGCCGGTTCGGTCGCCTCGGCGCTGGCGTGGAACATGGTCGCGCTGATCGTCTTTCGCGGCCTGCAGGGCTTGGGCGCGGGCTCGGTGATGGCGACCGTCAACACGCTGGCCGGCGATCTGTATTCGCCGCGCGAGCGCGGCCGCGTGCAGGGCTGGCTGTCCAGCGTCTGGGGTGTCGCCGCGATCGTCGGGCCCACGCTCGGCGGCGCCTTCGCCGAGTACGCGTCGTGGCGCTGGGTGTTCCTCATCAACCTGCCGATCGGTGCCGTCGCGCTGCTGCTCATCGTGCGCTTCGTGCACGAGACGCCGCCGCGCCGGCAGCACCGGATCGACTATGCCGGCGCCATCCTGCTGCTGCTCGCCGGCGGTGCGTTGATCTTCGCGCTGCTGCAGGGCGGCCGCGCGTGGCCGTGGCTGTCGGCGCCAAGCCTCGCCGCGTTCGGCCTCGCGATCGCATGCGCCGCTGGGCTCGCCGCCGTCGAGCGGCGCGCCGCCGAGCCGATCCAGCCGCGCTGGCTGTGGCGCCATCCGGTGCTCGTCGGCAGCAACCTCAGCATGATCGGCATGGGCCTCGTGATGATGGGCCCGAGCACCTACCTGCCGGTCTTCGGCCAGTCGGTCTACGGCCTGGGCGCGATCGCCGCCGGCTTCGTGCTGGCGAGCATGAGCATCGGCTGGCCGGTCGCCTCGGCGCTGTCGCCGTCGCTGTATCTGCGCTTCGGCTATCGCGACACGGCGCTCGCCGGCGCGGTGCTGATCCTGGCCGCCGCGATCGGCTTCCTGATGCTCTCGCCGGCGGCGCCGATCGGCTGGGTCGTGCTCGACCAGGTCGTGCTCGGCGCCGGCTTCGGGCTGCTGTCCACGCCGCTGCTGGTCGGCGTGCAGGCCATCGTGACCTGGCAGGAGCGCGGCGTCGTCACCGGCGCGAATATCTTCTCGCGCTTTCTCGGCCAGAGCCTCGGCGCGGCGCTGTGCGGCGCGATCTTCAACCGCGCGATCGCGCAGTCGCTCGCCGCCGCGCCGGCCGATCTGCGCGCCGGGGTGCCGCAGGATATCAACGCGGCGATCGGCGATCTGCATCGTCACGCGCTCCCCGCAGCGGCGGACGCATACCTGCGCCAGGCGATTCATGACGCCACGCACCAGGTCTATGTCGGGCTGGTGCTGGTGGCGCTGGCGACGCTGCTCGTCGTGCTGCTCACGCCGCGCCGCTTTCCGGCCAGCATCGAACCGGCGGCCGGCGGCGCGTCGCGCGGTCGCGGCTGAACGCGCGCCGCAGCAATGCGGCCGTGGCATCGCTACAGCTATGGCCGATGGCGCGCGCGCAACTCGGTCTTCAGCACCTTGCCAATCGCGCTGCGCGGCAGGGCGTCGATGAAGTGCAGCGCGGCGATGCGCTGCGTCCGCCCGAGCCGGGCGTTGGCCCAGCCCCGCAGGCTCTCGGCGTCGAGCGCTGCGCCTTCGTGCGCGACGATCCAGGCGACCGGCGTCTCGCCCCACTGGTCGGACGGCACGCCGACGACCGCCGCCTCGGCGACCGCCGGATGGCCGCGCAGGACGGCCTCGAGGTCGCTCGGATAGATATTGAAGCCGCCGCTGATGATCATGTCCTTGCGCCGGTCGAGCAGGGTCAGGAATCCTTCGCTATCGAATCGGCCGACGTCGCCGGTGCGGATATAGCGCCGGCCCTCGGCGTCGAACCATTCGGCTTCGGCCGTCCTTTCGGGCTGGCGGTGGTAGCCCGTCATCATCGCG
Source organism: uncultured Burkholderiales bacterium (assembly GCA_937864005.1). Taxonomy (GTDB): domain Bacteria; phylum Pseudomonadota; class Gammaproteobacteria; order Burkholderiales; family Burkholderiaceae_C; genus CAIKUF01. The sequence continues at coordinate 4,247 of CALMIL010000162.1, forward strand.
CCCGAGCGGCCGACGATTTCGCCCGTCGCGCCGGCGGGAAGCTCGCGGCCCTGCTCGTCGATGAGGCGGATATCGTGGCCGGGCAGCGGCTGGCCGACGGTGTGCAGCTTGTCCGGGTGCTCGTGCGCGAGCAGCGCGCAGCTGCCGCCGCCTTCGGTCATGCCGTAGTACTCGACGAGGCCGCCCGGCCAGCGTGCGAGGATATCGGCCTTCAGGGCGGCCGCGAACGGCGCGCTGGTGCAGAACTTCATGCGAAACGCGCTCAGGTCGAATTCGCCGAAGCGCGGATGCGCCAGCAGCCGCTGGTACTGCACCGGCACCAGCATCGCATGCGTCGCGCGGTGCCGCTGCGCAGTCTCGAGATAGCGCAGCGCATCGAACCTGTCCATCAGCACGACGCAGCCGCCGAAGGCGAGCGTCGGCAGGAAGCTGACGAGCGTCGTGTTCGAGTACAGCGGCGTCGCGATCATCGTCACCGCCTCGGGGCCGTAGCCGAGGCTCGCGCCGCGCATCACGTGCGCCCAGCGCATTGCGTGCGGCTGCACGATGCCCTTGGGCGTGCCGGTCGTGCCCGACGAATAGATGATGTTGAACGCCATCTCGGGTGTGATCGCAACCCGCCGCGGCGTGCTGCCAGTCGGCGCGAGCCAGTCTTCGAAGTTCCGCCCCGGCGCGCCGTCTTGCAGCGCGGCGAGCGCGGGCGACGCCGCCCGCGCGCCGAGCAGCGCCGCGCCGTGGGCGTCGACGAACAGCAGGCGCGCGCCGCTGTCGCGCAGCATCGCATCGAAGCTTGCCGGTGTGCTCGATGGCGAGAGCGGGGCGAGCGCGGCGCCGGCCCGCAACGCGCCGAGGAAGACGGCGGCGTAGCGCGCGCTGTTCGCGGCGCAGACCGCGACCGCCTCGCCAGGGGCGATGCCTTCGCGCTGCAGGGCGGCGGCGACGCGGTCGGCCAGGGCGTCGAGCGCCGCATAGTCGAGCGTCCCGCTGGCGTCGACGATCGCCTTCGCGCGCGGTGCGTCGCGGGCGTGCTCGGCGACCAGATCGGCGATCGCCCTGAACGCCGGCGCGTCGGGCGCGGTATCGGCGGATGCAGCGGTCGCGCTCATCGCGCGGCTTGCGCGCCGCGTGTCGCGGCGTCGAGGCACCTGCCCGCCGCGGCGCGGTGGCGATCGTGTGCGGGCGGCGGGGTGCAGCCGATTGTCATGCGCCGACGATACACGGCGCCTGGCACTGGCGCGCCATGGCGGCGGGCCAGGGCCGGATGCAGTCCTAGACTTCGAGCGCGCGCCGGCACTCCGCGACCATCGCTGCGGCGCCCTGCGCGCCGAGCGACGAGTCGAGCATCGGATACATCATCTGCTCTTCCTTCATGTTGTGCTGCGTGAGGATCTCGTGCAGCGCCTGCGACGCCTCGAGGTAGCTGGCGGCGTTCTGCGCTGTCGCCGCTTCGCGCATCTGGGCGAAGAGGGGCTGCATCTGGACGTGTTCGTCGCGCATCGTCTCGGTCGGGCCGCCGGTGGACATGCCCGAGCCTTCCTCGAAGGCGGGGAAGAGCCGGTTTTCCTCGAGTTCGATGTGGCGCGCGATGCGGGCCAGGAAGTCGCTGCACTCGCTCTGCAGCTTGGCCCAATCGGCATCGCGTGCGGCGTCGGCGGCGCGCTCGAACGTCGCGTCGCA
>CALMIL010000163.1 GCA_937864005.1 uncultured Burkholderiales bacterium
ATTTGCCGCACTGGCAAGGCGCAAACCGCAGCGATACCCGTAGGTATCGCGAGGATTTGCAACGCCGCCCGGGCGGCAAAGGCGCGGCTTTATGCGCCGAACAGTGTCGAACACTGCACTAGCGCCCCTGCCGTGCTGCACGAACCCGACCGCCACGAAGCCCGGCAATCCATCCCCTGGGACGCGGCCCGGGCGCGCGAGGTGATCGCGCGCATCGTCGCCGATACCGAGGCGAGCTTCTCGCCGCAGCGCTACTGGCCGGCACATCCGCTCGACCTCGATCCGGGCGACGACGCGGCGTCGATCGCGACGCCGCTCTACTTCGGCGCGGCCGGCGTGATGTGGGCGCTGGACTACCTGCAATCGGTCGGCGCCGCCGCGGCGGGCGGCGATCCGCTCGCCGATCCGGACACCTTGCTCGCGCGCAACCGCGAATGGCTGAACAGCGCCGGCAGCCGCGACTTCGCCTCGTATCTGGTGGGCGATACGCCGATCCTGCTGATGGCCTACGGCAGGCAGCCCGGCGCCGGGCTTGCGGACCGGCTCGCGGCGCTGATCGAAGGCAATATCGAGCATCCCGCTCGCGAGCTGATGTGGGGTGCGCCAGGCACGCTGCTCGCGGCCCTCTTCCTGCACGAGCGCGACGGCGACGTGCGCTGGGCGAACCTGTTTCGCGCAACGGCGGCAAGGCTGTGGTCGCAGCTCGAATGGTCCGACGCGCATCGCTGCCACTACTGGACGCAGGATCTCTACGGCCAGCGCAGCACCTACCTCGATGCGGTGCACGGCTTCGTCGCGACCGCCAGTCCGCTGATCCGCGGCCGCCACCTGCTCGCGTCCGGCGATTGGGAGGCGTGGCGGGGCTGCATCGCCGAAACCGTCACCCGCACCGCGACCTGGGAGGGCGACCAGGCGAGCTGGCGCCCGCTGCTCGACGTGCCCTTCGAACGCAAGAAGCTGATGCAGTTCTGTCACGGCGCGCCGGGCTTCGTGATCTGCCTCGGCGACTGGCCGGACGCCGAACTCGACGCCGTGCTGCTCGCCGCCGGCCGCGCGACCTGGGCCGCCGGGCCGCTCGCCAAGGGCTCGAACCTGTGCCACGGCACGGGCGGCAACGGCTACACCTTCCTGAAGCTGTACCGGCGAACGCGCGACCCGCTGTGGCTGGAGCGCGCCCGCGCCTTCGCGATGCACGGCATCGCGCAGTTCGAGGCCGATGCCGCGCGCTACGGCCAGCTGCGCTATTCGCTCTGGACCGGCGACCCGGGCTTTGCGATCTACCTCTGGGACTGCGTGCAGGCGCAGGCGCGCTTCCCGACGCTCGACATCTTCTACGGCGCGCCGGCGCGATGGCCGCAATGAATGCCATCGTCCTCGTCCACGGCGCCTGGGGCGGCGCCTGGATCTGGCGTGACGTGCTGCCCGCGCTGCGCGCCGCCGGGCATGCGGTGCATGCGGTCACGCTCACCGGCGACGGCGAGCGCGCGCATCTGCGCCACGCCGGCATCATGCTGCGCACGCACATCGCCGACGTCGTCGGCCTTGTCGAGGCCGAGGAGCTTGCCGATGTCGCCCTCGTCGGCCACAGCTACGGCGGCCAGGTGATCACCGGCGCGGCCGATGCGCTGGCGGGGTGCATCCGCCAGCTCGTCTACGTCGATGCGATGGTGCCGCTGCCGGGCGAAGGCTGGGGCAGCGGGCACGGGCCGGATATCGTCGCCGCGCGCGAGGCGGCGGCTGCGGCCAACGACAACGCGCTGCCGCCGCCCGACCCGGCCGACTTCGGCCTCGCCGGCGCCGCGCGCGACTGGCTGCTGCGCCGCCAGGTGCCGCATCCGTTCGGCCCGTACCGCGAGCCGCTCGCGTTCGACGGCGACCGCTGGCGCGCGCTGCCGCGCGCCTTCATCGACTGCAACCGCCCGGCCTACCCGACGATCGACGGCTCGCGCAGGCGCGTGCGCGAGCAGGGCGACTGGACGATCGTCGAACTGCCGACCGGCCACTGCCCGATGGTCTCGATGCCGGACGAATTCGCGCGCGTCCTGCTCCGATTGGTGAGCCGATCCGCATAGCCGCGGGGGCACCGGTGGCGCCCGCGATCTGGGCGACACTTGCGCATGGCCCTGCTCGAAGTGACCGACCTGCGCGTGCGTCTGATGACGAGCCGCGGCCCGGCCGACGCGGTGCGCGGCGTGAGCTTCACGCTCGACCGCGGCGAGACGCTCGGCCTGATCGGCGAATCGGGCTGCGGCAAGTCGCTCACCGCGCTTGCGCTGCTCGGCCTGCTGCCCGAGAGCGCGGTCGTTGCCGGCAGCATCCGCATGGACGGCATCGAGCTCGTCGGCCGCGGCGATGCCGAGCTGTGCAAGCTGCGCGGCAACCGCATCGGCATCGTCTTCCAGGAGCCGATGACGGCGCTCAACCCGCTGCACACGATCGGGCACCAGGTCGCCGAGCCGCTGCGGCTGCACCAGCGGATGCCGGCCGCCGCGGCCCGGCGCGAGGCGATCGCGCTGCTCGCGCGCGTCGGGCTGCCGGATGCGGCGCGGCGCGTCGACGCCTATCCGCACCAGCTTTCGGGCGGCCAGCGCCAGCGCGTCACGATCGCGATGGCGCTCGCCTGCGGGCCGGACCTGCTGATCGCCGACGAGCCGACGACGGCGCTCGACGTCACGATCCAGGGCCAGATCCTCGACCTGATCGCCGACCTTGTCGCCGAGCGCGGCATGGCGCTGCTCTTGATCTCGCACGACCTCGGCGTGATCGCGCAGAACGTTCAGCGCATGCTCGTGATGTACGGCGGCAGCGTGGTTGAGTCCGGCCCGACGGCGGCCGTCTTCGCGCGCATGGCGCACCCGTACACGCAGGGCCTGTTTGCCGCCCGCCCGAAGCTCGGCGCCGCGCCCGGCACCCGCCTCGTGACGATCGCCGGCACCGTGCCCGAACTGGCCGACCTGCCGCCCGGCTGCCCGTTCACCGCGCGCTGCCGGATCGCGATCGCCGCCTGCGAGACGACGCCGCCGCCGCCGGTGACGATTGGCCCGGGGCACGCGGCGAAGTGCCTGCGCGTCGACGAGGCGTTGCGCAGCGAAGAGCAAGTTGCAGCCCAGGCAGGCGGCGCGAAGCCGCGGGGCGAGGGCGCGGGCGGGGTCGCCAGTTCAGCAGATCAGCATTGCTGAAATCGTGTTACGCTGCATTGCATGAAGACCACCGTCACGATCAACAGCCGCGGTGTCGTGACCCTGCCGGCCAAGCTGCGCCAGGCGCTCGGACTGAAGGCGGACGACCAGCTGATCGCCGAGACCACGTCCGAGGGGCTGCTGCTGCGCCCGGCCGTCACCTTGCCGGTCGAGATCTACACGCCCGCGCGCGAGCGCGAGTTCGACGCCGCCGAGGCCGACCTGGCCGACCTGCTGCCGGCGCGCGCGCCCGCGGCGCCGCGCCGCGCTCGCCTGGCGCGGCGCTGAGCACCGACCCGGCGATCCGAGGCGGCCGGCGGCGATGCGCGTCTTTCTGGACGCCAACATTCTCTTCTCGGCCGCCAAAGCCGACGGCGCCGTACGGCGCCTGTTGCACTTCCTCGTCGAGCAAGGCCACGAGTGCTGCGCCGACGCCTACGTGGTCACCGAAGCGCGGCGCAACCTGATCGCCAAGGGGCCGCAGGCGCTCGCCGTCCTGGATGCGCTGCTGCCGCATCTGCGCGTCGTACCTGCCTCGCTGGCACCCGGCGCAACGCCGCTGGTGGATTGGCTGCCGGAAAAGGATCGCCCGGTGCTGGCGGCTGCCATCCGGCTCGGTTGCGACGCCGTCGTCACCGGCGACCGCACGCACTTCGGCGCCGGCTACGGCAAGGCGTTCGGCGGTGTCAGGCTGCACTCGCCGCGCTCGCTGGCGGATTGGCTGTTGCGGCCGTGAACGCCGATCGGACCTGACAATGCCGCGACCCGCCATGCCTCTGCTCGAACTCGACGACGTCGTACGCCACTACACGCTCTCGCGCGAGAGCGTGTTCCGGCCGGCGCCGAAGGTGCATGCGGTCAACGGCGTGAGCCT
>CALMIL010000164.1 GCA_937864005.1 uncultured Burkholderiales bacterium
CCGCCGATCCCGCGCGGCGTCTACATGGTCGGCGGCGTCGGGCGCGGCAAGAGCTTCCTGATGGACTGCTTCTTCAACGAAGTGCCGCTGCTGCGCAAGACGCGGCTGCACTTTCACGAGTTCATGCGCGAGGTGCACCGCGAACTGCAGGATCTGAAGGGCACGCCCGATCCGCTCGACGAACTCGGGCGGCGCATCGCGCGGCGCTTCCGGCTGATCTGCTTCGACGAGTTCCACATCGCCGACGTGACCGATGCGATGATCCTGCACCGGCTGCTTGCCGCGCTGTTCGCGAACCGCGTCAGCATGGTGACGACGTCGAACTTCCATCCCGATGACCTGTATCCGAACGGCCTGCACCGGGACCGCATCCTGCCGGCGATCGAGCTGCTGAAAGACAAGCTCGAGATCGTCGACGTCGACAACGGCATCGACTACCGGCGTCGCGCGCTCGGGCTGGTGCAGCTCTATCACACGCCGCTCGGGCCGGCCGCCGACGCCGCGATGGCGCAGGCCTTCGATTCGCTCGCCGAGGTGCGCGACGACGATCCGGTGCTGCACATCGAGCACCGCGAGATCCGCTCGCGCCGCCGCGCCGGCGGCGTCGTCTGGTTCGACTTCGCGCAGCTGTGCGGCGGGCCGCGGTCGCAGAACGACTACCTCGAATTGGCGAGCCGCTTTCACACCGTGCTGCTGTCGAACGTGCCGGCGATGTCGCCGCGGCTCGCATCCGAAGCGCGGCGCTTCACCTGGCTCGTCGACGTGCTCTACGACCGCCGCGTCAAGCTCATCATGTCGGCCGCGACGCCGCCCGAAGGGCTCTATACCGAAGGCCCGCTGGTGCACGAGTTTCCGCGCACCGTCTCGCGGCTGAACGAGATGCAGTCGGAAGCGTTCCTCGACGAGGAGCGCCGTGTGGTCGATACGTCGTTGACATGAAGATTCTGGCTGCCCGCTTGGCGATCGGCGTGCTGCTGGCGTGCGGTGCCGCGGCGCACGCCCAGGTGCCGGCCGACCCCGGCGAGCGCGCCCGGTTGCGCTCCGAGATCCGCGCCGGCCGGGACGCGGCGCAGGCGCTGTACCTGCAGCAACTGCAGGAGTGCCGGACCCGCTTCGTCGTCGCGTCGTGCGCCGAGGCGGCGCGCAAGCAGCGGCACGATACGCTCGCGGATCTCGAACGGCGCGAGACGGCGCTCGACGACGCCGAACGACAGGAGCGCGCGGCCGAACGGCGAGCCGCGATCGCGAAGAAGCAGGCCGACGACGAAGTCCGGCAGGATGCTGCCCAGGCGCGCGCGCGCGAGGCGCAGGAGAAGCGCGCGGCGGCCGAGGCGACGGCATCGGCGCCCGAGGCGCGCGCGAGGCCGGCGCACAAGGCGAAGGCGCAGCCGACGCCCGAAGAGCGCGCCGCGCACGAGGCAAGCGCCCGCGCCGCCTACGCGCTCAAGCAGTTGCAGGCCGAGGCGCGTCGCCAGGAGGCGGCGCGCCGCAACGCCGAGCACGCGAAGAAGACCAATCCGGCGGCGCCGCTGCCGGTGCCGGGCGAAGCGGCGGCGTCGCAGCCCGCTCCGGCGCCGGCCGCGACCGCGCGGCCGTGACGCTCAGCCGCCCAGCGCTTCGACGCGCACCAGCGCGAGCGAAACGTTGTCGCCGCTGCCGCGCGCGCGCTGGCGCGCCTTGGCGATCAGCATCTCGCTCGCCTCGCGCGGCGGCAGCGTGTGCACGATCGCGCCGAGCTCGCGCGGCGTGAAGTAGTGCCACAGGCCGTCGCTGCAGGCGAGCAGGCTGTCTCCGAATTCGAGCCCGTCGATGCGCCCGAGGGTGAGCGGCGGATCCTGCTGGGTGCCGAGGCAGCCGGTCAGCAGGTTGGACTGGGCGTGCGCGTTGGCGTCGGCCTCGGCGATCGTTCCTTCGTCGACCAGGCGCTGGACGTAGGAGTGGTCGATCGTCCGGCTAAGCATCTCCGCACCGCGGAAGTGGTAGATGCGCGAATCGCCGGCGTGGATCACGTCGCAGCGGCGCGCCGGGCCGATCAGGAACGCCGCGACCGTGCTGTGCGGCTCCTCCTCCGAGGTGATCGCGGTCAGCTTGATCATCAGATGCGCTTCCATCACGATCTGCTCGAGCAGGGCCCTCGCATCGTCGCGCCGGGGCGCGTAGCGCTCGAAGAGCTGCTGCGCGGTCAGGATGACCTGGTCGGCCGCCTTGCGGCCGCCGCTCTTGCCGCCCATGCCGTCGGCCAGCACGGCCAGCACGCAGCCGGCGACGTGCGCGTGGCCGAGGATCTGGACCTGGTCCTGCTGGTAGGCGCGGTCGCCGCGGTGGATGCCGGTTGCGGCCAGGAGCCGAAAGCCGACGTCGTTCGCCGCCGGCGCCTGCGGCCTGTCAGGGGCGGTCGAAAGCGGCATCAAGGGTGTCGGAAAGCATGGGCATCAAGGATAATCGCATTGCGCCCACTCCCGGTGCCGTTGGACCCCCGCGAATCGATGGAAGACAACCTGCATTCCCCGCATCGTCGACTGATCGAACTCCGCATCGAGCATGCCGATCTGGACAACCTGATCGACCACGCCCGAGCCGAGGCCCAGGAAGACGAACTCGCGCTGCAGCGGCTGAAGAAGCGCCGTCTGCTGCTGCGCGATCAGATCGCCCATCTCGAGAGCCAGATCGAACCGCCCGAGCCGGCATGACGCCGGCGGGGGGCAGCGCGCTCGAGCACGCGGTCGGCGCCAGCTTCGCGGCCGGCGGCGCGCTCGCGTGCGCCGATCCGCTGTATACGCCGCGCCAGGTGCAGTTCGAGATGGCGCGGGCCGTCGCCGTCGCGATCGAGGCGCGCAGCGCACTCGTCGTCGAAGCCGGCACCGGCGTCGGCAAGACCTTCGCCTACCTGGTGCCGACGCTGCTGTCGGGCGCCCGCGCGCTCGTCAGCACCGCGACCAAGAGCCTGCAGGACCAGCTCTTCCTGCGCGACGTGCCGCGCCTGCGCGATGCGCTGCAGGCGCCGGTGACGGTCGCGCTGCTCAAGGGTCGCGCGAGCTACCTGTGCCTGCACCGGCTGGCGCAGGCACGCGAATCGGGCCTGCTGCCGGATCGCTGGGCGGTGCGCGCGCTGGCGCGCATCGAGCGCTGGGCGCGCACGACGGCGAGCGGCGACCTGGCCGAGGTCGACGGCCTCGACGAGCGCTCGAGCCTGATCCCGCTCGTCACCTCGACGCGCGAGAACTGCCTCGGCGCCGAATGCCCGCAGTACCGCGACTGCCACGTCATGAAGGCGCGGCGCGAGGCGATGGCGGCCGACCTCGTCGTCGTCAACCATCACCTGTTCTTCGCCGACATGAGCCTGCGCGATACCGGCGTCGCCGAGCTGCTGCCGAGCGTCGAGGTCGCGATCTTCGACGAGGCGCATCAGCTGGCCGAAGCCGGCGTTTCCTTCCTCGGCACGACGCTCGGCTCGGCGCAGGGGATCGATCTCGCGCGCGACCTGCTTGCGAGCGGTCTGCAGCATGCGCGCGGGCTGCGCGACTGGAATGCGATTGCCGGCGGCTGCGACCGCGCCGCGCGCGAACTGCGCATCGCCGCCGTCGGGCCGCTGCGCGAGGTGCGCGGCAGCTTCAAGCTGCGCTGGGACGAACGCTCCAGGCGGGGCGACTTCATCGCCGCGCTCGAGGGCGTGGGGCAGGCCTTCGAGTCCGCTGCCGAAGCGCTCGGCACGGTTGCCGATGCGGCCCCCGATCTCGCCAAGCTGCAGGAACGCAGTGCCGACGTTGCGGCGCGCGCGCGGCACTTCGCGCAGGATGGCGCGCCCGGCACGGTGCGCTGGATCGATCTCGGTGTGCATCAGGTGCGGCTCGTCGAATCGCCGCTCGATATCCGCGACGCGCTGCGCGAGCAGATGGCGCGCGCGCCGAAGGCCTGGGTCTTCACCTCGGCGACGCTCGGCGACGACGAACGCCTGTCCTGGTTTACCGAATCGGCCGGCCTCGACGAGGCGCAGGTGCTGCGCGCCGGCAGCCCGTTCGACTATGCCGCGCACGCCCGGCTCTACGTCCCGGCCGGCTTTCCGAAACCGAACGATCCGGCGCATCCGCAGGCGGTGGCGATGCTCGCCGCGCGCTGCGCGCGCGTGCTCGGCGGGCGCAGCTTCGTTCTGACGACGACGCTGCGCGCGCTGCAGGCGATCGGCGAGCGGCTGCGCGAGGCTTTCGACGAGGAAGGCGACGCGATCGCCGTGCTGATCCAGGGCAGCGCGCCCAAGCGCCAGCTGCTGCAGCAGTTCCTCGACAACCCGGCGTCGGTGCTCGTCGGCTCGCAGAGCTTCTGGGAGGGCATCGACGTGCGCGGCGACGCGCTGCAATGCGTGCTGATCGACAAGCTGCCGTTTCCTCCGCCGAACGACCCGCTCGTCGAGGCGCGCGTGAAAAGGCTCGAGGCCGAGGGCCGGAATGCCTTTGCCGACTATTTCGTCGCCGAGGCGGCGGTCTCGCTCAAGCAGGGCGCCGGGCGCCTGATCCGCAGCGAATCCGACCGCGGCCTGCTCGTCGTCTGCGACCCGCGCCTGGCCGGCATGAACTACGGCCGCCGCCTGCGCGAGGCGCTGCCGCCGATGGCGCGCGTCGCGAACGAGACCGAGGCTCTGGAGTGGCTCGGGCAGCTGCGGCGGTGATGGATGCGCGGGCCGACACTCGGCCGCCGTGTCAACAGCGCGCGGCTCCTGCGGGGCCACGTCGTCGGGCGCGCAAAGAGCGTGCTTCGACTTCTCCGCTGCGACCCGAATGTCCTGTAGCGCGTCGCGGCGTACTACCGCAAATGTCAGGGCTGCGCGCGGCGCGCGGGTGTACCGCGCGAAGTGCCGCGCGGCGTCAATAATCTCGACGCTTCGCTACATTGCTCCTCAGCTCGAGGGCTGGACTTGAATCCGATCCGCATCTTCCTCGTCGCCGCGCTCGCGGTCCTGACCGGCCTGTGGCTGCTCGCCGATACGGCGCTGCCGCAGCCCCTCACCTGGTTCTCGTTCCGCGCGGTATTCGTGCAGTGGACCGGCATCATCGCCATCGGCTCGATGAGCCTCGCGATGCTGCTCGCGTTGCGGCCGCGCTGGCTCGAGCCTCGGCTGGGCGGACTGGACAAGATGTACCGGCTGCACAAATGGCTGGGCATCTCCGCGCTCGCGACGTCGGTGCTCCATTGGTGGTGGGCGCAGGGCACGAAATGGATGGTCGGCTGGGGCTGGCTCGAGCGGCCGCAACGCGGCCCGCGACCGGGCGACGCGCAGCGCGGCGCGATCGAAGCCTTCTTCGGCAGCCAGCGCGGCCTGGCCGAGACGCTCGGCGAGTGGGCCTTCTATGCCGTCGCGCTGCTGATCGTGCTGGCGCTCGTGAAGCGCTTCCCGTACCACCTCTTCGCCAGGACGCACACGCTGCTGGCGGCCGCATTCCTGGTGCTCGCCTGGCACGCGATGGTGCTCGTCAAGTTCGACTACTGGCGCCAGCCGATCGGCTGGGTGCTGGCCGCGCTGCTGGCCGCCGGCAGCGTGGCGGCCCTGCTCGCGCTCGCCGGCCGCATCGGCGCCGGGCGCAAGGTGCGCGGCACCGTCGAGTGGCTGCAGCACTACCCGGCGCTCGACGTCATCGAGTCGCGCATCGCGCTCGAACCCGGCTGGCCCGGGCATGCCGCCGGCCAGTTCGCTTTCGTCACCTCCCACCCGCGCGAGGGCGCGCACCCCTACACCATCGCTTCGGCGTGGAACCCGCGGGATGGCCGCATCACCTTCATCTCCAAGGCGCTGGGCGACCACACGCGGCGCCTTCGCGAGCACCTGAAGCCCGGGCTGCCGGTCACGGTGGAAGGACCGTATGGCTGCTTCGACTTCGACGACGGATCCAGCCACCAGGTCTGGATCGGTGCGGGCATCGGCATCACGCCCTTCGTCGCGCGGATGAAGCAACTCGCCGCGGCGAAGCACGATACCGTGGTCGATCTGTTCCACCCGACCGCCGTGGCCGACCCAGCCGCACTCGCCAAGCTCGACGCCGATGCGCGAGCCGCGGGGGTGAAGCTGCACCTGCTCGTCGACGCCAGCCACGGCCGGCTCGACGGCGCCCGCCTGCGCGCCGCGGTGCCCGACTGGGCCGGCGCGAGCATCTGGTTCTGCGGGCCGTCGGCCTTCGGCCAGGCGCTGCGCGCCGACCTTCTCGCGCATGGTCTGTCGGCCGGGCGCTTTCACCAGGAATTGTTCGAGATGCGGTAGGCGTGTCGCCGCGGCCGCGGGCTTTTTCGTTCGGGCCGGATGCGGGGCCCGCGATTCACGGCGTGACCGGCTGCAAACTGCCCGCCGTCCGGGGGAATCGCCGCCGCCAGCGACCCCCGGCGCGATCGAGGCCGAGGCGCTGGAGTGGATCGGTACGCTCAGGCGGTGAGTTCGGCTGATTCGCCGCGCAGCGCGAATCACCAGAATTGCCACCACGCCGACTGGTTCCCCGGGGCCGCGTTCGATGAACTCGCTGTTCGGGAAGTCCCGCTGGAGCACGCGCTTGGCGGCGGCCTTCGAGTGGACGCGCGGGAACGGAGTCCACGTCAGGCTCGGGCAATTACTGCTGCGTGTTCGCCCAGACAGATCGCAGTGTCGCGCCTTCGATGCTCTTCGCGAAGGCAGATGGCGCCCATGCGGGGCCGAAGGGTCTGGATGGCCTGGCGGGCTTCTTCTTCGCGCGCGGCAGGTTCAGACGCGCTTCGAAAACGGGTTCAACAGCCGCACGCCTGTGCTGGCGAAGTCCGCGGTGTTGCGCGTCACCACTGTCAGGTCGTTCAGCAACGCGGTGGCGGCGATCTGCTTGTCAAGGCTGTGCTCGGCATGTGGCACGCGCAGACGACCCCACACCTGTGCGGCGTCGAGGTCGAACGGCAAGATTGAATCTCGATAGTCGCGTACCAGTTTGGCCAGCCAGGCTTCAAGCTTGTCGGCCTGCGCGGCGCCGCCGCGATGGCGGATCAGATCGGCACCGCGGCGCAGTTCACCCACCGTCACCACTGACAGCCACAACCGCGTGCCTTGCTCGACACAGTCGCGGAAGAACGCCACGACCCCCGCATCGGCAGCGCGGCCCTTGCGTGCTTCACTGATGACGTTGGTGTCAATCAAATACATGCGCGCTCGCGTCGTCCTGAAGACGCGCGAAGTCGGCGTCGCGGCCGACATCGGGCATGGCCGCCAGCACCTGAGCCAGCGAGCGTCGGCGCGGCTTCAGCAGGGTCTCGGCCAGGATGACGCGGTGCTCGGCTTCCATGCTGCGCCCGTGGCGCGCCGCGCGCTCCTTGAGCGACTGCACGATGGCCTCATCGACACTGCGAACGATCAGGCTGGACATCACGGACCTCCCTTGCACGAATTGCTATCAATGATAGCAATTGTGGTCGCGGCCCGCGGCGCACCCTCGCCGCGACGGTCACACCGGATGCCGAGCGATGGCGCGGCACGGTGGCCATCCCGGGTGCCTGCGCTGCGCTGCACCCGGACACAGCCTTTCACACGGTTGGCGTCTGCCCTCGAATCACCAGAAGTGCCACCACGCCGACTGGCGCCGCCCGAGGCCGCCGTCGATGAACTTGCTGTTCGGGAAGTTCTGCTTGAGCACCCGTTCGGCATCCGCCTGCAGGGTGGTGAGGCCGAGCTTCTCGTAGCTCGCGGCCATCAGGTAGAGCGCCTCTTCGACCGCTGGCGACTGCCGGAAATCCTGCACCGTCATTTGCGCCCGGCTCGCCGCTGCGACGTAGGCGCCGCGGCGGAAATAGTAGCGCGCGACATGAACCTCGTGCGACGCGAGCGCGTTCACGATGTAGTTCATGCGCATCTGGGCGTCGGGCGTATAGGGCGAATCGGGAAAGCGGTCGACGAGCTGGCTGAAGGCCTGATACGACTCGCGCGACGATTGCTGATCGCGCTCGGACAGGTCCTGCGAGGCGAGGTTGCTGAGGAAGCCGAGGTTGTCGTTGAAGTTGATCAGGCCGCGCAGGTAGTACGCGTAGTCGAGCGCCGGGCTGCTCGGGTTGTTCTTGATGTAGCGGTTGATCGCGGTCAGCGCGTCGGCCTTTTCGCCGCCGCGGTAGAGCGCCCATGCGCGTTCGAGCTGGGCCTGCTGACCGACCAGCGTGCCGGCGGCGCGGCCCTCGAGCTTCTCGAAGAGCTTGGCCGCCTTGTCGTAGTTGCCCAGCGCGGCCTCGTCCTTCGCCTGTGCATACAATTTCTCGACGCTCTGGTTCGTTTCGGCATCGGTCGGCGTCGACCCGCAGCCGATCAGCATCAGCGGCAGCACGAGCGACAGCACCAGCGTCAGGGTCAGGGGCTGTCGGCAGCGCGATGCTGGGGTCGAAGTCATGAGCCGCGCGGGCTTCGATCGAAGCGCGCATCCAGTACGAAGAAGGCGCCGATTTTATATGGTTCGACCCCCGATCGACGGCATGCGCGGCAGGCCTGCCGCGGCGCCGGAGCCCGTCGGGGACGACGGCGAGGACGGCGCCGGCGCGGCCCCGTGGGACGATGCGCCGGAGCAGCGCGAGACCGTCCTCGATGCATCGCAGCATGGCGTGCGGCTCGACCTGGCGATCGTCGCCCTCGCGCCCGAGTTCTCGCGCAGTCACCTGCAGACATTGATTGCGCAGGGTCATGTGCGGCTCGACGGCCAGGTGGCCGAGCGCGCATCGCGCAAGGTGCGGGCCGGGCAAAAGCTTGGCGTCGAACTCGTGCCGACCGCGCAGAGCCTGGCGTTCCGGCCCGAGCCGATCGCGCTTTCGATCGTGCACGAGGACGACGATCTGCTCGTCATCGACAAGCCGGCCGGTCTGGTCGTCCACCCGGCGGCCGGCAACTGGCAGGGCACGCTGCTGAACGGCCTGCTGGCGCGCGACGCTGCCGCGGCGGCGCTGCCGCGCGCCGGCATCGTGCACCGGCTCGACAAGGACACCTCGGGCCTGATGGCCGTCGGCAGGACGCTCGCCGCGGTGACCGCGCTCGCCCGCGCGATCGCCGCGCGCGAGGTGCACCGCGGCTACCTCGCGATCGCGCACGGCGCGTGGCCCGAAGGCGTGAGCCGGATCGACGCACCGCTCGCGCGCGATCCGCGGTCGCGGGTGCGCATGGCGGTCGTCGCCTCCGGCCGGCCGGCGCGCACCGACGTCGAGCGTCTGGGCCTCGCGTCGATCGACGGCGGGACGTTCAGCGCGCTGCGCTGCACGCTGCATACCGGGCGCACGCACCAGATCCGCGTCCACCTCGCATCGCGCGGCCATCCGCTGGTCGGCGACGAACTCTATGGCGGCGCCGCGGCGCTCGGCATGCAGCGTCAGGCGCTGCATGCGGCGCGGCTGGCGCTGGTGCATCCGCGCAGCGGGCAGCGGCTCGCGTTCGAAGCGCCGCCGCCGGCCGACATGCAGCGCGCCTGGCAGCGTATCGCGGATGCAACTGGTTGAATCAAGGTCTTGCGGCGCGGCTTGCGCGGCGCGATGCTTCGCTACAATGCGCCAAAGTCCTCCCGTGGCATGGCCGGGGCGAAGCTGCGACAAGGTCGCGCTTCGAGGGCCAGCAAGTCCGCGCGTGTGACGGTGCCCGTGGCCCACCCGGGCGGGCGCGAAATAGCGGTCCGCCGCGCGAAGCGGCTGAACCAGACCCGGTTCGATGAACCGACAGCAGGCCGGTGCGCCACGGTGTCTCGTCATGCAGGACGCCGCGCACGACCCGAAGCAGCCCTGACGCGGGCCGACCCGAAGCGAACCGGCGCTACCGGAAGAAGACAGGCAAGACAATTCATGAACACACAGGATGCGAAGCGCGTCCTCGAGGCCGCCCTCATCTGCGCCCAGCAGCCGATGCCGCTGCGCGACATGCGCGCGCTGTTCGCCGACGAGGTCGGGCCCGATACCTTGCGCACGCTGCTCGACGAGCTGATGCGCGACTGGGACGGGCGCGGCGTCGAACTCGCCCGGCTGGCGAGCGGCTGGCGCTTCCAGAGCCGGCCCGAGATGCGCGAATACCTCGACCGGCTCAACCCCGAGAAGCCGCCGCGCTATTCGCGCGCGGCGATGGAGACGCTGGCGATCATCGCCTACCGCCAGCCGGTGACGCGCGGCGATATCGAGGATATCCGCGGCGTCACCGTCAGCACCCAGATCGTCAAGCAGCTCGAGGACCGCGGCTGGATCGATGCGATCGGCTATCGCGAAGCGCCCGGCCGTCCGGCGCTGTACGCGACGACGCCGCAGTTCCTCGACGATCTCGGGCTGGCGAGTCTCGACCAGCTCCCGCTGCTCGACGATCCGGGCGCCGATCCGCAGGCGCTCGCCGCGCGGCTTGCGGGCGCACAGGAACCGCTGCAGGCCCAGCTCGGGCTCGAAGAGCCGGCCGCCGAAGCGGACGGCGAAGCGATTGCCGACGCCGCGCCGCCGACGACCCCCACGGATACGCCCCCCGATACGACCTCCTCCGCCGAGAACGCAGCCTCCATGGAACCGCAAGCATGAATACATCGACCGAACCGCTGTCGCCCGAAACCGAAGCTGCCGAGCCGGTGCAGCCCAAGCCTGTGCGGCGCCGTCGAACGGTCAGCGTGAGCGGCGAAGAGGGTTCGGCATTGCCCGAGGCGGCACCCGAGGCGGCACCCGAGGCGGCGCCGGCCAAGACGGTACGCAAGCGTCGCGCGGCGCCGCCGCCGGCGGATGCGCCGCAAGCGGGAACGGCGCCGGTCCCGATCGTCGCCGCCGCCGAGCCGCCGGCAGCCGAAGCCGCGGTGCAAGCGCCGCACGACACCGAAAGTGCGCCGCGCGCGGCCGAGGCGCCGACAGACGCCCAAGCGGTCGTGCAGGCGGCGGTCGGCGAGCAGGATTCACAGGCGAATCGCTCGCCGCAGGCAGCGGACGAGGCGACCGGCGACGAACGCCCGGAGCGCAGCCGTCGCCGCAACCGGCGCGAGCGCCAGCGCGCCAATCGCGCCGCCGAGGCCGCGGCCCTGCAGGCCGAACCGGTATCCGCGCAGACCGCCGAACAACTCGGCGCCTTGTTCGCGCAGGTCGTCTCGGGCGACTTCGATGCGGAGGATGCCGCTGCCGGCGAACCGGAAGTCGCGCATGCGGCAATGGCCGAAGCGCGGGATGATGGCGCGGCCGATCCCGGCGCCGCCGAAGCCGCAACCGAAACCGAAATCGGCGCCGAGGCCGATGAAGCCGCAGCCCGCAAGCGCGTGCTGGCGCCCGAGCCGGACGCGCCGAAATTGCAGAAGGTGCTCGGCCAGGCGGGCGTCGGCTCGCGCCGCGATATGGAAGAGCTGATCGCCGACGGCCGCGTCACGGTCAACGGCGAGCCGGCGCACACCGGCCAGCGCATCTCGTGGGGCGACCGCATCGAGGTCAACGGCCGCGCGATCAAATACCGCATCGCGCCGCCGCCGGCGCGCGTCGTCGCCTATCACAAGCCGGTCGGCGAGGTCGTCACGCACGACGATCCGCAGCAGCGGCCGACGGTCTTTCGCAATCTGCCGCGTCTGCAGCATGGCAAGTGGCAGTCGGTCGGCCGGCTCGATATCAATACCGAGGGCCTGTTGCTGTTCACCAATTCGGGCGAACTCGCCAATCAGCTGATGCATCCGCGCTTCGGCGTCGAGCGCGAGTACGCGGTGCGCGTGCTTGGCACACTCGAAGCGCAGGCGCGCGAGCGGCTGCTGCAGGGGGTGACAGTCGACGGCCAGACGGCAAACTTCAAGACGATCGAGGAGGGCGGCGGCGAGGGCGCGAACCGCTGGTATCGCGTCGTCATCGCCGAGGGCCGCAACCGCGAGGTGCGCAAACTTTTCGACGCCGTCGGCCTGACCGTCAGCCGATTGATCCGCATCCGCTACGGCAACGTCGTACTGCCGCGCGGCCTGAAGCGCGGCGTCTGGATCGACCTCGGCCCCGACGACGTGCGGCGCATCCGCCAGCTCGCGGGCGGCGCGCGCCCCGCGCAGACTTCCGGCGAGAACGCCCAGCGCGGCGGGCGCGGGCCGCAGGGCGGAGATCGGGCGGCGCGATCCAACGACCGCGGCGGGCGCAACGATCGTGGCGCGCGGCGCGACGGCGGGCCGGGGCAGGGCGCGACGGCAGCGGATCGCGGCGTGGCCGACGGCGACGAAGACCTCGACTTCGATCCGATGCGCATTCCCAATCCGCTCGAACAGACCTTTGACCGCCGCTTCGCGAAGAACCAGCGTTCGCCGTTCAGCGGGCGCACGATGGCGCACGGCGGCGGCGGCTTCGGTGCCGGCGGCAGCGCGCCCGAGGCCGCACCCAAACGCAGCGGCGGGCCGCGCGAGCCCGACCCGCTGCAGACCTCGCTCGGCTTCATCGGCGCCGATGCATTTCACCGCAAGTCCGGCCGCAGCGGCGGTGGCGGGCAGCGGGGCGGCCAGCGCGGTGGCGGCAAGGGCGGCAAGCGCGGCCGCTGACGCACCGGAGCAGCGCCCGCGGCAGGCCGCTGCGAGCGCGCCCCGACCGGGCGCGACGGCCGGCGCCGACAACCCCGCCGCTACAATTCAAAACTTTGCCCAGACGGGTTTTCCGGAGTTTTCTTCATGTCGCTCGAACGCACCCTTTCGATCATCAAGCCCGACGCCGTGGCGAAGAACGTGATCGGCCAGATCTACGCCCGCTTCGAGGGCGGCGGCCTGAAGATCGTCGCCGCGCGCATGGCGCAGCTTTCGCGCGCCGAGGCCGAGGCGTTCTACGCGGTGCACAAGGCGCGTCCGTTCTTCGCCGACCTCGTCGCATTCATGATCTCCGGCCCGGTGATGATCCAGGTGCTCGAAGGCGAGAATGCGATCGCGCGCAACCGCGAACTGATGGGCGCGACCGACCCCAAGAAGGCCGACAAGGGAACGATTCGCGCCGACTTCGCCGACAGCATCGACGCCAACGCGGTGCACGGCTCGGATGCGCCGGAGACGGCCGCGGTCGAGATCGCATTCTTCTTCCCGGCGATGGCGATCCACAGCCGCTGATCGCACCGGAGACCGCCCCAGCGATGACGCTTGTCAACCTGCTCGACCTCGACCTCGAAGCGCTCGGCGCTTTCTGCGAGCGGCTCGGCGAGAAGCGTTTTCGCGCCACGCAGCTGTTCCGGTGGATCCACCAGCGCGGCGTCGCCGATTTCGATGCGATGAGCGATCTGGCGAAGTCGCTGCGCGTCAAGCTCGCGCAGGCCGCCGAGGTGCGGCCGCTCGCCGTCGTCTCCGAGCAGGCCTCGGCCGATGGCACGATCAAGTGGCTGTTCGACGTCGGCGCCGGCAATGCGATCGAGACCGTCTTCATTCCCGAGGCCGATCGCGCGACGCTGTGCATCTCGTCGCAGGCGGGCTGTGCGATGGCCTGCTCGTTCTGCGCCACCGGCCATCAAGGCTTCGCCCGCAACCTGACGACCGGCGAGATCGTTGCCCAGCTCTGGCATGCCGAACGCGCGCTGCGCGCGCGCGGGCTCGCAGCCGGCGCCGCGCATCGCGTCATCAGCAATGTCGTGATGATGGGCATGGGCGAGCCGCTGCAGAACTATGCGGCGCTCGTTCCGGCGCTGCGCGTGATGCTCTCCGACCATGGCTACGGCCTGTCGCGCCGGCGCGTGACGGTCTCGACCTCGGGCGTGGTGCCGATGATCGATCGCCTGCGCGTCGACTGCCCGGTCGCGCTCGCCGTATCGCTGCACGCGCCGAACGACGCGCTGCGCGACGAACTCGTGCCGCTCAACCGCAAATATCCGATCGCCGAGCTGATCGCCGCCTGCCGCCGCTATCTCGAGGCGGCGCCGCGCGACTTCATCACTTTCGAATACTGCATGCTCGACGGCGTGAATGACAGCCTGGCGCACGCGCGCGAGCTCGCCGCGCTCGTCGCCGAGCGGGCCGATACGCGCATCGCGTGCAAGTTCAACCTGATCCCGTTCAATCCCTTCCCGCAGTCGGGCCTGCACTGCTCGCCGCGCGAGCGGGTGCTGGCCTTCGCCGAGGTGCTGCGCGCGGCGGGCATCGTCACCACCGTGCGCCGCACGCGCGGCGACGATATCGCCGCCGCCTGCGGCCAGTTGGCCGGCGAGGTGCAGGACCGCACCCATCTGCGCGAGCGTGCGGCGCGGCGTGCGCAAGGCATCCATGTCCACCGTTCCGCGTCGTCGGCGCGTGCCAAGGAGAGTGCATGACTCAGCCCTTCGTGCGTGGCCTTGCGGTCGTCCTCGCGGCCGTCCTCGTCGGCGGCTGCGCGACGCCAAACGGCAGCGCGCCCGGCAAGGACATCCCGACCGCGTCGGACCAGACCGAGGCTTCGCGGCGCGCCGCCACCCGCCTCGAACTCGCGAGCGCGTACTTTGCGAGCGGCCAGTACGCGACCGCGCTCGACGAAGTGAAGCAGACGATCGCCTTGCAGCCGAGCAATTTCGAGGCCTACAACCTGCGCGGCCTGATCTACGCTGCGATGGGCGACGACGGCATGGCCGACGAGAGCTTCAGGTACGCGCTGCAACTGAACCCGCGCAGCGCCGACGTGATGCAGAACTACGGCTGGTTCCAGTGCCTGATGAAGCGCTACGACCAGGCCGACGCGCTGTTCGAGCAGGCGCTTGCCACGCCGCAGTATCGCGACGCGAGCCGCACGCTGCTGACGCAGGGCGTATGCCAGGCTCGCGCCGGCAAGCTCGAAGCGGCCGAGGGCACGCTCAAGCGCGCCTTCGCGCTCGATCCGGCCAACGCCGGCATCGCGATCAACTATGCCGACATCCTCTACCAGCGCGGGGCCTATGACCGCGCGCGCTTCTACGTCAAGCGGGTGAACGACGATCCGCAGCAGATCAGCCCGCAATCGCTGTGGCTGGCGGCGCGCATCGAGTACCGTGCCGGCGATCGCAAGGCGGCCGACGCTCTCGGGCAGCAGCTGCGCACCAAATTCCCGAAGTCGCGCGAAGCCGCCGAATTCGAGCAGGGCAAATTCGATGGCTGAGCCGCCGGTCGGGGCCGACGCTGCCCGGACGCAAACCGATGCCCGCGCGACCGCGGGATCGATGCTGCGCGCCGCGCGCCAGGCGCAGGGCATGCACATCGCGGCGCTCGCCGTGACGGTCAAGGTGCCGCAGAAGAAGCTCGAGGCGCTCGAGGAAGACCGCCTCGATGCGCTGCCCGGCAATGCCTTCGCGCGCGCGCTCGCGAAGACCGTCTGCCGCGCGTTGAATATCGACCCGGCGCCGGTGCTCGCCCAGATGCCCGACCTCGGCGGTCAGGGGCTGGACAAGGTTCACCAGGGCTTGAACACCGCATTTCGCGACCGCCCCGGCCGCGCGATGCCCTCCGAACCGGGCCTCCTGCGCCGGCCGGCAATCTGGCTGCCGTTGCTGATCCTCGTCGCGGCCGCATTCATCTACCTCATGCCGCAGCAGTGGATGGTGCAGACGCGCGCGGCGGATCCGGCGGCGTCCGCCGCGGCTGCGGCGCTGGCGTCGGCTTCGGCGCCGGTCGAGGCGGCCTCCGCGGCGCCGTCCGCGGCGGACATGGCAGCGCCGTCGACGGCCGCGGAGCCGGTCGCCGTCGCCGCGGCAGAGGCGGCCTCCGCGCCCGCCGCGGCCGACGCATCGGACGCGCCGGCGGCAAGCCTGCTCGCGGTCAAGGTGAGCGGCGAATCCTGGATCGGTGTGGTCGATGCGAGCGGTGCCGTGCTGCTGCAGCGCAAGCTCGATGCGGGCGAGTTCGTCGGGCTCGACGGTACGCCGCCGTTTCGCGTCACGATCGGCAATGCGGCCGCGACGCAGTTGAGCTTTCGCGGCCGCGAGGTGGATCTGAAGGCGGCGACGCGCGACAACGTCGCCCGCCTTCAGCTCGAATAGGGGATCGGCGTGCAAGGCAGCGATTTCATCGAGCCCGCCGCACCCGCGGCGCGGCATTCGCGCCAGGTCGTCGTGCGCTGGCGCGACCATGCGGTGACTATCGGCGGCGGTGCGCCGGTGCGCGTGCAGTCGATGACGAACACCGACACGGCGGACGCGATCGGCACCGCGATCCAGGTCAAGGAGCTGGCCGCCGCGGGCTCCGAGCTGGTGCGCATCACGGTCAATACGCCCGAGGCGGCGGCGGCCGTGCCCTATATCCGCGAGCAGCTCGACCGGATGGGCCTTCACGTTCCGCTCGTCGGCGACTTCCACTACAACGGCCATCGGCTGCTGGCCGAGCATCCGGCGTGCGCCGAGGCGCTCAGCAAATACCGCATCAACCCGGGCAATGTCGGCAAGGGCGACAAGCACGACCGCCAGTTCGGCCAGATGGTCGAGATCGCGGCGCGCCTGGACAAGGCGGTGCGCATCGGCGTCAACTGGGGCAGCCTGGATCAGGAACTGCTCGCGCAGATGATGGACGAGAACGGCCGGCGCGCCGCGCCGCACCCGCCGCAGCAGGTGATGTACCGCGCGATCATCACGTCGGCGATCGAATCGGCGCGCTTCGCCGAGTCGGTCGGCCTGCCCGCCGAGCGCATCGTGCTGTCGTGCAAGATGTCGGGCGTGCAGGACCTCGTGAGCGTCTACCGGGCGCTTGCGCGGCGCTGCGACTACGCGCTGCACCTCGGCCTGACCGAAGCCGGCATGGGGACCAAGGGCACGGTCGCGTCGACTGCCGCGCTCGCGCTGCTGCTGGAGGAGGGCATCGGCGACACGATCCGCGTCTCGCTCACGCCGCAGCCCGGCGAGGCGCGCACGCAGGAAGTCGTCGTCGCGCGCGAGATCCTGCAGTCGCTCGGGCTGCGCGCGTTCAACCCGAGCGTCACCGCGTGTCCCGGCTGCGGGCGCACGACGAGCACGACATTTCAGGATCTCGCCAAGCAGATCGACGATTTCCTGCGCGCGCAGATGCCGATCTGGATCGAACGCTACCCGGGCGTCGAGACACTCAAGGTCGCCGTCATGGGCTGCATCGTCAATGGCCCGGGCGAAAGCAAGCACGCCGATATCGGCATCAGCCTGCCCGGCACCGGCGAGGCGCCGGCCGCGCCGGTCTTCATCGACGGCGAGCGCGCGCTGACGCTGCGCGGCGCCGCGATCGCGACCGAGTTCCAGGCCCTCGTCGAGACCTACATCGAAAGGCGCTTCGGCCCCGGCGCAGCGTAGCGCGCGGCCACGGCACCGACGGCGGCGCAACCGACGCGCTGCAGCGGCGGCGCGCGGTCGCACTTGCCGCCCGAGGCAAATCTCAGCGGCGCGCCGGATCGGGCGTGTCGATTGCGATGCGCCGGCGCCACTGCCCCGGTGTGCAGCCGGCCCAACCGCGAAACGCGCGCACGAAGACCGCAGCCTCGGCGTAGCCGAGCGCGTCGGCAATGTCGTCCAGCCCGAGGTGCGTCTCGCGCAGCAACTGGCATGCGACGTCGAAGCGTGCGTGGGCCACGACGCCCTGCAGCGTCTGGCCTTCGGCGCGCAGGCGCCGGCGCAGCGTGCGCTCGTGCAGTCCGAGCGCCGCGGCAATGCATGCCGCCGACGCATTGCCGGTGAGCAGCAGGACGCGCACCGCGGCCCGCATGCGGCCGACCAGATCGGGTCCGTCGCTCGCCTCGACGAGCGTGATCGCGCGCTGCACCAGGGCATGTTGCATCGCGTCGGCGCCGGCCAGCGGCGCGCCCAGCCAGTTGGCGGCGAAGTGGATCTCGGCACGCGGCGCGTCAAAGCGCAGCGGCGCGCCGAACGCGCACCGCCAAGGCTCGTCCCGACTCGGCGCGTCATGCGCAAACCACACTTCGATGGCGCGGAACCGCGCGCCGGCGAGCCGGCGCAGCAGGCGCATTCCCATCGCCAGCACCAGGTCGTAGACCAGGCCCGCGGCGGGCGTGTCCGGATCGAAGATCGAACAACCGAGCGAGACCACGCCCTCCTGCGCCGGGCGCAGGTAACTGACGCTGCCGCGGTCCTGCAGGTGCAGGAAGCGGTTCAACTCCTGCAGTGCCTCGCCGACCGTGGATGCACGCCAGACCAGATGGCCAAGCAGGCCGAGGTCTTCGAGCTCGAAGCGCGCGCCGACCTGCAGGCCGAAGTCCTCGCTTGCGGCGAGCAGGGCGCCGCGGCGGATCAGGTCGGC
>CALMIL010000165.1 GCA_937864005.1 uncultured Burkholderiales bacterium
TCGATCAGCTTGCCGACCGCCTCGATCATCCGCGGCGGTACGACGAGCCAGCCCAGGCGCCAGCCCGTCATCAGGAAAGTCTTCGAAAAGCTGTGCGCGACGACGAGACGGTCGTCGGCGTCGGCGATGTCGAGGAAGCTCGGCGCGGCGGGCCCTTCACCGAACCAGATCCGCTCGTAGACCTCGTCGGCGACGATCCAGGTGCCGGTGCGCCGGCAATGGGCGAGGATCGCCTCCTGCTCGGGTCGCGAAAGCGTCCAGCCGGTCGGGTTGTTCGGCGCGTTGACGAGCAGCACGCGGGTGCGGCCGGTGACGGTTGCAAGCAGCGCGTCGAGATCGAGCTGCCAGGCGCCCGCCTTCGCGTTCAGTCCGAACGGCCGCACCTCGGCGCCGAGGATCGCCGGCTGCGCCGGCAGGTTCGGCCAGACCGGCTCGACGACGACGACCTCGTCGCCGGCACCGGCGAGCGCCTGCATCGCGATCATCAGCGCGCTCACGCCCGACGACGTGACGGCGATGCGTTCGGCTTCGACCGCGCGGTGCAGGCCCGACGTATAGGCGGCGATCGCGCCGCGCAACTCCGGCAGCCCGAGATTGTGCGAATAGAAGGTCTCGCCGCGGGCGAGCGAATCGACCGCCGCGTCGCGGATGAACTGCGGCGTCGCCTCGTCGCTTTCGCCGAACCAGAACGCGAGCACGCCGGCGCGACCGATGCCGGCGTTGGCGACCTCGCGAATCCGCGACCCCGGAAGCTGATCTATGGCTGCACGCATGGCTCGACGCCGGCTCGGGCGCATCTTGAAATCGGGCTTCGTCGCTCCACCTTCGGCCACATGGGTTGCTGCAGGGCGCCGCGACCCGATGATTGTAGGAGTCGGACATGTTCGTCTTTACCGCTTCCCCCGCCATGCAACGCCGTGCCTTGCGCGCCGCCGGCGACCCGCGCGTCCTGGCGGCCGCCTGCCATCGTGCAGCCGCGGCCGCGCCGCGCACCGGGCGTGTGCGCGTGCCGTCGCTCGATATCGTCGAAGCCGGCGACAGCTATGTCGCGACCCTCGACATGCCGGGCATCGCGAAGGAGCAGTTCAGCGTCTCGATCGAGGGCCGGCGCGTCGATATCTCGACCCAGGCCGCGCCGCAGGCCGATGGCGCGGCGGACGAGCGCGCTGCACCGCGCTATGCGCGCAGCTTCGTCCTGCCGTCCGAGCTCGAGCCCGGCGCGGCGCAGGCACGGCTCGCCAACGGCGTGCTGACCCTGACGCTGCCCAAGCGCGCCGCGAACCGCGCGGCGACCGTCACGGTGCAGTGACGCGCGGCGGCGGCGCGCCGGCCGAAGCCAGCGGCCAGCGCGGCCGCACGTCGAAGGCGTAGTCGGTGCGCAGCTCGGCGATGCCGCGCTGCAACCGCATCGCCGCGGCGAGCGCGATCATCGCGCCGTTGTCGGTGCACAGATCGAACTCGGGGTAGCGGACGCGCGCGCCGCGCGCGGCGCAGCGCGCATTCAGCTGCTCGCGCAGCCTTGCATTGGCGCCGACGCCGCCGGCGACGACGAGGCGATCGAGCCCGGTCGCCTCGAGCGCCGCGATCGACTTGTGCACCAGCACGTCGACGATCGCCTGCTGCGTCGAAGCCGCCAGATCGGCCTTGACCTGTTCGCCGGGGTCGTCGCCGCACTTGCGCAGCTGGATCATGACGGCCGTCTTCAGCCCCGCGAACGAGAAGTCGAGGTTCGCGCTGTGCAGCAGCGGCCGCGGCAGCTTGAAGGCATCGGCTCGGCCGCCTTCGGCGAGCCTGGCGAGCAGCGGCCCGCCCGGGTAGGCCAGTCCCATCATCTTCGCCGCCTTGTCGAACGCCTCGCCGGCGGCATCGTCGATCGTCTCGCCCAGCAGTTCGTAGCGGCCGACATCGTCGACCCGCATCAGCTGCGTGTGGCCGCCCGAGACGAGCAGCGCGACGAAGGCGAACGCCGGCGGATCGCGCGACAGGAACGGCGACAGCAGATGCCCCTCGAGGTGATGGATGCCGAGCACCGGCCTGGCGAGCGCCGCGCCGAGCGCGCACGCGAAGCCGGCACCGACGAGCAGCGCGCCGGCCAGCCCCGGCCCGCGCGTATAGGCGACGACGTCGATCGCATCCAGCGCGAGGCCGGCCTCGGCGAGCACCGTGCGCGCCAGCGGCAGCAGGCGGCGGATGTGGTCGCGCGACGCAAGCTCGGGCACCACGCCGCCGTAGGCCTGGTGCAGATCGATCTGGCTGTGCAGCGCCTGCGCGAGGAGCACCGGCACGGCGTCGCCCTGCGTCCGCACGAGCGCGACGCCGGTCTCGTCGCACGAGGTCTCGATGCCGAGCACGATCATGATTTGCCCGTCCCGAGGTCGAGCGCCCCTGCGGCGCGCGATGCGCGCCGCCGCCACCAGCGCCACAGCAGCAAGGGCAAGCCGACGACGGTGAGCAGCGCCCAGGCGAGCGTCGCCCAGTCGGCCGGCGTCCAGCGCGGCGGCAGCAGGTCGGGATCGTGCAGCGCATCCGGAAACGGCCGCGGCGGCACCGGAACGATCTGCATCAGGGCCGGGTCGTTCGGCACCAGGGTGCGATATTCCCAGACCGTGACCGCCGGCGCATCGCCCCAGGCGCGGCTGGACGGAAACTGCGGGAAGCGCAGGAAGGCGAGCGCCGACACGTCGATCGCAAGCATGGAAGCCAGGTCGCCTTCGGGCTGCCGCGCGCCGGTGACGAGCGCGAGCAGGCTCGCGTAGGCCTCTTCGAGCGCGGCGGCCGGCAGCAGGCGCGTCTGGTCGGTTCGCAGATAGTCGAAGGCAAGCTTGGCCTTGCCGATCGAGCGATCCTTGATCGCGATGAACGGGAAGCCGAGCCAGGCGAGGATGCGGCTGCTCGGCCCGCGCGCCGGCACGTCCCAGCCGAGCGCGCGCAGCGTATCGACGCTGATCGACGCGCAATTCTGGTTCGGGTGGTAGTAGACGAGCTGGTGGCGGTAGAACTGCTGGTAGACGCGGTTCAGCGCCGATTGCACGAGCACCGCGGCGCGCTCGTCGTCGAGCACCGCGACGAGCATCGTCGTCGGCCGGTACCAGGCCTGGCCGGCGTTCAGATCGGCGAGATAGTTGTCCAGTGGCACCGGCGCGGCGATGATTCCCTTCTCGCTCTCGACATCGAGCGAGTAGAAGTTGTTGACGAGCCAGTCGCCGATCGCGCCGTCGGCCTGCACGCGGCCGGTGACGATCGCGAAGTGCCCGCCGTGCGCCTCGTCGTCGTCGCCCTGCGCGCCGTTGACCATCAGCCCGAGCACCGGCTTGCCGGCCCACGCCTCGCTCGACCCGGTGCGCCGCCAGATCGTCGATGCCGCATACGGGCTTTGGGCGCCACCCCGCGGCATCTCGCGCATCAGGCCGCGCATCGCCGGTGCCGCATCGCCGGCGGCCATCGTGCGCGCGGGCGCCGCGTCCGGGCCGAGTCTGAAATCCTGCGGCCAGATCGATCGCGCCACGAAGCCCTGCGGCGTGAGCGTGCCGCGCAAGGTCAGATCGTGCGGCGCGAAGAATGCCGCCGACGACGCATCGGCGTACGAGCGATTGAGCTTGATTCTCTCGACGTAGCGCCACGCCAGCGCGCCGTCGGCCGTGAGCAACTGCCGGCCGTCAGAGTCCAGCCGCGCATTGCGCACCACCTGCGGCGCGGCGACCCAGACGAGGGGCGGATAGTCGATCGGTGCGCCGGCGCGCCGTGCGGCGGCCCAGTGCGCGACGTCGTCGAAGGCATGCACACCGGACTCGAAGCCCGACCGCGGCAGGCCGGCGCGCGGCACGGCGACCGTTTCGTCGCGGAAGTACCACGCCGCCTGGCGCGAAGCCGGCGCCGCGCCCTTGCCCTTGATGTCGAGCGTGAACGCCTGCGCGTCGTACAGGCCGAGCGCACCGCCGGCATTCGCCGCGGCGACCGAAGCCGCGCCGCCCGCAGACTGCGCGGTGGCCGTGGCCGATGCCAACATTGCTGCGGCGATCATCGTTCCCGTGATTCGAATCCAGCGCGACATGGCGGGCGAATGATCGCAGAGTGCGCCGCACCCGCAGTGTTGCCGGCGCCGGCCCGGATCAGGGCCGCTTCACCCCCACCGGCCGAAGCCTAGACGCGGAACGACTCGCCGCAGCCGCAACGGTCCTTCTCCTGCGGATTGTTGAACTTGAAGGTCTCGTTCAGTCCATCGCGGACGTAGTCGAGTTCGGTGCCGTCCAGAAACGGCAGGCTCTTCGGGTCGACGAAGAGCTTCACGCCGTGTTCCTCGAAGACGACATCGCCGGGCGCCTGTTCGTCGGCATATTCGAGCTTGTAGGCCATGCCCGAGCATCCGGCGTTCCTGACGCCCAGGCGCACGCCGGCGCCCTGGCCGCGGTTGGCGATGAAGCGCGACACGTGGCGCGCCGCGGCGGGTGTAAGAGTGACTGACATGGCTTGCCGGGCTCCCTGATATCCAGATTCGTTGCTTGATGCCGATTGTCCGACTTGTCGATCCTTGCTGCAGGCCGCCGCTTCGGATCGTGTCGGCGCGCCCCTTGCAGCGCTCAGTGAGCGGCCCCCTGCACCGGCGTCGGCCGCGGCTCGCCAGCCGGCGAGCCGTCGCGCTGGCTGCTCGCCCGCCGGCGCAGCGCGTCGACCCGTTCGGCGATCGCCGCGATCGCGAAGTCGATTTCCGGCGGCGTCGTGAAGCGCCCGAGCGTGATGCGCAGCGACGCGTGCGCGAGCGCGTCGCTGCGCCCCAGCGCACGCAGCACGTGGCTCGGCTCGCGGCGCGCCGAGTTGCACGCCGAACCGGACGACAGGGCAAGGCCGTCGAGACCGTCGATCAGCGCCTCGCCGCCGACGCCGGCAAACGAGACATTCACGTTGTGCGGCACGCGCCGCGCCAGATCGCCATTCACGACGATCCCGCCGATATCGCGCAAGCCCCGCAGCAGGCGTTGCTGCAGGCCGCGCAGGCGGTCGTTCTCGGCGGCCATCTCTTCGCCCGCGATCCGCAGGGCCTCGCCCATGCCGACGATCTGGTGCGTCGCGAGCGTCCCCGAACGGATGCCGCGCTCGTGGCCGCCGCCGTGGATCTGCGCCTCGATGCGCACGCGCGGCTTGCGCCGCACGTAGAGGGCGCCGATTCCCTTCGGCCCATACGTCTTGTGCGCCGTCAGGCTCATCAGGTCGGCCGCCAGCGTCCGCAGATCGATCGCGATCTTGCCCGTCGCCTGCGCCGCATCGACGTGAAACAGGATGCCGCGCTCGCGGCAGATCGCGCCGATGGCGGCGATGTCCTGAACCACGCCGATCTCGTTGTTGACGGCCATCGTCGACGCCAGGATGGTGTCGCGGCGCAACGCGGCGCGCAATGCGTCGAGGTCGACCAGACCGTCCTCGCGCACGTCGAGCGTCGTCACCTCGAAGCCCTCGCGCTCGAGTTCGCGCAGGGTATCGAGCACCGCCTTGTGCTCGGTCCCGAGGGTGACGAGGTGCCTGCCGCGCGCCGCGTTGGCACGCGCCGCGCCCTTCAGCGCGAGATTGTTCGATTCGGTCGCACCCGAGGTCCAGACGATCTCGGCCGGGTCGGCGCCGATCAGGCCGGCCACCTGCGCCCGGCTCTGCTCGACGATCTGCTCGGCTTCCCAGCCCCAGGCGTGGCCGTGCGACGCCGGGTTGCCGAAGCGCTCGCCCAGCCACGGCAGCATCGCCTCGACGACGCGCGGATCGACCGGTGTCGTCGCCGCGTAGTCCAGATAGATCGGGCGCTGTGCAGTCACTCTTTCCTCGCTGCGAATCGGGCCCATGCCGGCCCGGCCGCCGCCTGCGCCGATCGGCTATTTCGCCATCGCGGTGCCGAGCGCGAAGACCGAATTCGGCGCCGTGATCTTGATCGGCTTGACGACCGGCTGCGACGAGATCGCGCGCTTGACCGGCTGCTCCTGCACCGAGACGCCCTTGGCAAGCTGCTCGTCGACGAGCTTGCGCAGCGAGATCGAGTCGAGGTATTCGATCATCTTCGTATTCAGGCTCGTCCACAGGTCGTGCGTCATGCAGCGGCCGGTATCCTCGCCCATGCAGTTCTCGCGCCCCTGGCAGCTCGTCGCGTCCAGCGGCTCGTCGACCGCGACGATGATGTCGGCAACCGTGATGTCGGCCGCCTTGCGCGCCAGCGAATAGCCGCCGCCCGGCCCGCGCGTGCTCGCCACGAGCTCGTGCCGGCGCAGCTTGCCGAACAGCTGCTCGAGATAGGACAACGAAATCTGCTGGCGCGCGCTGATCGCCGCCAGTGCCACCGGGCCGGTGTTCTCGCGCAGGGCCAGATCGATCATCGCGGTCACGGCGAAACGCCCTTTGGTGGTCAAACGCATGGAAGACTCCTTTGTTCACGCCGAGATCCGGACGCAGAGTGCGGCGAAGCGCCGCCTGGGAGTAAACGCCGATACCGTAGTAATGGCATTTACCCGACTGATTTGCTCGATTATAGCCTATTCCGAGTTTTTTGCTCAGGTTTTTTTGATCGCATGCCGCCTGCCCGATGCAGGCGCGCGTCGATAGACTCCGGCGCGCGCGAAGCGTTCGCGATCGCGGCCATGCCGGCGCGAAACCGCAAGCCGCGCCGCTACAGTGCGGCTAACCCGCTGCGACCGACCCCGTGCAAGCCGCCACCATCAACCGTACCGCCGAACGCGAGTGGAAGCTCGCCGGAAGCTGGACGGTGCGCGGACTCGGCGAGCTAGCGCAGACGCTCGACGCCGAGCCCGGCGAGAGCGGCGAAATCGTGCTCGAGGGAAGCAGCCTCGAGGCGATCGACACCGCGGGCGTCTGGGTCCTGCAGCACTGGCTGAACCAGCATGCCGCCCAGGCGACGCGGCGCGGCTGGCCGGAGAAGCTCGACAAGCTGATGGCGCAGGTCGCGGCGCATCCGCAGGTCGAGGTGGTGCAGCCGGCGCACCGCTCGCCGCTCGAGCGCGCCGGGCGCCGCGCCGCGGCGGCGTGGCAGCAGACGCTCGGCATGCTGCGCTTCATCGGCGAGATCGCGCTCGTCGCGCTGCGCCTCGCGGCGCATCCGCGGCGCTTTCGCTGGCGCACGATGCTGCGCAACGTGCAGATCGGCGGCTTCGATGCGCTGCCGATCATCGGCCTGACCTCGTTCCTGCTCGGCATCGTCGTCGCCTACCAGGGGGCCGATCAGCTGCAGCACTACGGCGCGAATATCTTCGTCGTCGAGCTCGTCGGCTATTCGATGCTGCGCGAGTTCGCGCCGCTCATCTCGGCGATCATCATCGCCGGCCGCTCGGGTTCCGCTTACGCGGCGCAGATCGGCACCATGCTCGTCACCGAGGAGGTCGATGCGATGCGCACGCTCGGCATCGACCCGATCGAGCTGCTCGTGCTGCCCAAGATCGTCGCGCTCGCGATCGCGCTGCCACTCTTGACGGTATTCGCCGACATGACCGGAGTGCTCGGCGGCATGATCATGGCGAGCGCGCAGCTCGGCGTCGGCTTTCCCGAATTTCTCGATCGCTTCGGGCGCGA
>CALMIL010000166.1 GCA_937864005.1 uncultured Burkholderiales bacterium
CATCGGCACGAGTTTCGAGCTGATCGAGGCATGAACCCGCGGGAGCGAAACAGGCTCCTGCAGGCCGCCGAGGGATATTTCAGTTCCGGCAATCAGGGGCTCGCCAGACTCAGCCTCGAAAGCCTGGTCGCGGCCGATGCATCGTCGTCGCGGGCCTTCGAACTGCTGGGCTATGTCTACGGCAACGAGGGCAGAGCGGACGAGGCCCATCGCTGCCTGACCAAGGCGTGCCAGTTGCCGCGCGCGACACCCGAGGCGTGGTACTACCTCGGCGTGTCCTGCCTGAAGCAGCGCGAGCCCGAGCCCGCGATCCGGGCCTTCGACAGGGCGCTCGCCCTCGCCGGCCCGTTCTTCGAGGCGCTCCACGACCGGGGGACCGCCTATTCGCTGCTCGGCAAGAGCGCATCGGCGCTGGACAGCTATGCGCGGGCTTCGAAGTTCAGACCGGACTCGTTCGACCTCGTCTTCAATATCGGCAAGGTCTACGACGAGGTCAAGGACCTGCGCAACGCGCTCGTCTACTACGACCGGGCGCTCGCGCTCGACCCCGGCGTTGCCGACGTGTGGGCGCACCGGGGAGCGGTGTTCTATGACCTCGAGCGCTACGCCGAGGCAATCGCCGACTGGGAGCGCGCGCTCTCGATCGACCCTTGCGTCGACTTTCTGCGCGGCTTCCTCCTTCATGCGCGGATGCGGATCTGCGATTGGCGCGGCTGGCGCGCCGAGCGGGACGATCTGCTCGCCCGCGTACAACGCGGCGAGAACGCCTGCGGCCCGTTCGAGATGCTCGCGTTCAGCAGCGACGAAGAGCAGCAGTCGAGCACGGCGCGTCGCTGGGTCGAAGCGAATTTCGCCGGTCCGCAGGCCGCGGTGGCGTTCGAGCGCGGTGCGCGCGACCGGATCCGGGTCGCCTACTTCTCCGCCGATTTCCGCCACCACGCGGTGGCCTACCTGACCGCCGAGATCTACGAGCTGCACGACCGCGAGCGCTTCGAGATCTTCGGTTTCGCATTGAGCAAGGCGGATCGGGACGACGCGATGCGAGCGCGGCTGGCGCGGGCGTTCGATCATTTCGTCGAAGTGGACGAACTCACGGCGTCCGAAATCGCCTCGCGAGCGCGCGGCCTCGGCATCGATATCGCGGTCGATCTGGGCGGGCATACCAAGGGCAGCCGGACGGCCATATTCGGCCAGCGGGTCGCGCCGGTCCAGGTCAACTACCTCGGCTTTCCGGGCACGATGGGCGCGCACTTCATCGACTACATCATTGCCGACGAGACGACGATCCCGGATCCGAGCAGGCACGCCTACGCCGAGAAGGTCGTCCATCTGCCCGAGTGCTTCCAGCCATCGGATACGCGCCGGCCGATCGCGTCAGCCGGCGTATCGCGCAGCGCGTTCGGGCTGCCGGCCGACGGTTTCGTCTTCTGCTGCTTCAACAGCACCTACAAGATCACGCCGGACGCCTTTGCCGGCTGGATGCGGATTCTCGGCGCGGTACCGGCGAGTTGCCTGTGGCTGCTCGCCGGCGGCGAACAGATGGAGGCCAATCTGCGGCGCGAGGCCGCAGCCGCAGGCGTCGCACCCGATCGGCTCGTTTTCGCCGGCCGGGTCGCGGCCGACGAATATCTGGCCCGCCTGCGCCTGGCCGACCTCTTTCTCGATACGCTGCCGTTCAATGCGGGAACGACGGCCAACGATGCACTGTTCGCCGGCCTGCCCGTGCTCACCTGTCCCGGAAACGCATTCGCTGCGCGGATGGCTGCGAGCCTCCTGCACGCGCTCGACCTGCTGGAATTGATCGCGGCGTCGGGCGCCGAGTACGAGGCCAAGGCCATCGCATTGGCGCAGCGCCCCGCCGAGCTGGACCGGATCAAGGCCAGGCTGGCACAAAAAAGGGCCGCCAAGCCGCTCTTCGATATGCCCAGGTATACCCGTCATCTCGAAGCGGCCTACGAGGAAATGCTGCGCCGGCGGCAGGAGGGTCTCGCGCCCGACCACATTCGTGTCCCGCGCGCGCCGTGGCCGCCAACGTGATGGCCGCCGCGGCCGCGGTGTCAGAGGTGATGTGCGGTCTGCGTCATCACCTTTGCCGCGCCCCGCATCAGCCAGCGCACCGGGGCCGGCAGGGCCGCGGCCCCGGCCTGCTCCGCTTGCGACGCATGGCGGGTCTCGTCTTCCTTCATCTGCGCGACGATCGCGCGCGACGCGGCATCCTCGGCCGGCAGGCGATCGAGGTGGCCCTGCAGGTGACGCTCGACCTGGCGTTCCGTCTCGACGACGAAGCCGAGGCTGAGCCTGTCGCTCGCCGTGCCGGCCAGCCAGCCGATCCCGAAGGCACCCGCATACCAAAGAGGATTGAGCAGGCTGGGGCGCGCGCCGAGTTCGCGCAGGCGCTGGCGGGTCCAGGCCAGATGGTCGGTTTCCTCGCGCGAGGCGCGTTCGAACTGGGCGCGCAGCGCGGGGTCGCGCGTCGCGAGCGCCTGCGCGTTGTAGAGCGCCTGTGCGCAGACCTCGCCGACGTGGTTGACCCGCATCAGCGCGCCGGAGAGGCGCCGTTGCGCCGGGTCCAGCGGGGCCGGCGCGTCCTGCTCCGGGGCTGCCGGGCACGCCCGCGAGGCGATATTGGCGCCCGAAAGCGTGCGCAGCGCGCTGTCGGCGGCGACGACGAGGCGGTCCAGCGGCGAAGTGGCGGCGGCAGGCATGATGGGCAGGCTTTGACGAGGGAATCGAGC
This sequence comes from uncultured Burkholderiales bacterium, assembly GCA_937864005.1. GTDB lineage: Bacteria > Pseudomonadota > Gammaproteobacteria > Burkholderiales > Burkholderiaceae_C > CAIKUF01. The sequence continues at coordinate 2,736 of CALMIL010000166.1, forward strand.
ATATCGCACCCCCCCGCCCAAGCCTCGCCCGGGCCTTCGGGGCCGCGTGCTGGCCGTCCGGAAAGCCCCGTCCGCGTCCCCCGCCGGACGGGCCCGAACGACGTTGTGCCCAGACAACATATTGAGTCATTTCTGCCCCGAATCTTTGCCAGCGGCCCCTTCGTCTGGTGCAATACACACAACTTCCGATGAGGAGGTTGGCCTGATCTGCCCTCGCGGGTACATCCCGATCGGGACCTCTTGTTCAACCTAGGAGATAGTTGCAATGAAAAAATCTCTGCTCGCTCTCGCAGTGCTGGGCACGTTTGCTGGCGCCGCCTCGGCCCAGTCGTCGGTGACCCTGTTCGGTATCGTCGACTTGAACCTGCGCTATGTCGACAACGACGCCGGCACGCAGTACCAGATGAACCAGGACGGCAACGCCAGCAGCCGTCTGGGCTTCCGCGGCGTCGAGGATCTGGGCGGCGGCCTGAATGCCAGCTTCTGGATCGAAGGCGCGGTGAACCCGCAAAACGGTACCAATACCGGTCAGACCTGGCAGCGTCGCCAGACCGTCAGCCTCTCGGGCGGCTGGGGTGAAGTCCGTCTTGGCCGCGACTACACCTCGACCTTCTGGAACTGGACGATCTTCGATCCGTTCGGCACGGTCGGTATCGGCAACTCCGGCAATATCGGCTTCGTCACTCCGAATCTGCCGGCCGGTGGAGCGTACGGGACGACACTTCGCGCCAACAATATGGTCGGCTACTTCCTGCCGTCCGGCATCGCTGGCGGTCTGTACGGCCAGGCGCAAGTCGCCGCGGGTCAAGGCTCGAACGGCAACAAGTATTACGGCTTCCGGCTCGGCTACGCGAGCGGTCCGTTCAACGTCGCAGGTGCATGGGGCCGGACGCAGGTTCTCGGCGGCGTGCCCGGTGCAGGTCAACCCGACCAGAACGGCACGAACTGGAACCTCGGCGGTTCGTACGATTTCGGCGTCGTGAAGCTTTCCGGCTTCTTCGGCGACATCAAGGTCGGCGACCTCGGACAGCGCAACTGGTATATCGGCCTGCAAGCCCCGGTCGGCCTGTGGACGATCAAGGGCTCGTACGGTCAGGTCGACCGCAGCGGCTCCGAGCCGTACGCGCCGGCGAACTTCGACGGTCAGAGCGCGTGGCAGTTGGCCGTTGGCGCGACCTACGACCTGTCCAAGCGTACCGCGCTGTATGCGACGTACTCGCACATCGACAACTCGGACGGTGCTGCCTTCATCGTCGGTGCGTTGAACGGCTACGCCGGCGGTGGCGGCGCTCCCAGCTCGAGCTCGCAAGGCTTCGAAGTCGGTATCCGTCACTCGTTCTGATCCGTCACGGCCTGCCGCGTGCAGGCGTGACTCGGCAAAGGCCGCCTTCGGGCGGCCTTTCTCGTTCCTGCGCGACGCGCGGCCCGGCTAAGGACTTTCCCGTTTGACGCGTTGCGCCCGATCCCATCCAATCGGCGCGTGAGCCAGCCCGTGCGTGCGAGGCGAGCCACGCGACGCGCCAGGCGTCGCCGATCGTGGCACCGGAGTTTCGCTTCCTCGCATGCTCGCCTTCATTCTCCGCCGCCTGGCCCAGGCCGTGATCGTGATGCTCACGGTGGCGTTCATCTCGTTCATGCTGTTCCAGTACGTCGGCGACCCGGTCACGAATCTGCTCGGCCAGGACGCGACGCCGCAGCAGCGCGCGCAACTGCGGTCCGACCTCGGGCTCGACCAGCCGTTTCCGGTGCAGTTCGCGCGCTTCGTCGGCAACGCGGTGCAGGGCGATTTCGGCTTGAGCCTGCGCCAGGGGCGCAAGGTCTCGTCGCTGATCGTCGAGCGCTTTCCGGCGACGCTCGAGCTGTCGATGATCGCCGCGCTGATCGCGCTCGGCCTGGGCATCCCGATGGGCGTCTACGCCGCGCTGAAGCGCGGCACGTTTTCGTCGCAGGCGCTGATGACGCTGTCGCTGCTGGGCGTCTCGCTGCCGACCTTCCTGATCGGCATCCTGCTCATTCTTCTCTTCGCCGTCATCCTCAAATGGCTGCCGAGTTTCGGCCGCGGCGATGTCGTCGCGATCGGTAGCTGGACGACCGGCCTGCTCACGCTCGACGGCTGGAAGCACCTGATCCTGCCGTCGATCACGCTCGCGCTCTTTCAACTCGCGCTGATCATGCGCCTCGTGCGCTCGGAGATGCTCGAAGTGCTGCGCTCGGACTACATCAAGTTCGCCCGCGCCCGCGGCCTGCCCGACCGCATCGTCTATTTCGGCCATGCGCTGAAGAACACGCTCGTGCCGGTGATGACGATCACCGGGCTGCAGCTCGGCTCGCTGATCGCATTCGCGATCATCACCGAGCAGGTCTTCCAGTGGCCGGGGATGGGGCTCTTGTTCATCCAGGCCGTGACCTTCGCCGATATCCCGGTGATGGCGGCCTACCTGTGCCTGATCTCGCTGATCTTCGTCGTCATCAACCTGATCGTCGATCTGCTGTACTTCGCGGTCGACCCGCGCCTGCGCATCGAGCGCGCCGGCGCCGCGCACTGACCCGACCGCTTCGGCTGCGCTACGATCGCGGTCGCATTCCCACCGTGCCACTGGAGACAATCCGCATGAGACTGAAAAGCAATTTGCTCGCCGCCGCGCTGGCGCTCGCCTGCGCCGCCAGCCAGGCCGTCACGCTGCGCGTCGCCAATGTCGGCGACGTGCAGTCGATGGACCCGCATTCGCTCAACGAGACGCTGCAGCTGAGCTTCACCGCGAGCGTCTACGAGTCGCTCGTCGGGCGCGGCAAGGATATGTCCCTCGTGCCGCTGCTGGCGACGAAGTGGACCCAGACCTCGCCCAACGTCTGGCGCTTCGAACTGCGCAAGGGCGTCAAATTCCACGACGGCACGCCGTTCAACGCCGACGACGTCGTCTTCTCGTTCGCGCGCGCCGCAGATCCGGGCGGCGACATGCGCGGCTACACCTCGTCGTTCAAGGAGGTGCGCAAGATCGACGACCACACGATCGAAATCGAGACGACGGCGCCCAATCCGATCCTGCCGGACGTGATCTCGAACGTCTACATGATGAGCAAGAAGTGGTGCGAGACGAACAAGGCCGAGAAGCCGGTCGATCGCCGCAAGGGGGTGGAGAACACGGCATCCTTCAAGTCCAACGGCACCGGGCCGTTTCGCCTGAAGGAGCGCCAGCCGGGGACGCGCACCGTGATCGTGCGCAACCTCAACTACTGGGACAAGGTCGAGACCAACGTCGACGAGGTCGTCTTCACGCCGATCGGCAGCGATGCGACGCGCGTCGCCGCGCTGCTGTCGGGCGAGATCGACGTCATGGAGCCGGTGCCGCTGCAGGACGTCGAGCGCGTGAAGTCCAACCCCAACATGGTCGTGCTGCAAGGACCCGAGTTGCGCACGATCTTCCTCGGCATGGACCAGAAGCGCGACGAGCTGCTGTTCTCGAGCGTGAAGGGCAAGAACCCGTTCAAGGACGTGCGCGTGCGCAAGGCCTTCTATCAGGCGATCGACATCGAAGCGATCAAGACGAAGGTGATGCGCGGCGCCTCGACGCCGACCGCGCTGATGGTCGGCCCCGGCGTGCGCGGCTTCCAGCCCGACATGAACAAGCGCTTCCCGTACGACCCCGAGGCGGCGAAGAAACTGCTCGCCGAGGCGGGCTACCCGAACGGCTTCGAGGTGACGATGAACTGCCCGAACGACCGCTACGTCAACGACAGCGCGATCTGCCAGGCGGTGGCGGCGAACCTGGCGCGCATCGGCGTCAAGATCAATCTGCAGGCCGAGACCAAGGTGTCGTATTTCCCGAAGATCCTGAGCCGCAATACGAGCTTCTATCTGCTCGGCTGGACGCCGAGCACCGGCGACTCGCACGACGCGATGTCGGCGCTGATGATGACCCCCGACGGCAAGGGCCAGGGCCAGTTCAACCTCGGCAACTACAGCAACGCGAAGTTCGACGAACTGACGACCAAGGTCCAGTCCGAGACCGACCAGGCCAAGCGCAACGAGATGATCCGCGAGGCGTTCAAGATCCATCAGGACGAGGTCGGCCACCTCCCGCTGCACCAGCAGGCGCTGGCCTGGGGCATGACGAAGAAGGTGAGCCTCGTGCAGTTGCCTGACAACCGGATGTTCTTCAAGTGGGTGGTCGTGAAGTGATCTCGCGATGCGGACGGGGCTTGCCCTGAGGGGAGGCTGGCGACGATGGCGGCTGCGGTGCGCCGATTCCTGGACAGCGATATCTGGTTCAGCTTCCGTAGCTCGCCGATGGCGATGACGGCGGCACTGATCGCATTCGTCTGCCTCTTCTGTGCCGTATTTGCCAACTGGGTCGCGCCGCACAACCCGTTCGACCTCGCGACGCTCGAACTTGGCGACTCGCGACTGCCGCCGGCCTGGTCCGACGGCGGCAACTCGCGCTACCTGCTCGGCACCGACGACCAGGGGCGCGACATCCTGTCGGCGCTGATGTATGGCGCGCGCATCTCGCTCTTCGTCGGGCTGGCGTCGGTCTTCGTATCGGTGCTGGTCGGCGTCTCGCTCGGCCTGCTGTCGGGCTTCGCCGGCGGGCGCATCGATGCCTTCATCATGCGCGTGTGCGACGTGATGCTCTCGTTCCCGTCGATCCTGATCGCGCTGCTGATCGACGGCGTCGGCCGCGCCCTGTTTCCGAACGCGCACGATACGCTCGCCTTCGCGGTGCTGATCATCGCGATCTCGCTCACCGGCTGGGTGCAGTACGCGCGCACCGTGCGCGGCTCGACGATGGTCGAGCGCAACAAGGAGTACGTTCAGGCGGCGCGCGTGATCGGCGTCGCGTCGCTGCGCATCATGCGCCGCCACGTGCTGCCCAACGTGATGGGACCGGTGATGGTGCTGGCGACGATCCAGGTCGCGCTCGCGATCATCACCGAAGCCACCTTGTCGTTTCTCGGCGTTGGCGTGCCGCCCACCTCGCCGTCGCTCGGCACCCTGATCCGCATCGGCAACGACTTCCTGTTTTCCGGCGAGTGGTGGATCACGATCTTCCCCGGCGCCGTGCTGGTGCTGATCACCCTGAGTGTCAATCTGCTGGGCGACTGGCTGCGCGACGCGCTCAACCCGCGCCTGCGCTGAACTGGAGCTGCCATGAAGACTTTCCATCGCCATCCGTCACGCATCGCGGCCGCCGCGCTCGCGTCTTTGCTCGCCGGCTGCGCGAGCAGCACCGGATTTCACTATTCGGAACTGGTCGGCAAGCGCTACTTCAAGACGAATATCGACACCTACCCGGTGCTCATCCTCTCGGTCGATGGCCGCTCGATCGTCGGCACGCCGATTCAGGTCGATGCCGGCGAACGCAGCGTGCTGCTGCAGGGGCCGCCGACGACGGTCGATCTGCAGCTGACGCAGACGATGAAGCTCGACGTCAAGCCCTGCACGCGCTACTACCTCGTCGCCGTCAAGCAGAGCCCGCTGCAAAACGAGTTCACGCCGCGCGTCGATTTCGAGGAGCCGATGCCCGGCTGCACGTCGGCGCCGGCGAAGCAGGGCTGAGTGGCTGGCGCGCTGCTCGAGGGTTGGAGGCAGGGCTGAATGGCCGGCGCGCTGCTCGAAGTCAGGCATCTGAAGGTCGAGTTCCCGGGCCGGCGCGGCACGCTGCTCGCGCTCGACGATATCTCGTTCGATATCTCGGCCGGCGAGATCCTCGGCGTGGTCGGCGAATCGGGCGCCGGCAAGTCGCTCACCGGCGCGGCGATCATCGGTCTGCTCGACCCGCCGGGGCGCATCGCCGCGGGCGAGATCCGCTTCGACGGCCGGCGCATCGACAACCTGCCCTACGAGGCGATGCGCAAGGTGCGCGGGCGCAGCATCGGCGCGATCTTCCAGGATCCGCTCACGTCGCTCAATCCGCTCTATACGATCGGCCGCCAGCTGACCGAGACGATACAGACCCATCTGCCGATGAGCGACGCCGACGCGCGCACGCGGGCGATCCGCCTGCTCGAGGAGACCGGCATCCAGGCCGCCGCGCAGCGCATCGACCAGTATCCGCACCAGTTCTCGGGCGGCATGCGCCAGCGCGTCGTGATTGCGCTCGCGCTCGCCGCCGCGCCCAAGCTGATCGTCGCCGACGAGCCGACGACGGCGCTCGATGTCTCGATCCAGGCCCAGATCATCCAGCTCCTCAAGCGTCTGTGCCGCGAGCACGGCGCCGCCGTCATGCTCGTCACGCACGATATGGGCGTGATCGCGGAAACCTGCGACCGGGTCGCGGTGATGTATGCGGGACGGATCGCCGAGATCGGCCCGGTGCACGACGTGATCCATGCGCCCAGCCACCCCTACACCTCGGGTCTGATGGGCTCGATCCCGGCGATGGACGAAGACCGCGACCGCCTGCTGCAAATCGACGGCGCGATGCCGCGGCTGACGGCGATCCCGCGCGGCTGCGCGTTCAATCCGCGCTGCACTCGGGTCTTCGACCGCTGCCGCGCCGAGCGGCCCGAACTGATGCCGGCCGGCGCGACGCGCGCCGCCTGCTGGCGGGTCGAAGCGCCGGCCGGGGCCGCCGCATGACGACCGCGTCGCCGCTCGTCGAGGTGCGCGACCTGACAAAGACCTTCGACGTCTCCGCGCCCTGGCTGAACCGCGTCATCGAGCGCAAGACGCGGCAGTTCGTTCATGCGGTGGACGGGTTGAGCTTCACGATCGAGCGCGGCACGACGCTCGCGCTGGTCGGCGAGTCGGGCTGCGGCAAGAGCACCGTCGCGCGCATGCTCGTGGGCCTGTATGCGCCGACTTCGGGCTCGGTGCATTTCGACGGCGAGGACAGCGCGAAGACCCTCGCGTCATCGCGCGCGTCGGCGCTGCGGCGGCGCATGCAGATGATCTTCCAGGATCCGTATGCAAGCCTGAACCCGCGCTGGACGGTGCGCGACATCGTCTGCGAACCGATGCAGGAGCATGCCCTCGTCAAGACGAAGGATGCACTCGCGGCGAGGGTCGGCGAACTGCTGCAGGCGGTCGGGCTCACCGCGGCCGACATGGCGAAGTATCCGCATCAGTTCTCCGGCGGCCAGCGCCAGCGCATCTCGATCGCCCGCGCGCTCGCGACGCAGCCCGAGTTCCTGGTCTGCGACGAGCCGACGTCGGCGCTCGACGTCTCTGTGCAGGCGCAGGTCCTCAACATCATGAAGGACCTGCAGCGCGCGCAGGGCCTGACCTACCTCTTCATCTCGCACAACCTCGCCGTCGTGCGCCACGTCAGCGACCGGGTCGGCGTGATGTACCTCGGCCGCCTCGTCGAACTCGCCGACAAGGCCGATCTTTTCACGCGCCCACGGCATCCGTATACGCGCATGCTGCTCGACGCGATTCCGGACATCCACATGAGCGGACGCGAGCGCAGCCCGGTGCAGGGCGAGGTGCCCAATCCGCTCGACCCGCCAAGCGGCTGCTCGTTTCACCCGCGCTGCCCGCACGCCAACGCGCGCTGCCAGGCCGAACGCCCGGCAGCCTTCGAGGTCGGCGCCGCGATGGTTGCCTGCCACGCGGTGCAGGAAGGGCGGATCGGCTGAGCACGGCGCGCCGGCAAGCGCGCCGCCCCCGCGCTCAGAGCAGGTGTTCGCCGCGAAACAGGTCGGCCGCTCGTTCGCGGTCGCGGATCAATCGGGCATCGGCCTGCGACACCATCACCTCGGCCGCGCGGCCGCGCGAGTTGTAGTTGCTCGCCATGCTCATCGCGTAGGCGCCGGCAGAGAGTACGGCGACGAAATCGCCCGCTTCGACGGCGAGCAGCCGGTCGCGGCCCAGCCAGTCGCCCGATTCGCAGACCGGGCCGACGACGTCCCAGTTCCGCGCCGGTGCATCGCGCAGCGTCGTCGCGACGATCGCCATCCATGCCTCGTACATCGCCGGGCGCACGAGGTCGTTCATCGCCGCATCGACGATGCAGAAGTTGCGCGCTGCCGACGGCTTGAGGTAGAGCACCTCGCTCACGAGCACGCCGGCGTTGCCGACCAGCGAACGCCCCGGTTCGAGCACGATGCGCCGCTTGCCGTGGCCGCGCTCGTCGATGCGTGCCAGCAGGGCGCGCACCAGCGCCTCGGCCGACGGCGGCTGCTCGTCGGTATAGCAGATGCCGAGCCCGCCGCCGAGGTCGAGATGATGAAGCTCGATGCCCTGCGCCTCGATGCCCTCGACGAGGTCGAGCATGCGGTCGAGCGCGTCCCGATAGGGTTCGACCGCGGTGATCTGCGAGCCGATATGAAAATCGATGCCGGTCACCGCGAGCCCTGGCAGCGACGCGGCGTGCCGATACGCGGCGAGCGCCTCGTCGTGCGCGATGCCGAACTTGTTGCCCTTCAGGCCGGTCGAGATATAGGGGTGGGTGCGGGCATCGACGTCAGGATTGACGCGCAGGCTGACGCGCGCCGTTGTGCCCTCGGCGGCGGCGACCTGCGACAGCACTTCGAGCTCGGCGACGCTTTCGACGTTGAAGCACATCACGCCGGCCGCGAGCGCCTGGCGCATCTCGGCGCGGGTCTTGCCGACGCCGGAGAAGACGACCTTCGCCGGATCCCCGCCGGCGGCGATCACGCGTTCGAGTTCGCCGCCGGAGACGATATCGAAGCCGCAGCCGGCGCGCGCGAAGGTCTGCAGCACGGCCAGGTTCGAATTTGCCTTCAGCGCATAGCAGATCAGCGCATCGCGCCCGTCGAGCGCGCGCTGATAGCCGGCGAGCGCGGCCTGCATTGCGGCGCGCGAGTAGACATACAGCGGCGTGCCGAAGCGCGCTGCCAGATCGTCGAGCGCGCAGTCTTCGACGAACAGCCGCCGGCCGCGGTAGGCGATGTGGGCAGAATCCAAAAGCATCATCGTGGCGCCGATGCCGATGCCGCCGGGCTGGTTGCAATGGCCGCGCTCGCCGCCGATGCCGGCTGCGCGGCCGATGCGGCCGCAGGCGGCGGTTCGGGCAATCGCAGCGGGCCCCTCTGCCCGCAGCCGCCCGCCAGGCCGGCCCCGATCAGCGCCAGACAGGCGCGGGCCGCAATGCGTCCGCGTGCAGGCTGGCTCGGGTTCGGCGTGAACATGCGCGATCTTAGCGGGCCGTGGCGAGGTCCGGCCCTGTGCGCCGCGCGCGGCATCAGCGCCTGAAGATGTCGAGGATGCTGTTTCGCTCTTCCTCGGTCGGCGCCGCGGGCACCGTATCCTCGAGCCCGAGGCTGCTGACGCCGGCGTTGCCCGAGAACTCGTCGAAATACCACTCGCCGTCGCGGTTGACGACGCCTTCGGGCACCGGCAGGTCGTCTTCCACCGGGACGCCCTTGAGCGCGACGCGCATGAAGTCGATCCAGACCGGCAGCGCCAGCCCGCCGCCGGTTTCGCGGGCGCCGAGCTTGCGCGGCGTGTCGTAGCCGATCCAGGCGACGGCGACGATCGTGCGCTGATAGCCGGCAAACCAGGCGTCCATCGAGTCGTTCGTCGTCCCGGTCTTGCCGTAGATGTCGCCGCGCTGCAGCTTGACCTTCGCCGATGCCGCCGTCCCCGAGCGCGTCACTTCCTGCAGCAGGCTGTTCATGATGAAGATATTGCGCGCGTCGACGGTGCGTTCGGCCTCGGTCGGTGGCGCAAGCCGGGTGTCGGCGAGGACGTGCCCGCCGTCGTCGGCGATCCTGGCGATCAGCACCGGATCGACGCGATAGCCGCCGTTGGCGAAGACCGAGTACGCGGTCGCCATCTGCAGCGGGGTGACCGAACCGGCGCCGAGCGCCATCGTCAGGTACGCCGGGTGCTTGTCGGCGTCGAAGCCGAAGCGCGTCACCCACTGCTGCGCGTAGGACGGCCCGATCGCCTGCAGGATGCGGATCGAGACCATATTCTTCGACTTCGCGAGCGCCTTGCGCATCGTCATCGGGCCCTCGAACTTGCCGTCGTAGTTCTTCGGTTCCCACGCCTGGCTGCCGGTGGCGCCGGCGCTGAAGAAGAGCGGCGCGTCATTGATGATCGTCGACGGCGTGAAGCCCTTTTCGAGCGCCGCCGAATAGATGAACGGCTTGAAGCTCGAGCCCGGCTGGCGCCACGCCTGCGTCACGTGGTTGAACTTGCTCTTCGCGTAGTCGAAGCCGCCGACGAGCGCGCGCACCGCGCCGGTGCGCGGGTCGACGGCGACGAACGCCCCTTCGACCTCGGGCAGCTGGGTGATCGTCCAGGCATCCTTTTCGCCCTTCACGAGGCGGATCACCGCGCCGCGCCGAATCTGCGTCTTCGGATTGCCGTTCTCCGCGAGGCCCGATTCGACCGGCTTCAGGCCGGCGCCGGTGACGGTGACGAGTTCACCGCTTTGCAGCACCGCGACGACCTTCTTCGGGCTCACCTCGAGTGCGACGGCGGCGCGGATCTCGTCATTGTCGGGGTGGTCGGCGAGCGCTTCGGTAACCCGGGTGTCGAGCTGTGCCGGATCGGCCGGCAGGTCGACATAGGCCTCCGGGCCGCGGTAGAACTGGCGCTGCTCGTAGGTCATGATGCCGTTGCGCAGCGCGCGGTAGGCCGCCTCCTGCTCCTTCGCGGCTATCGTCAGCGTCACGTTCAGGCCGCGCGTATAGGCTTCGGCGCCGTACTGGGCGAAGACGAGCTGGCGCGCCGTCTCGGCGACATACTCGGCGTGCACCGGGAGCTCCTGGCGCGGGTGATAGACGAGCTTCTGGCCGATCGCCGCATCGCGCTGCGCGGCGGTGATGAAGCCGTTCTCCACCATCCGGTCGAGCACGTAGTGCTGCCGCGCGACGGCGCGCTTCGGGTTGGCGATCGGGTTGAACGCCGACGGCGCCTTCGGCAGCCCCGCGAGCATCGCCGCCTCGGCGAGCGTGATGTCCGCGAGCGGCTTGCCGAAGTAGGCCACACTCGCCGCGGCAAAGCCGTAGGCGCGCTGGCCGAGGTAGATCTGGTTCATGTAGAGCTCGAGGATCTTGTCCTTGCCGAGCGTGCTTTCGATCTTCAGCGCGAGCAGCACCTCGTAGAGCTTGCGCGACAGCGTCTTCTCGGTCGACAGGTAGAAATTGCGCGCCACCTGCATCGTGATGGTCGATGCGCCCTGTGTCCCGAGGCCGCTGAAATTGGCGAGTCCGGCGCGCAGCACGCCCTTGAAATCGACTCCGCCGTGCTCGTAGAAGCGCGCATCCTCGGCGGCGAGCACGGCCTGCTGCATCACTTTCGGGATCTCGGCGATCGGCGTGAAATCGCGCCGCTCCTCGCCGAACTCGCCGAGCAGCACGCCGTCCGCCGACAGGACGCGCATCGGCAGCTTGGGCTGGTAGTCGGTCAGCCCGCTGATCTCGGGCAGGTTCGGATAGGCGACCGCCAGCGCGACGGCGGCCAGCAGCAGCACCGACACGGCCGCCGCGCCCAGCAGGCCGGCGAGCACGCCCAGCATCCTCAGCGGCCAAGGGGTACGACCGGACCGTGCCTTCGGCTTGACGTTCGGCGCGTCTGCGGCGGCACGCCCGGCCGCGCGCTCGGTTTCGCTCATGTGGTTCCAGAGTTGGTAGGCGGGATTATAGAAAACGGGCTGTCCGCAGCCTTCAATCAGCATTGAAGTTCGCGCCGGGGTGTGCCGATAAGGGTCCACGAGCCGTTTCGATGGCACGCTTTCTGGCGGTTTTGGCGTGTGAGATTTGCAACGAAGGAGACCGCCCGAGGGGACAAACTCCTTTGTTTGTCAATATCTTTACTGCTAGCATTGAAGTGACTTCTTAACATTCCAGCGCACGCCGCGGCGTGTTGGGGGAACTGCGACGTGAGCTTTCTGGATATGTTGATGGGGCGCAAGCATCCGCCGATGATCGGGCTCGACATCAGCTCGTCCAGCGTCAAGCTGGTTGAACTCGAGCAATCCGCCGGCGGCGAATATGTGGTCGAGCGATTTGCTTCGGAAAGCTTCGAGAAGGGCTGGATCACCGACGGCCAGATCGAGAAGTTCGACGAGGTCGCCGAGGCGGTGCGCAAGGTCGTCGCCAAGAGCGGCAGCCGGACCAAGCAGGTCGTGATGGCGATGCCGCAGTCGGCCGTCATCACGAAGAAGATCATGCTCCCGGCCGGGCTGCGCGAGGAAGAACTCGAGGTTCAGGTCGAATCCGAGGCCAACCAGTACATCCCGTTCTCGCTCGACGAAGTGAGTCTGGACTTCTGTGTCATCGGGCCGAGCGCCACATCGGTCGGCGACGTCGAGGTGCTGATTGCCGCCTCGCGCAAGAATCTGGTGGAGGACCGCCAGGGCCTGGCCGAAGCGGCGGGCCTGAAGCCGGTCGTGCTCGATATCGAATCGCACGCCTCACGGCTTGCGATGAGCCGCCTGATCGCGGCGCTGCCGAACGAGGGCAAGGACGCGCTCGTCGCCCTGTTCGAGATCGGCGCCGATACGACGAGCCTCAAGGTGCTGCGCGACGACGAGATGCTCTACGACCGCGACCAGGCCTTCGGTGGCTCGCAGCTGACGCAGCTGATCTCGCGCCAGTATGGCTTCTCGTTCGAGGAGGCCGAGCAGAAGAAGCTCGCCGGCGACATGCCCGAGGATTACGAGCCGTCGATCCTCGTTCCCTTCGTCGACAGCCTGTCGCAGGAAATCGGCCGCGCGCTGCAGTACTTTTTCACCAGCACGCCGCACCACAAGGTGCACTACGTGATGCTGGCCGGCGGCACGGCGAGCCTGCCGGGGCTGAAGGACCGGGTGACCGAGCTGACCGGGTTCGCTTCGATGGTCGTCAACCCGTTCGAGGATATGAAGCTCGGCTCGGCAGTGCGCGAGAGCAAGCTGCGCCGCGAAGCGCCCTCCTACCTGACCGCCTGCGGCCTGGCGATGCGGAGGTTCGCGAAGTGATCCTCATCAACCTGCTCCCGCACCGGGAGGAACGGCGCAAGCGGCGCAAGGCCGCATTCTTCGCCGGCCTGGGCGTTGCCGCGGTGGCCGGGCTCCTGATCGTCGGCGCGTGGTATCTGCTCGTGCAGCAGATGATCTCCGCGCAGCAGGATCGCAACCAGTTCCTGAAGACCGAGATCGCCAAGCTCGAAGTCCAGATCAAGGATATCGCGACGCTGAAATCCGAGATCGAGGCGCTCAAGGCGCGCCAGAAGGCGGTCGAAAACCTGCAGACCGATCGCAATATTCCGGTCCACGTGCTCAACGACCTCGTCCGCCAGACGCCGGAGGGTGTCTATTTCACCTCGGTGAAGCAGAACGACCAGATGCTGGTGCTCGCCGGCATCGCGCAGACCAACGAGCGGGTCTCCGAGCTGCTGCGCAACCTGGCCTACAACGCCGAATGGCTGACCAAGCCCGAGCTGGTCGAGATTCGCGCCGCCAACGTCCAGACTGCGTCCCGAGAGCAAAAGCGCCTGTTCGACTTCTCGGTGCGCGTTGCCATCAAGCGGCCGCCGGATGCGAAGACCGACGAGGCGCAAGCCGCCACCAAGTCCGGCGCCGCGAAGGCGGCCAAGAAGTCCTGAAGGTGCGAGCGATGGCGACCCAAGCGAAATCCGGCAATATCGACGTGGGCGCTGCGTTCGAGCGCGCGGCGTCGCAGTTCCGCGGCCTCAATCCGAACGAACCGGGCCAGTGGCCCTGGCTGCCCAAGGCGACGACGTGGGCCGTGCTCGCGATCGCGGTCGTCGTCGTCGGCTGGTTCCTGCTGCTGTCGGACGCGCACGACGAACTCGACGCCGAGCGCGCCAAGGAGCCGGCGCTCAAGCAGGACTATCGCAGCAAGCTCGCCCAGGCGGTGAACCTCGAGGAACTGCGCAAGCAAAAGCTCCAGGTCGAGGAGTACGTGACGCAGCTCGAGAAGCAGCTTCCCGGCAAGGCCGAGATGGATGCGCTGCTGTCCGATATCAACCAGGCCGGCCTCGGGCGCGGCCTGCAATTCGAGCTGTTCCGCCCCGGCCAGGTCGTCGTCAAGGACTACTACGCCGAGTTGCCGATCGCGATCAAGGTCAGCGGCCGCTATCACGATATCGGCTCGTTCGCGGCCGACGTCGCCAACCTGTCGCGCATCGTGACCTTGCACAACATGAATATCACGGCCGGCAAGGACGCCGGCGGCCCGCTGACGATGGAAGCCACGGCGCGCACCTACCGCTACCTCGACGCCAGCGAGATCGAGGCGCAGCAGAAGGCAACCGCCAAACCGGGAGCGAAGAAATGAAGCGCCCCGCCATGACGACCTCGCGCTGGGCGGTGGCCGGCCTTGCCGTCGCGCTGCTGGCCGCCTGCAGCGGCGAGCAGGAAGAATTGCAGCAGTGGATGGAGCAGCAAAAGCGCGAGGTCAAGCCAAGCGTGCAGCCGCTGACGCCACCCAAGAAATTCGACCCGCAGCCCTACGCGGCGGCCGACGGCGTCGAGCCCTTCAGCCCGCAAAAGCTCACCGTCGCGCTGAAGCAGGAATCGCGGCAGCCGAACTCGGTGATCGCCGCCGAATACAACCGCCGCAAGGAGCCGCTCGAGGCCTTCCCGCTGGACAGCATGAGGATGGTCGGCAGCGTCGTGAAGGACGGCCGCACGTATGCGCTGCTGCGCGTGGATAGCCTGCTTTATCAGGTCAAACCGGGCGATTACCTCGGCCAGAACTACGGCAAGATCACCGGGATCACGGAAACCGGCGTCGCGCTGCGCGAGATCGTCCAGGACGCGGCCGGAGAGTGGATCGAGCGCCCAGCGTCACTCCAGCTTCAGGAGGGGACGCGATGAATGCACCGCAGGAGAAACGAATGACGAGCAATTGGCCCGCGCGGGCGTTGGCATTTGCCTTGCTGGCCGCCTCGACGATCTCGGCCTGGGCCGAAAACGCCATCCAGTCGATCACGAGTACGGTGCAGGCCGGCGCCGAGGTGGTTCGCGTCGAGTTCAAGGAGCCGCTCACCGCCCAGCCGAGCGGCTTCGCGGTACAGACGCCGCCGCGCATCGCGCTCGACCTGCCGGGCGTCGGCAATGCGATGGGCAAGCCCAAGGTCGAAATCAACCAGGGCAACCTGCGCTCGGCCAACGTCGCCGTCTCCGGCGACCGCGCGCGCCTCGTCTTGAACCTGAAGGCACCGGCCAACTATACGACCCAGATCCAGGGCAACGCGCTGCTCGTCGTGCTCGAGAACGTGCCGACCGCGCAGAACCGTACCACCACGGAGGCCGCGCCGGTGCAGTTCGCGCCGAGCCAGAATGCCTCCGCGCTCGCGTTGCGCGATATCGACTTTCGCCGCGGCACGGACGGCGCAGGGCGCGTCATCGTCGAACTGTCGAGCAACCAGGTCGGCGTCGACATCCAGCAAAAGGGCAAGTCGCTGGTCGTCGACTTCCTCAAGTCCACGCTCCCCGACAACCTGCGCCGCCGCCTGGACGTGACCGATTTCGGTACGCCGGTGACGGCTGTCACCGCGACCCAGGACGGCGACCGCGTGCGCCTCGTCGTCGAGCCGCAGGGCGCGTGGGAGCACAGCGCCTACCAGACCGACACCCAGTTCGTGCTCGAGGTGCGGCCGATCAAGGTCGACCCGAACAAGCTCGTGCAAGGCCCTGGCTTCTCGGGCGAGAAGCTGTCGCTCAACTTCCAGAACATCGAAGTGCGCGCCCTGCTGCAGGTGATCGCCGACTTCACGAACTTCAACGTCGTGACGAGCGACAGCGTGACGGGCACCGTCACATTGCGATTGAAGGACGTGCCGTGGGATCAGGCGCTCGACATCATCCTCGAAGCCAAGGGCCTCGGGATGCGCAAGTCGGGCAACGTGATCCTGATCGCTCCGAAGGAAGAGCTGGCCGCGCGCCGCCGCGCCGGCCTCGCCGCCGAGCAGGAAGTGCAGGCGCTCGAAGTCGTCAAGACGCAGGCCTTCCAGCTCAACTACGCGAAGGCCGAGGACGTGATGAAGCAGATTGTCGCCAACCAAGCGCTCGCGAACCAGCAGTCGGGCGGCGGCGGCAACGGCAACCGGCTGCTGTCGCCGCGCGGCGCCGTCAACTTCGACGTCCGCACGAACCAGGTCTTCGTCACCGACATTCCGTCCAAGATCGAGGAAGTCTCGAAGGTCATCGCCCGCATCGACATCCCGGTGCGCCAGGTGCAGATCGAAGCGCGCATCGTGATCGCCGACGACACCTTCGGCCGCTCGCTCGGCGTCAAGCTCGGCTTCGCCGACCTGAGCCTGAAGAACGGCTACGCGCCGGGCGTCAGCCTCGGCGGCAACAACCGGGCGACGGTCGGCGGCAACCTCGCCGCGGTCGGCGGCCAGACCGGGCAGATCCCCGGCCCGCTGTGGAACGACACCCAGTTCGTCAACCTGCCGGCCACAGCGCAGGGCGGCTTCAACCCGGCGACTTTCGCGCTGTCGCTGTTCTCGACCGGCGCGAGCCGCTTCCTGAACCTCGAGATTTCGGCGATGGAAGCCGACGGCAAGGGCAAGGTCGTCTCCAGCCCGCGCCTGATCACGGCCGACCAGCAGAAGGCGTCGATCAAGCAGGGCACGCGCATCCCCTACCAGGAGGCGACGTCGTCTGGCGCGACCGCCGTCTCGTTCGCCGACGCCGTGCTGCAGCTCGAAGTCACGCCGCAGATCACGCCCGAGGGCAATGTCATCATGGACGTGAAGATCGACAAGGACAGCGTCGGCCAGGTCTTCGCCGGCGTGCCGTCGATCAATACCAAGTCGATCGTCACCAAGGTGCTGGTCGAAAACGGCGGCACCGTCGTCATCGGCGGCATCTTCGAGCAGGTCGACCGCACCGACGTCTCGAAGGTGCCGTTCCTCGGCGACATCCCCGTCCTCGGCAACCTCTTCAAGACGACGACCAAGGGCTCGGAGCGGACCGAACTGCTGATCTTCCTCACCCCCAAGGTGATCAGCGACCGGGCCTCGCGCTGACGCGCCCCGGCAACTTTTCCAATAAACAGCGAGCGGGCAGGAGTTGAATCGATGCGAGTTCTCCACTGGATACTGATCTTCGTCGCCAGCCTGATGCTCGCGGCCTGCGGCGGGGGGGACAGCGTTCCCTATTGCGGGCCGGGCAAGGCAGGCTGTTCGAGCGGGGGCGGGGGTGGCACCGGTGGCACGACGGGCTCGCCGACGCTCATCCTCTCGATCTCCTCGACCACCGTGACCTCTGCCGCTCCGGCCACAGTGACGGCAACGGCAAAAGACGCCAAAGGCGCGGCGCTGGCGGGTCAGGTCGTCAGCTTCTCGACGAACGGCGGTTTGGGCGTCTTCGATGCCAATTCGGTGTTGACGGACGAGAAGGGCGTTGCAACGGTCCGTCTCTCCCCGGCTGGCCCGACCGCGAACGGAGCGGACCTCGTCGTTGCCAAGGTGACTGGCACCGGGGCCGACACGTCGGGAACTATCGGATTCCAGGTCGTGGCGGCGAGCGTGCCGCCGGTCGGATCTCCGACGCTCGCGATCGCGCTTTCGGATACGAAGGTGACCGCAGCGGCGCCGGTTACCGTGACCTCGACCCTCAAGGACGCCGCCGGCAATCCGCTTGCCAATGCGGTCGTCAAGTTCTCGACCATAGACGGGCTCGGCGCATTCAATCCTTCGTCTGCGCTCACCAATGCGAGCGGCGTAGCGAGCGTGAAGCTGTCGCCAGCCACGTCGACGACGAATGGTGCCGATCTTGCCGTTGCGACGACGACGGTTGCCGGCACGCTCATTACCTCGACCGCGGGCTTTACGGCCTCCTCGGCCGGGGCACCGGCGACCGGCAATGCGTCGATCGCGCTCACGCTCTCGAGTACGACGGTCACGACACTGACGCCGGCAAACGCCGTCGCGGTCGTCAAGGACACGACCGGCGCCGGCGTGCCGGGACTCGTCGTCAAATTCAATACGGTCGACGGGCTCGGGGTCTTTGCCGTCAGCTCGGCTTTGACCGATGCGAGCGGTACGGCCTCGGTTGTCCTGTCTGCGGTTGGAGCCGGGCAGAGCGGCGCCGACCAGGTGATCGCGTCGACGACCTTCAACGGTGCCGCGCTCCAGGCGACCCAGGGTTTCCAGTTGATCGCGACGAGCGCGACGATCTCCGGCTTCAGCGCCGACATAGGCGGCAGCCCTCTTGCAGCGTACGGCCAGTCCAACTTGACGGTCACCGTCGCTGGAGCGCCCCCGGGCACACCGGTGAACCTCGCCGTCAACTCCGATTGCGTGGCGAAGGGCAAGGCCACGGTGACGCCGGCGTCGACCTTCACGACGACCGGAACGGCAACCTTCACCTATCGGGATGCGGGCTGCGGTGCGGTTGTCAGCAACGACTCGCTCCAGGCCAGCATCGTCGGCACGAGCGCAACGCGTTCGCTGAAAGTCGATCTGACGAAGCCGGATGTGTCGGGTATCACCTTCACTTCGGCGTCGCCGCAGACGATCTATTTGAAGGGTTCCGGCCTGACCGAGACCTCGACTGTCACCTTCACTGTCGTCGACACCGCGGGCAACGGGCTGCCGAACCAGAGCGTCACCCTGGCGCCGACGACCTTGTCGGGCGGGCTCACGATCGACGGCGGGTCCGCCCCGGTGACGAAGCTCAGCGACAGTCTGGGTCACGTCAGCGTTCTCATCAACTCCGGAACGGTGCCCACGCCGGTGGGCGTTCGAGCAACGCTGGGCAGCGCGACGACGGTTTCGAGCGCGCTGTCGATCGCGGTCGGTCTGCCCTCGCAACTGAACTTCTCGCTGTCGCAGACGACGCTGAATATCGAGGGCTACGACGTCGACGGCACGGCGAACCAGTATTCGATCATCGCGTCCGATCGGCTTGCCAATCCGGTGCCGGTGGGGACCTCGATCAACTTCATCGCCGAAGGCGGCCAGATCGAGCCGATCAAGACGACCGAACTGGTGGCCGGCATTGCCCGCACGAGCGCCAATTTCGTCTCGGCCTCGCCGCGGCCGCTGGACGGGCGCGTGACGGTGCTCGCCTATACGCTGGGTGAGGAGTCGTTCCTCGATACGAACGGCAACAACATCTGGGACAGCCCACCGGATACCGCCTTCCAGGATCTCGGTTCGGTATTCATGAGCCGCAACTTCCTGCAGAAGTACTTCTCGGCGACCGATCAGTTGATTCCGCTGAACATCCCCGGCGGCGATGCGAACAAGCCTTGCGTTGCGGTCGGCTCGCCGTTGCTGGCACTCAACGTCACGATTCCGACCGTCGGCGGCAGCACCTGCGACGGCAAGTGGGGTCGTGCCTACGTTCGGCGCGCAGCCGAAACGGTGCTTTCGACCTCGGTCGCGCGTCCGGTCTGGGCTTCGCCGCCGTCGGGGTTGAATGCGAACCCGGGCATGGCCTGCGCGAAGGCCCAAGACAGGACGACCGACCCGGGCAATCCGCAGGACTTGATCACGGGTTACAACGATTCGACAGGCGCCCCAGTGCGCAACTCGGGTCCGCTGTATCTGCTCGGTGGATCGACGACGTTGTACAACCTGCCGAAGGCGAGCGTATTCAGCTTTGTCGTCGCCGACAACAACCCGGTGCGCCTGAATCCTGTCGCAGCGCGAAGCGCGATCACGGTGAGCGGGACCGAAGGTCTGACGGTGAGTGTCGTCGGCGGCTCGCCGGTGCCGAGTTCTTCGAACGCGACCTTCGCGAGCGTCAGCGTGAGCTTCACGGGGTCGGTATCGGACGGTGTGGTGACGATCAACGTCACGTCGCCTGGCGGCGTCACAACGACGACGTTCCAGAGCGTGTCGATGAATCCGCCAGCGAACGGCACGACGCCTTGCCCCTGATCACCCTGATCGGCCTGCCGGGGGTCGGTAAATCCACCGTCGGCAGGCACCTCGCCCGCAACCTCGGCTGCCGGTTCGTCGATTCGGATGCCGAGATCGAGAAGCGCCTCGGCTGCACGATCCGCGACTTCTTCGAGCGTGAGGGCGAGGCGGCGTTTCGGGAGGTCGAACGCGAGGTGATCGCCGAACTCGCGGGCGCCGAAGGCGGCGTGCTCGCGACCGGCGGCGGTGCGGTGCTCGCCGAGGCGAACCGCCAGGTGCTGCGCGACGCCTCGACCGTCGTCTACCTGCGCTCCAAGCCGGAAGACCTGTTTCGCCGCCTGCGGCACGATACGCACCGCCCGCTGCTGCAGGTGCGCGACCCGCTGCGCAAGCTGCGCGAGTTGTTCATGCAGCGCGATCCGCTGTACCGCCGTACGGCGCATTTCACGATCGATACCGGCCGGCCCTCGATCCCCGGTCTGGTCAACATGATCCTGATGCAGCTCGAGCTGGCCGGCCTCGTCGATCCGTCGCTCGTGCCGTCGCCGGTCGAGCCGAGGGTGCTCGAGCACTAGCGCCGAGCTTCGGGGCTTGTTCACGCCCGTACACTGGGCGGCATGCAAGAGACCACCGATTCCACGCTGCGCGTCCCCATCGCGCTTGGCGAGCGAAGCTATGCGATCCTGATCGGCAGCGGGTTGCTCGACGCGGCGTCGAGCTTCGACGGGCTGCCGCGATCGCCTTGCGCGGTGATCGTCACCGACGCGACGGTTGCGCCGCTCTACGCCGAGCGCCTGCACCGCGCGCTTGCGGCGCGCCACGCGCGCGTCACGAGAATCGAACTGCCGGCCGGCGAGGCGCACAAGGACTGGTCCTCGCTCGACGCGATCTTCGACGCCTTGCTCGCCGCGAACTGCGACCGCAAGACGCTGCTCTATGCGCTCGGCGGCGGGGTGGTCGGCGACGTGGCCGGCTTTGCCGCCGCCTGCTACATGCGCGGCATCGACTTCGTGCAGGTGCCGACGACGCTGCTCGCGCAGGTCGACTCGTCGGTCGGCGGCAAGACGGCGATCAACCATCCGCGCGGCAAGAACATGATCGGCGCCTTCCACCAGCCGCTGCGCGTGGTTGCCGATCTGGCGACGCTCGCGACGCTGCCGCGGCGCGAGATCGCCGCCGGGCTCGCCGAGGTGATCAAGTACGGCCCGATCGCCGACGACGCGTTCCTCGGCTGGCTCGAAGCGAACATCGACGCCTTGCGCGCGCTCGACGCCGAAGCACTCGCGCACGCGGTGCGCCGGTCGTGCGAGATCAAGGCCGGCGTCGTCGCGCAGGACGAGCGCGAAGGCGGGCTGCGCGCGATCCTGAACTTCGGCCATACCTTCGGCCATGCGATCGAGACCGGCCTCGGTTATGGCGAGTGGCTGCACGGCGAGGGCGTTGGCTGCGGCATGGTGATGGCGGCCGATCTGTCGGTGCGGCTCGGGCTGATCGATGCGGCGTATGCAAAACGCCTCGCGCGGCTCATCGAGCGCGCCGGGCTGCCGACGGTCGGCCCGGCGCTCGGCGCCGAGCGGTATCTCGCGCTGATGCGCGGCGACAAGAAGGCCGAGGACGGCGCGATCCGCTTCGTCGTCATCGATGCGCCGGGCCGGGCCTCGGTGCGCGCCGCGCCGGATGCGATGGTGGCCGACGTGATCGCCGCGCACACCCGCGCCTGACGGGCGATGACGCAACGCTACGCGTGCGACCCGCTGCGTTCGCGCGGCAGGCGCCACGCGAGCGATGCGGCGCCGTCGGCGGACGCATTCCAGCGCGACCGCGACCGGATCGTGCACTGCACGGCGTTTCGCCGCCTCGTCTACAAGACGCAGGTTTTCCTGAACCACGAAGGCGATCTGTTTCGCACCCGGCTCACGCATTCGCTCGAGGTTGCGCAGCGCGGCCGGGCCATCGCGCGCGAACTGGGCCTGGACGAGGATCTGGTCGAGGCGATCGCGCTTGCGCACGACCTCGGCCACACGCCGTTCGGCCATGCGGGGCAGGACGCGCTGAACGACTGCCTGCGCGCCGTGCAGGCGGATGCCGGCTTCGAGCACAACCTGCAGAGCCTGCGCGTCGTCGATGCGCTCGAGGAGCGCTTCCCCGATTTCGACGGCCTGGACCTGAGCTTCGAGACGCGCGAAGGCATCCTGAAGCACTGCTCGCGCCGCCATGCGCAGCGACTCGAAGACCGCGAGCCGGGCGGCGTCGGGCGCCGCTTTCTGGACGGCACGCAGCCGAGCCTCGAGGCGCAGCTGTGCAACCTCGCAGACGAGGTGGCGTACAACGCGCACGACATCGACGACGGCGTGCGCTCCGGGCTGCTGACGGTCGAGCAGCTTGCCGAGGTCGAGATGTTCGACGCCTGCCGGCGCGAAGCGCTGGCCGCATTTCCGCAACTCGAAGGGCGCAGGCTGCTGTTCGAGATCATCCGCCGCATGGTTTCGCGCCAGGTCGGCGACCTGGTCGCGTCGACCCGCGCGGCGCTCGGCGCCGCCGCGCCGGCCAATGTCGATGCGGTGCGCGCCGCGGCCAGGCCCCTTGTCCGGTTCAGCGCGCCGATGCGCGAGCAAGGCGCGCAGTTGAAGCGCTTCCTGCACGCCAATCTCTACCGGCATCCGCAGGTCGTCGAGACGACCGATCGCGCACGCCGCGTGATCGCCGATCTGTTCGCCGTCTATGCCGGCGACGAGGCCGCACTGCCGCCAGCCGTGGCCGCCCTGCCGAAGCGCCATCGCGCGATCGCAGACTACATCGCCGGCATGACCGACCGCTTCGCGCTGCGCGAGCACGAGCGGCTGACGGGGCAGACGCTGTTTCCGTGAACGCGGCACTTCTGTCTTCGAAGGTTTGAGGCATGGCGCGATTGGCCCGGCTTTCGGCCGCGAACCAGGTTCAGTTGCTCGTCCAGCGCGGCAATAACGGCCAGCCGACCTTCATCGACGACGACGATCGAAACGTCTTTCTGGCGCTGCTGCGCAACGCCGCGCTCGACCATCGGGTCGCGATCCACGCCTATGCACTGACCGGCAACGAGGTCATGCTGCTCGCGACGCCTGCCGATGCCGGCGGCACGAGCCGCATGATGCAGACGCTGGGCCGGCGCTACGTCGCCCGCTTCAACCGCCGCCACGGCCGCAGCGGCACGTTGTGGGAAGGGCGATTCCGATCGACGGTGATCGAAGCGGCGCTGCACCTGCGCGAATGCATGTGCTTCGTCGAACTCGCGCCGCTGCGCGCCGGGCTCGTACAGGCGGCGGCCGACTGGCCGTGGTCGAGCGCGCG
Organism: uncultured Burkholderiales bacterium; assembly: GCA_937864005.1. Lineage (GTDB taxonomy): Bacteria > Pseudomonadota > Gammaproteobacteria > Burkholderiales > Burkholderiaceae_C > CAIKUF01. The sequence continues at coordinate 25,810 of CALMIL010000166.1, forward strand.
CCATCACCTCGGGCACTTCAGTGATCCGCTGGTGACCGACGCGCCGCTCTACTGGGCCACCGGCAATACGCCCTTCGAGCGGGAAGTCGCCCATCAACGCCTGCTGGAGCGAGCACTCACCCGCGAGCAGGTGCTCGCAATCGATGGCGCGCTGCGCAAGGGCTGGGTCTATGGGTCGGACGCCTTTGCGTCCCGGATCGAATCGCAGACTGCGCGCCGTGCGCAGCCGCTGCGTCCTGGGCGGCCCCGTCAGAGTCGGTGACGGAATGGCGATTTACTATGTCCCTGATTTAATGTTTTTTGTTCGACATCCAAAGTTTTAGGAGTCTGACCCCGTTTAATTGTGGGCAAGTGATTGCTGCATTGCACTATTCTCGATGCTTCGAAGAACCGAATGCGGAGCGTGCGATGCCGATGACCACCACCGAGCCCGTCGAGCCCGCGCCGCCCGGCGCGCAGGAGATCCAGACCGCCGCGCGCGACGGGCTGTATGCGAGCGGCATGGAGCACGACGCCTGCGGTGTCGGCTTCGTCGCCGATATCAAGGGCCGCAAGGCGCATCACATCATCGAGCAGGGCCTGCAGATCCTGAAGAACCTCGACCATCGCGGCGCGGTCGGCGCCGACAAGCTGATGGGCGACGGCGCCGGCATCCTGATCCAGATTCCGGACGAGTTCTATCGCGCCGAGATGGCGGAGCGCGAAATCACGCTGCCGCCGCCCGGCGAGTACGGCGTCGGCATGGTGTTCCTGCCGAAGGAGCATGCGTCGCGCCTGGCGTGCGCGCAGGAGCTCGAGCGCGCGATTCGCCGCGAGGGCCAGGTCCTGCTCGGCTGGCGCGACGTGCCGGTCGATGCGTCCATGCCGATGTCGCCCGCGGTGCGCGCGAAGGAGCCGGTGATCTGCCAGGTCTTCATCGGCCGCGGCGCCGACGTGATCGTCCCCGACGCGCTCGAGCGCAAGCTCTACGTCATCCGCAAGACGGCGTCGAGCGCGATCCAGCGCCTGAAGCTCAAGCACAGCCGCGAGTACTACGTGCCGAGCATGAGCTGCCGCACGGTGATCTACAAGGGCCTGCTGCTCGCCGATCAGGTCGGGCAGTACTACCGCGACCTGCAGGATGCGCGCGTCGTCTCGGCGCTCGCGCTCGTGCACCAGCGCTTCTCGACCAATACCTTCCCCGAGTGGCCGCTCGCGCATCCGTTCCGGATGGTCGCGCACAACGGCGAGATCAATACCGTGAAGGGCAACTTCAACTGGATGCGCGCGCGCCAGGGGGTGATGAAGTCGCCCGTCCTCGGCGACGACCTGCAAAAGCTCTACCCGATCACCTTCGAGGGGCAAAGCGACACCGCGACCTTCGACAATGCGCTCGAGCTGCTGACGATGAGCGGCTACCCGCTCGCGCATGCGGCGATGATGATGATCCCCGAGGCGTGGGAGCAGCACACCCAGATGGACGAGCGTCGCCGCGCGTTCTATGAGTACCACGCCTCGATGCTCGAGCCCTGGGACGGGCCGGCGGCGATGGTCTTCACCGACGGCAAGCAGATCGGCGCGACGCTCGACCGCAACGGCCTGCGCCCGGCGCGCTATATCGTCACCGACGACGACCTCGTCGTCCTCGCGTCCGAGACCGGCGTGCTGCCGATCCCGGAGAACCGGATCGTCAAGAAGTGGCGCCTGCAGCCGGGCAAGATGTTCCTGATCGACCTCGAGCAGGGCCGCATCGTCGACGACGAGGAGTTGAAGACGCAGTTCGCGAACGCCCGGCCGTACCGGCAGTGGATCGACAACGTGCGCATCCGGCTCGATTCGATCGCGCTCGTCGAGCCGGGCCGGCCGTCGCGCTTCGGCGAATCGCTGCTCGACCGCCAGCAGGCGTTCGGCATGACGCAGGAGGACATCAAGTTCCAGCTCGCGCCGATGGCGGCGGCCGGCGAGGAGGCGATCGGCTCGATGGGCAACGACACGCCGCTGGCCGTGCTGTCGGACAAGAACAAGCCCTTCTACAACTACTTCAAGCAGCTCTTCGCGCAGGTCACGAACCCGCCGATCGACCCGATCCGCGAGGCGATCGTGATGTCGCTCGTCTCGTTCATCGGCCCGAAGCCGAACCTGCTCGACATCAACGCGGTGAACCCGCCGACGCGGCTCGAGGTGTCGCAGCCGATCCTCGACTTCGACGACATGGCGCGGCTGCGCCAGATCGAACGCCGCACCGGCGCCAAGTTCAAGAGCCACGAACTCGACATCACCTATCCGCTCGCCTGGGGCTTCGAGGGCGTCGAGGCCAAGCTCGCGTCGCTCTGCGCCGAGGCGGTCGACGCGCTGCACGACGGCTACAACATCCTCATCATCAGCGACCGGCGCATGGACCGCCGCCATGTCGCGGTGCCGGCGCTGCTCGCGCTATCGGCGATCCACCAGCATCTGGTGCGCGAGGGCCTGCGCACGACGGCCGGGCTGGTCGTCGAGACGGCGTCGGCGCGCGAGGTGCACCACTTCGCTCTGCTCGCCGGCTACGGCGCCGAGGCGATCCACCCGTATCTGGCGCTGGAAACGCTCGTCGATCTGCACGACGAGCTGCCCGCCGAGCTGACGGCCGAGAAGGCGATCGGGAACTACGTGAAGGCGATCGGCAAGGGCCTCTCGAAGATCATGTCGAAGATGGGCGTCTCGACCTACATGTCGTACTGCGGCGCGCAGCTGTTCGAGGCGATCGGCCTGGACAAGCCCTTGATCGAGAAATACTTCCGCGGCACGGCGAGCCAGATCGGCGGCATCGGCGTGTTCCGCGTCGCCGAGGAGGCGATCCGGATGCACCGCGCGGCGTTCGGCGCCGACCCAGTGCTCTCGGGTGCGCTCGACGCCGGCGGCGACTACGCCTGGCGCGTGCGCGGCGAGGAGCACATGTGGACGCCCGACGCGATCGCCAAGCTGCAGCACAGCGTGCGCGCCCCGGACGGCGGGCGCTTCGACACCTACAAGGAGTACGCGCAGATCATCAACGACCAGTCGCGCCGCCACATGACGCTGCGCGGGCTGTTCGAGTTCAAGTTCGATCCGGCGAAGGCCATCCCGCTCGACGAGGTCGAGCCGGCGAGCGAGATCGTCAAGCGCTTCGCGACCGGCGCGATGTCGCTCGGCTCGATCTCGACCGAGGCGCACGCGACGCTCGCCGTCGCGATGAACCGCATCGGCGGCAAGAGCAATACCGGCGAGGGCGGCGAGGACCCGGCGCGCTACCGCAACGAACTGGCGGGCATCCCGATCGCCGAAGGCACGACGCTCGCCGGCGTCGTCGGCGCCAAGGTGATCGCGTCCGACTACGCGCTGCAAGCCGGCGATTCGCTGCGCAGCAGGATCAAGCAGGTCGCCTCGGGGCGCTTCGGCGTGACGACCGGCTACCTCGGCTCGGCCGATCAGATCCAGATCAAGATGGCGCAGGGCGCGAAGCCCGGCGAGGGCGGCCAGCTGCCGGGCGGCAAGGTCAGCGAATATATCGGCTACCTGCGCCACTCGGTGCCGGGCGTCGGCCTGATCAGCCCGCCGCCGCACCACGACATCTACTCGATCGAGGACCTGGCGCAACTGATCCACGACCTGAAGAACGCGAACCAGCACGCGAGCATCAGCGTCAAGCTCGTCAGCGAGGTCGGCGTCGGCACCGTCGCGGCCGGTGTCGCGAAGGCCAAGGCCGACCATGTCGTGATCGCCGGCCACGATGGCGGCACCGGCGCCTCGCCGTGGTCGAGCATCAAGCATGCCGGAACGCCGTGGGAGCTGGGCCTCGCCGAGACGCAGCAGACGCTGGTGCTGAACCGCCTGCGCGGGCGCATCCGCGTCCAGGCCGACGGCCAGATGAAGACCGGACGCGATGTCGTGATCGGCGCGCTGCTCGGCGCCGACGAGTTCGGCTTCGCGACCGCGCCGCTCGTCGCCGAGGGCTGCATCATGATGAGGAAGTGCCACCTCAACACCTGCCCGGTCGGCGTCGCAACGCAGGACCCGGTGCTGCGCGCCAAGTTCACCGGCCGGCCCGAGCACGTGGTGAACTACTTCTTCTTCGTCGCCGAAGAGGCGCGCCGCATCATGGCGCAGCTCGGCGCGCGCACGCTCGAAGAGCTGATCGGCCGCAGCGATCTGCTCGACACCCGGCCCGGCATCGCGCACTGGAAGGCCTGCGGGCTCGATTTCAGCCGCATCTTCCAGCAGCCGGCGGCGCCGCCCGAAGTCGCGCGCCGCCAGGTCGAGGCGCAGGACCACGGCCTCGAGGGTGCGTTCGACGTGCGGCTGATCGAGAAGTGCCGCCCCGCGCTCGAACGCGGCGAGAAGGTGCAGTTCATGGAGGAGGTGCGCAACGGCAACCGCACGGTCGGCGCGATGCTGTCGGGTGAGCTCGTGCGCCGCCACCCCGACGGGTTGCCCGACCACACGATCTTCATGCAGATGGAGGGCACCGGCGGGCAGAGCTTCGGCGCCTTCCTCGCCCGCGGCATCACGCTCTACCTGATCGGCGACGCCAATGACTACACCGGCAAGGGGCTGTCGGGCGGGCGCATCGTGGTGCGGCCGAGCATCGAGTTCCGCGGCGACGCGACGAAGAACATCATCGTCGGCAACACCGTGCTGTACGGCGCGACGAGCGGCGAGGCGTTCCTGCGCGGCGTCGCCGGCGAGCGCTTCGCGGTCCGCCTGTCGGGCGCGACGGCGGTCGTCGAGGGCACCGGCGACCATGGCTGCGAGTACATGACCGGCGGCACCGTCGTCGTGCTCGGCACGACCGGCCGCAATTTCGCCGCCGGCATGAGCGGCGGCATCGCCTATGTCTACGACGAGGATGGCGGCTTCGCGAGCCGCTGCAACCCGGCGATGGTCGCGCTCGAGCGCGTGCTGCCGGCGGCCGAGCAGATGGCTGGCGGCGGTGACGTGCTGCGCCATCGCGAGGGCGGCGTGGCGCAGGCCGATGAGACGCTGCTCAGGAAACTGATCGAATCGCACCACCGCTGGACCGGGTCGCTGCGCGCGCGCGACATCCTCGACCACTGGGCCGAGCGCAGGCCGCGATTCGTCAAGGTCTTCCCGCACGAGTACCGGCGCGCGCTCGCCGAGATGCACGCCGCGCGCGAGGCCGACCACACGATCGCGAAGGCGAAGGTGCCCGAGCTGGCCGCGCATGCGGAGGGCAAGGGCTGATCGACGGGCGAACGCACAAGCGACGGAGCATCAAGCAGATGGGAAAGATCACCGGCTTTCTGGAGTACGAGCGGCTGGAGGAAGGCTACGCGCCGGTCCAGGTGCGGCTGAAGAATTTCAACGAGTTCGTCGTCGGCCTGAAGACCGACGAGGCGCGCATCCAGGGCGCGCGCTGCATGGATTGCGGCACGCCGTTCTGCCTCAACGGCTGCCCGGTCAACAACGTCATTCCGGACTTCAACGACCTCGTCTACCGCGACGACTGGAAGCGTGCCTTCGAGGTGCTGGATTCGACCAACAGCTTTCCCGAGTTCACCGGCCGCATCTGCCCCGCGCCGTGCGAGGCGGCGTGCACGCTGAACGTGAACGACGATCCAGTCGGCATCAAGAGCATCGAGCACGCGATCATCGACCGCGCCTGGGCCGAGGGCTGGGTCGTGCCCCGGCCCGCCGCGACCCAGAGCGGCAAGACGGTCGCCGTCGTCGGCTCCGGGCCGGCCGGGCTTGCCGCCGCGCAGCAGCTCGCGCGCGCCGGCCACGCGGTGACGGTATTCGAGAAGAACGATCGGCTCGGCGGCCTGCTGCGCTACGGCATCCCCGACTTCAAGCTCGACAAGTCGCACATCGAACGTCGCATCGAGCAGATGCGCGCCGAGGGGGTCGAATTCCGCACCGGCATGCTGGTCGGCAGCCTGCCCGAGGGGAGTGCCGTCACGAACTGGGCCAAGGCGTCGATCGGCGCCGAACAGCTGCTCGCCGAATTCGACGCCGTGCTGCTTGCCGGCGGTGCCGAGCAAAGCCGCGACCTGCCGGTGCCGGGGCGCGATCTCGACGGCGTCCATTTCGCGATGGAGTTCCTGCCGCAGCAAAACAAGGTCAATGCCGGCGACAAGCTCAAGAAGGAGGGCATCGCGCAGATCCGCGCCGACGGCAAGCATGTGATCGTGATCGGTGGCGGCGATACCGGCAGCGACTGCGTCGGCACGAGCAACCGGCACGGCGCGAAGAGCGTGACCCAGTTCGAGCTGCTGCCGATGCCGCCCGAGCACGAGAACAAGCCGCTCGTCTGGCCCTATTGGCCGATCAAGCTGCGCACCTCGTCGAGCCACGAGGAAGGCTGCGGGCGCGAGTTCGCGATCGCGACCAAGGAATTCCTCGCCGGCGAGGGCAGGGACGCGCGCAAGGTGAAGGCCCTGAAGGCGGTGCGCGTGCAATGGGAGGGCGGCAGGATGGTCGAACTGCCGGGCAGCGAGCAGACGCTGGCGGCCGACCTCGTTCTGCTCGCGATGGGCTTCACGAGCCCGATGGCGGCGACGCTCGAAGCCTTCGGCGTCGAGCGCGACGCGCGCGGCAACGCGTTGGCGCACACCGAGGCCGAAGGCGGCTATGCGACGAATGCGGCCAAGGTCTTTGCCGCCGGCGACATGCGGCGCGGCCAATCGCTTGTCGTCTGGGCGATCCGCGAGGGTCGACAAGCCGCCCGCGCCGTCGACGAGTTCTTGATGGGCGCGAGCGATCTGCCACGCTGAGCGCCCCTCGCGGATCGCCCTGCGGGCGAATCGACGAACGCGCGGGCGCGAGCCCGCGCGGCGCGAGGGTCGACAGGCGGTGCGCGCCGTCGACAAGTACCTCGTGGGCGCGAGCGATCTGCCACGCTGAGCGCCCCTCGCGGATCGCCCTGCGGGCGAATCGACGAACGCGCGGGCGCGAGCCCGCGCGGCGCGAGGGCCGACAGGCGGTGCGCGCCGTCGACAAGTACCTCGTGGGCGCGAGCGATCGCTAGCGCTCAGCCGCAGCGCCGTCTACGCCGCGATCGGCTGCAGCGCCTTGTTCGGCGCTTTCGATGTTCTGACCGATACGCCAAAGCACGCCGGTTGGATCATCCACTGTGAAGTCGCGGATGCCCCACGGGCGATCGGCGGGAGGCAGCACCCGGACACCGTACTTCTTCCCAAGCTGATTCGAGGCAACGTGCTGCCACCAAACCTCTACGTCCTCGACCAACATATGCATCATGAAATTGTTGGCGTGCGCTTCCACGTAGAAGCGCTGAAGCAGGAAACTGGATCGACCAGTATGAAAGTAGGCCAGATCGTCGGAGGACCAGGCAAGCTCGAATCCCAAGTCTGTGTAGAAGCGCTTCGAAAGCTCGAAGTCTCTCGCGGGCACGAAGGCTTTGATCTCCACTGTGGCCATGTTGGTCATGCCTGTCATGCGTACTCCTCTGACGCCGAACTGCTACGCTGGCCGCGCCTCCCGGCTCGGGCCGGTCAGCGCGTGAAGGTCAGGCTGCGAAAGCTCTGCTTGCGGTCCTCGAGCTTCTTGCAGGGCTTGCCTTGCTCGATGACGCCGCCGTCGTCGCTGATCAGTTGCCACTGTACGCCGCCGGGCCAGCCGAACAGCGCCTCTGGGCGCAGCGTGCCGAGCGCCGGCTGCGTGAGCGGCTGGGGCGCGTCGCTGCCGCCACGCCAGTGGAACAGGGCGAAGCTGCCGTCGTCGGCGACGGGTCCGCCGACCAACAGGTAGCCATCGGCGGTGCGCGCCATCGCGCGCACGCCGCGCCCGCCCAGATCCAGCGCGATCGCCGGGCCGAAGCGTGGCGCCTGGCCGACGATCACGTCGGCCGGGTTCAGCAGCGGCAGCACCAGCGCCCTGCCCGCGCGCAGCGGGTTGCGAAAGCCGATCAGCAGCGCCCCGTCGCCGGTATGCGTCAGGCCTTCGATATTCAGGCCGCCGACGGCCTCGGGCGCCTTGACGGCCGCCTGCCCGAGCTGCCATTCGCGTCCGGCCTCGCTCGCGATGATGGCCTCGCGCAGGCGGGCTGGCGCGTCGCCCACCGGCCGCAGCGCCGGCAGCGCGCCGCCAGGCTCGATATCGGTGGCGAAGAAGCGGTCGCGCGCCGGCGCGGGCCGGCCCTTGCGGTCGCGACCCATCGAACCCATCCAGTAGATGCGATCGCCAACCCGCGTCCCGGCCTCGAGATCGGCCTCGTCGCCGCCGGTGCGCAGAAAATCGTCCAGCGCCACCTTTGCCAGCACTTGCGGGCGGCCATGCTCGTAGATGTGCAAGACGTTCTTCTCGTCGCTCGCGACGACGAAGTGGCGCTCGTCCAGCGCCGCGGCGGCGGAGGCATCGCACATGCCCTCGTAGCGCTCCACCGTCTGCGCCAGACCGGCGAGGCTCCACACCAGCGGCAGGATGGCCAGCAGTGGCGATTTTGGCCAGCCCGCGCGGCCCGAGGGCCGCGTTGCGCAAGGCTGGGTGCCGCGAACCCGCAAGCCGCGGCAAGTTGGAGAATTCATGGCGTGCTTCGGGATGCCGGCGTCATCGCGGGCGTTCCCGGTTCCCGGTCCGGCACGTGCAGCAGGAATTCGGGGATATCGGGCAGCCCGTCGATGAAGGTTCCCTTCTTCCTGCCGTCGATCGAGAAGCGGCGAACCCGCTGCTTGAAGCGCTCGGCCACGTACAGGTCGCCGTCCGGACCGATGGCGAAGCCCGACGGCGCCGCGAGCTTGCCGCCGACGATGACTTCGGCCTTGAGCTTGCCCGCCGGAGGTTCGGCCGGGATCGCATAGGCGAGGATGCTGCCGCTGCCGGCGGCGCCGATATAGAGCGTCTCCGAGGCCAGCACCAGGTGCACCGGCTTGTGCAGCCATTTGCCGCGGATGCGCGCGATCAGCCTTCCGGTGCGCACTTCGAAGATCTTGACCGCATCGGCCGCCTCGTCGGCGACGTAGAGCAGCCCGCGATGCACGATGATGCCGCGCACCGAGTGGTGCGGCCGGCCGTGCACGTCGAGCACGACTTCCAGCCCCTGCGGCGGCGGCACGTCCTGCAGCGGCGTGTTGCCGGCATCGGGCAGCCCGCCATGCGCCGAAGCGACGACCGTGCCGGCAAGGAAGCGCCCGCCCGGGAAGGTCCGGCGCAGATGCGACGCGACCGCCGCCGGCCGGCCCTGTTCCGGCCGCAGCGCGATCACCGTATTCGTATCCTGGCAGGAGATGTAGATGCGGCCGTCGTCGCCGACATCGACATCGAACGGATGGACGAGTGCCGGGACCTGCCCGGACGTGACGAGATTGTCGGCAAAGCAAAACGAATTGCCGTCTCGCCGATAGCGCGCGATATGGCTGTCGCGCCGCCATGCGCTGGCGATGTAGAGATCGTCGTCGATCAGCGCGAAACCGCGCGCGATATGCAGCGGGTGCGCATCGGGCGCGGGGTCGAGCAGCAGCGGATGGTCGCTTTGCACCGACCCGTCGTCCCGGAAGACGCCGATATTGTCGAGGCCGTGCGCGCCTTCGCCGCGGTAGCTGATCCACCACACGGTGCGCGATCTCCCGGGCGCGCGTTCAGGCCAGGTGTCTGGCGGACGCGTCCTTCGGCGGACAGCGCGCGTCGTAGTCGGCCTGCATCGAGCGCAGTTCGAGGATGCCGTACCAGACAAGCACCACCATGCCGATCATCAGGATGCTGCCGAGTGTCCGCTCCGCGACATAGGCGCCGATCCAGTTGGCGCCGTAGGCGGCGAAGATCAGCGCCGCGATCGCGAGGTTGATGGCCCAGTTGAGCGGCCGCGAGACGATGTAGTTGAGCGTGCCGTAGCCGCACAACTGGTAGAGCATGAAGGCGACGACGGCGAGCGCCGGCAGGATCTCGGAGGCGCCGAGCGGCACGTCGATCGTGCTCGGTGCACGTCCATGGAGCATCGCGCTGGTGGCGATCTCGCGAAACAGCGCCGGCACCGCGCACAGGATCGGCACCGCGCACAGCAGTTCCATCACCAGCGAGCCGCTCCAGATGCCGGTGCGCGAGGCGATATCGGCGCCCCGGCCATCGGATTGCGCGCCGACGAAGAGCCCCCCGACGACGGCCGACGCGCTCGCCAGCATCAGCAGTTCGATCGAGATGCCGAAGGCGGTCGGCTCGCCTGCCTTGAGCAGCAGGATCGCCAGGAAGGCGGGGGTATAGACCATGACGCGCGCCATGCGCGCCCATACGCGCGCATCGCGCTCGGGGGGCAGGGTAGGCAGCGGCTTGCCGTCGCTGCCAATCGTCAGGCGTTCCTTCGACATTCCCGTCTCTCCTCGGCACCCCGCCTGTGTCGGCCTTCCGTGCATTGCAAGCCGATTCGGCCAGGCGCAAATATTACCCAATCGTCGCCACCGGCGGCGCCGCTGCCGTGGACGCGCGCCGGCGGTGCGCCCGATCGCCGGCCGCCCGGCCGCGCTTCGGCCTGCATGCGAGAATGAAGCGATCGACTTGCATTCCCCTGTACGCGCAGCGCACGTCCTTTGCGCGGGCCCGTTTACCAACCACGCCTTCGCGCGCTGCCGAGTGAAATCCGACGACCGGCGAGAAGCCGACAACCTGATCGAGATCGACCACGTGCGCTTCGGCTATGACCCGAGCCGCATGATCCTCGACGACGTGACACTCTCGTTCGCGCGCGGCAAGGTCACGACCCTGCTCGGCGGGTCGGGCTGCGGCAAGACGACGCTGCTGCGCCTGATCGGCGGCGTCCATGGCGCGGATCGGGGCGAGGTGCGATTTGACGGCACGCGGGTCGACGTGAGCGATCGCGTAGGCCTGTACCGGCTGCGCCGGCGCCTCGGGATGCTGTTCCAGTTCGGCGCGCTCTTCACCGACCTTTCGGTCTTCGACAACGTCGCGTTTCCGCTGCGCGAGCAGACCGATCTGCCCGAGCCGATGATCCGCGATATCGTGCTGATGAAGCTCGAGGCCGTCGGCCTGCGCGGCGCGGCCGATCTGCGCATTGCCGAGGTCTCGGGCGGCATGGCGCGGCGCATCGCGCTCGCCCGCGCGATCGCGCTCGACCCCGAACTGATCATGTACGACGAGCCTTTCACCGGGCTCGACCTGATCTCGATGGGTGTCGCGGCCAAGCTGATCCGCACCCTGAACGACGCGACGGGCGCGACCTCGATCGTCGTCTCGCACGATATTGCCGAATGCATGGCGATCAGCGATCACGTCGTGCTGATGGCGACCCGCGGCCGCATCGTCGCCCAGGGCACGCCCGCGGAGCTGATGGGCTCGACCGATCCCGAGGTGCGCCAGTTCGTGCGCGGCGAACCCGACGGCCCGGTCAGGTTCCACTATCCGGCGGCGAGCCTCGACCAGGACTTCGGCCTCGCCGCCGCGACGCCGCCATGAACGCCCTCGCGGTTCTCGGTACGCGATCGCTCGACGTGCTGCGCGGCTTCGGCCACGCCGCATTCTTCTTCGTCGATCTGCTGCGTGCGGCTCCGGCGGCGCTGCGCCGCTTCGGGCTCGTCGTCGTGCAGATCCACGTCATCGGCAACCGCTCGATCGTCATCATCGCGGCGTCGGGCATGGCGGTCGGCTTCGTGCTCGCGCTGCAGATGTACTACGCGCTCGTCACCTACGGCGCGACCGAATCGCTCGGCCTGATCGTCAACCTCGCCCTCGTGCGCGAGCTCGGGCCGGTCGTCGCCGCGCTGCTGTTCGCCGGCCGTGCGGGGACCTCGCTCACCGCCGAGATCGGCCTGATGAAGGCGGGCGAGCAGCTCTC
>CALMIL010000167.1 GCA_937864005.1 uncultured Burkholderiales bacterium
TCCCTGAAGCGCCACCAGAGAATCCGCTGCCGGCTCCCGGTCGACCGACTCGGAGCCGGTTTGCATTGCGCACTGCGTTATTCCGTCCGCACCCATCGCGACCGCGTCGCCACAGGACTGCCACCATGCATCGCCGCAACCTGCTGCTCCTTGCCACGCTCGGTCTTGCCGCGGCATTCGCCGCGAACGCGCAGCTGCGGCGCAACTTTCCGGCCGATTCGCTGCGCGGCAGGCTCGCGATCGAGCATCCGCCGCTGGCGGTGCTCAACGGCGCGCAGGCGCGCCTCGCGCCGGGCGCGCGCATCCGCGGCCAGAACAACATGCTGGCGACGACCGGCGCCTTCGCCGGCCAGAGCTTCATCGTCAACTACACGATCGACATGCAGGGCCAGATCAAGGACATCTGGGTGCTGACCGACGAGGAGATCGGGCGGCTCTGGCCGGTGACGCGCGAGCAGGCGGCAAGCTGGCAATTCGACCCCGGCACGCAGACCTGGGCCAAGCCGTGAGGAACCGGCCGTGACCGCCGCGACATCGAAGAAGGTCTTCATCAAGACCTTCGGCTGCCAGATGAACGAGTACGACTCGGACAAGATGGCCGACGTGCTGCGCGCCGCAGAGGGCTACGTGCCGACCGCCGACGTCGAGCAGGCCGACCTGATCCTCTTCAATACCTGCTCGGTGCGCGAAAAGGCGCAGGAGAAGGTCTTCAGCGACCTCGGCCGCGTCAAGCACCTGAAGGCGCGCGGCGCGCTGATCGGCGTCGGCGGCTGCGTCGCGAGCCAAGAGGGCGAGGCGCTCCTCGAGCGAGCGCCGTTCGTCGACCTCGTCTTCGGCCCGCAGACGCTGCACCGGCTGCCCGAGATGCTCGCGCGCCGCGCGAGCGGCGGCCGCGCGCAGGTCGATATCAGCTTTCCCGAGATCGAGAAGTTCGACCATCTGCCGCCGGCCCGGGTCGACGGCGCGACCGCCTTCGTCTCGATCATGGAAGGCTGCTCGAAGTACTGCAGCTACTGCGTCGTGCCCTACACGCGGGGCGAGGAGGTCTCGCGCCCGCTCGACGACGTGCTGACCGAGGTCGCCGGCCTCGCCGAACAGGGGGCGAGGGAGGTGACGCTGCTCGGGCAGAACGTCAATGCCTGGCGCGGTGCGATGGGAGCAACGTCGGAGGTCGCCGACTTCGCGCTGCTGCTCGAACTCGTTGCCGCGATCCCCGGCATCGCGCGCATCCGCTATACGACGAGCCACCCGAAGGAGTTCACGCAGCGCCTGATCGACGCCTACGCGCGCGTGCCGCAACTCGTCAACCACGTGCACCTGCCGGTGCAGCACGGGGCCGACCGCATCCTCGCCGCGATGAAGCGCGGCTACACCTCGCTCGAATTCAAGAGCACGGTGAGGAAGCTGCGCGCCGTGCGCCCCGACATCCGCATCGGCAGCGATTTCATCGTCGGCTTCCCGGGCGAGACGGACGCCGATTTCGAGCGCACGATGGCGTTGATCGACGAGGTCGGCTTCGACGCCAGTTTTTCCTTCGTCTTCAGCCCGCGCCCCGGCACGCCGGCGGCGTCACTCGCCGACGACACGCCGCAGCAGGTCAAGCTCGCGCGGCTGCAACGGCTGCAATCCGTGATCGACGCGAACGCTGCGCGCATCAGCGAATCGCTCGTCGGCAGCACTCAGCGCGTGCTGGTCGAAGGGCGGTCGCGCAAGGACGCGGCCGAACTGACCGGCCGCACCGAGTGCAACCGCAGCGTCAATTTCGCCGCGCCACCACGGCTCATCGGCCAGCTCGTCGACGTGCGGATCAGCGCCGCGCTGACGCACTCGCTGCGCGGCGCGGCCCTCGCTGCGACTTAACGGGGCACGACCAGGGCGCCCTCGCCGCTGCCCTGGATGAAGACCTCCTGGCCGACGTGAAGGGCCGGGTTGACGGGCTGCGTGACCTCGACAAGCACGCCCGACTTCATGCGAACGAAGATCTGCTGGCCGGCGATCGGCTGCGCATTGCGCTTCTGGATCTCGTTGCCGGCGAGCGCACCGCCGACCGCACCGGCGACCATGGCCACGTCGCGTCCGGTGCCGCCGCCGATCAGGCTGCCGATGCCGACGCCGGCCAGACCGCCGAGCACGGCGCCCACGCCCTGGTGCTGGTTGCTCGCGATCGTGGTATCGGTGATCTGTTCGATCCTGCCCTGCCGGATCTCGACCGGCACCGGCTGCGGCGTGGCGCAGGCAACGAGCATCAAGGCAAGCAAGGGGGCCATCAGGCGGGACAGGATTCGGTTCATGGAAGGTTCTTCTCCGGGAAGGGGATCGGTGTGGCAGCACCCTCGATGGATGCGCCGGAGGCTGAATTATGCGTGAGGCCGAAACGCCTCCGGGCCGCCTTGCGCTGCGCCTTCAGCCGGCGTCGAAGCGCTGATCCGCCGCCGCTTCCGGCGCGCGGCCGGCAAGCGTGTATTCGGCGTGCTGCTGGATCAGCTTGGCGACGAGCGCGCTCCAGCCCGCCTGGTGGCTCGCGCCAAGACCGGCGCCGGTCTCGCCGTCGAAATATTCGTAGAAGAGCACGAGGTCCTTCCAGTGCGGATCGGTCGCGAATTTCGCGTTGCGCCCATGCGCCGGGCGCCTGCCGCCGGCGTCGGGGACGAAGAGCGCGATCAGCCGCTGCGACAGGTCGCTCGTCACCTCCCACAACGTCAGGCTGCGGTCGGTGCCGGCGGGGTCGTTGACCTTGAAATCGTCGCCGTGGAAATAGTGGTGCTTCTGCAGCGCCTCGATGAGCAGGAAGTTGAGCGGAAACCAGACCGGGCCGCGCCAGTTCGAGTTGCCGCCAAAGAGGCCGCTCGTCGATTCGGCCGGTTCGTAGTCGAGCGTGAAGGTCTGGCCGTCGATGCTCAGCGTGAAGGGCTGCGCCGCATGGCGCCTGGACACCGAGCGGATGCCGTTTGCACTGAGCATGTGCTGCTCGTCGAGCACGTGGCCGAGGATGCGCGCCAGCTTGCGCGCATCGACGAGCGCAAGCCGGTTGCGCTTGTCGACCCCGGTCTGCGTCAGGTCGGCAAGGTTGCCGAGCAGTTCGGGCCGCTGCTCGGCGAACCAGCGATAGCGTGCGCCGAAATCCTTGAAGCTCGCGAACGTCTCGTGATCGGCGACCGCGATCGCGAACAGCGGAACGAGCCCCGCGATCGTGAACGCATCGACCGCGATGCGGCGCCCGTCGGGCAGCAGCAGGGCGTCGAAATAGTAGCCCTGCGCCTCGTCCCACAGTCCGACGCGCTTGCCGCCTTCGCCCGCCTCGACCCGATTCAGCGCCTCGCCGATATAGACGAAATGCTCGAAGAACTTGGTCGCGACATCCTCGTAGACCGCATCGCTGCGCGCCAGCACGAGAGCGATATTGAGCATGTTCAGGCAGTACATCGCCATCCAGCTCGTGCCGTCGACCTCTTCGAGCTGGCCGCCCTCGGGCAGCCCCGCGCTGCGGTCGAAGGCGCCGATATTGTCGAGGCCGAGGAAGCCGCCTTCGAACAGGTTGTTGCCTTGCGCGTCCTTGCGGTTCACCCACCAGGTGAAGTTGATCAGGAGCTTGGCGAAGATGCGCTTCAGAAACCCGATATCCATGCGCCCGGTCATCTTCTGCTCGATCTGGCAGATGCGGATCGCGGCCCAGGCGTGAACCGGCGGATTGACGTCGCCGAACGACCATTCGTAGGCCGGGATCTGGCCGTTCGGATGCATATACCACTCGCGCGTCAGCAGGATCAGCTGCTCCTTCGCGAAGTCGGCGTCGATCAGCGCGAACGCGACGCAGTGAAACGCCGTATCCCAGGCGGCGAACCAGGGGTACTCCCATTTGTCGGGCATCGACAGGATGTCGCTCGACGCGAAATGCTCCCAGTCGTGGTTGCGTCCCAGCCAGCGTGACGGGGGCGGCGCCGGGCCGCTGCTGTCGCCGCGCAGCCAGTGGGCGACGACATAGTGGTAGTACTGCTTGTTCCAGAGTAGCCCGGCAAAGGCCTGGCGCTGGATATTGCGCAGCGCGTCGGGCAGATCGAAGGGCGTCACGCGGCGGTAGAACGCATCGGCCTCACCGATGCGCAGATCGAACACTGCATCGAAGCCGCTGCCGAGCGCGTCGCCGAGCGCGCCGTCGTTCGTCAGGCGCAGCCGCACGACGCGCGTCTCGCCGGCCGCAACAACGAAGCGATAGTGCGGCGCGGCTTTGGTGCCCGACTGCGCCGGATTCACCGCATCCTCGCGCCCGTGGACGATGCAGTCGTCGAAGCCGTCCTTCGCGAAACCCGCGGTCGGCAGGCCCCACAGCCGGGCCGCATTGCTGTCGTTGTCGGTGAAGAGGAGCTGCTCGGGCGCATCGAAGTGCAGCCAGAAGGTCTCGAGCCCGCGATGCGCCGCCTCGAGCACATTCGCGCGCTTGGACGCGGGCGCGATCCGCGGGCGCGGCCGGTCCGGCTTCCAGGACCAGTCGTTGCGGAACCACAATGTCGGCAGCAGGTGCAGCGCCGCCGCATCGGGCCCGCGATTGGCGGCGCTGATGCGCACCAGCATATCGTTCGGCCCCGCCTTCGCGTACTCGACGAAGACGTCGAAATAGCGGTTCGCATCGAAGATGCCGGTATCGAGCAGTTCGTACTCCGGATCGAGCCGGCCACGGCGCGCGTTCTCGGCGCGCAACTCGGCATACGGGAAGGCCTGCTGCGGGTACTTGTACAAGTATTTCATGTACGCGTGGCTCGGCAGGTTGTCGAGATGGAAGTAGCACTCCTTCACGTCCTCGCCGTGATTGCCCTCGCGGCCGGTGAGTCCGAACAGCCGTTCCTTGAGCATCTCGTCGGCGCCGTTCCACAGCGTCAGCGCGAAGCACAGGCGCTGGCGGTCGTCGCTGATGCCGGCGATGCCGTCCTCGCCCCAGCGGTACGCGCGCGAGCGGGCCTGGTCGTGGGTGAAAGCCTCCCAGACGTCGCCATCGGCGCTGTAGTCCTCGCGCACCGTGCCCCACTGGCGCTCGCTGACGTAGGGGCCGAAGCGGCGCCAGGCGACGCCCTGTTCGCGCGCTTCGTCCAGGCGCGCATCCTCGGCCGTCTTCGCGCCGTTCACGTTCGCCTCGCGTCGGGCGCGCCGGCCGCGCGATCGGCGATCAGGCAGGCGTTGCGCTGCGCGATGCGGCCGGCCGGGATCGACGCATCGGCGGCGCACAGCTTCTCCAGCATCGCCGCTTTCTCGCTGCCGGTCACGAGCCAGAGGATGCAGCGCGCGCGATCGAGCGTCGGACGGGTGAGCGTCATGCGCCGGTGCCCCATATAGGGCCCGGTCGCCGCGACCGCGGCGTCGGCGACGGCGAGCACCGCATCGCCCGGCACGAGCGACGCGGTATGCCCGTCTGCGCCGAGGCCGAGGTGGACGAGGTCGAGCACCGGCGGCGACCCGGCCAGCGTCACCAACTGCGCCGCATAGTCGCGCGCCGCGGCTTCGAGATCGGCCGCCGCGACCGGCATCGCATGCACCTGCGCCCGCGACAGCCGCACGTGCGCGAGCAGCGACTCCTGAATGTGGGTCAGGTTGCGATCGGCGCTACCTTCCGGCGCGACGCGCTCGTCGACCTGGAACAGATGAACCTTCGCCCAAGGGATATCTTCGTCCGCGAGCCGGCGCAGCATCAGCCACGGCGTGCGCCCGCCGCTCGCGGCGAAGCAGAAGACGCCCCTGGCCCGCACCGCGGCGCGTGCCTGCGCAGCGATGAACGCCGCCGCGCGCGCCGCGGCTGCTTCGGCGTCGGGCAGCACCTCGATGTGCATAAGTCTAGATTCGGCAGTTGGGCGCGGCCGAGCGAGCCGCGATGCGGCGTGCTGGCAAGGCGCGACGACGCTGCGGGCTCGCGCCCGCGAGGAAGAGCAACGCGGCCAGCGCGTCGCAGCGTGGTTCGATCGGGTGCGCAGCGCTGTCGCCCGAACGGTGAGCCTCCCAGTGGACCCTAAGCTGGATGTTCATGCGATATTGCCAACGGCTGCAAGCGGTCAACTGCCGAATCTAGACTTGACCGACCTGCGGGTCGTGCCAGCCGCCGGGCGGCGCGATCGCCTTCGCCTCGGCCGGCCCCCAACTGC
>CALMIL010000168.1 GCA_937864005.1 uncultured Burkholderiales bacterium
GCGTGGCAGACGGCGAGGCCGAGGGCGTCGGCGGCGTCCTTGCCCGGCAGGCCGGGCAGCGCGAGCAGGCGCGAGACCATCTGCTGCACCTGCTCCTTCCTCGCCTGGCCGTGGCCGACGACGGCCTTCTTCATCTGCAGCGCGGTGTATTCGGCGACTTCGAGGCCGCCGAAGGCGAGCGCGGTGATCGCCGCGCCGCGCGCCTGGCCGAGCAGCAGCGTGCTCTGCGGGTTGACGTTGACGAACACGATCTCGATCGACGCCGATTGCGGCGCGTAGCGCGCCGCGATCTCGCGCACGCCGTCGAAGATGATCGCGAGCCGTGCCGGCAGGTGGCCGCTGTCGACGCTGTCGGTCTTGATCGTTCCGCTCGCGACGTAGCGCAGCGCCGCGCCGTCGGCGTCGATCACGCCCCAGCCGGTGGTGCGCAGTCCGGGGTCGATGCCGAGGATGCGAAGCTGGGTCATGGCGGCCTCGCGTGGGCTGGTGTCACGGCACGAAGTACCAACGCACGACGTGAAAGAACACCGGCGCCGCGAAGCACAGCGGGGCGATGCGGTCGAGCAGGCCGACCGCGCCGGTCACTGTCGCCTTGCCGCCCCAGTGGCGCACGCCGGCGTCGCGCTTGAGCGCCTTCATCACGAAATCGCCGAGCGTGCCGACGGCGCCGGCCAGCGCACCCATGGCGAACGCCTGCCAGGGCTTGAACGGCGTCGCCCAGTAGAGCAGGGCGCCGACGAACCCCGCAGCCAGCGCGCCGGCCAGCCACGCGCGCCACGAGAACGTGCGGCTGATCTGGCGCGCAACAGGCATGCTGCGCATCCGCCGCGAGATCGCCTCCTGCGCGATATAGGCGCTGGCTGCGACCATCACGAGATAGAAGACGAGGAAGGCGCCGCGCCCGTCGTGGCCGGGAAAGTCGAGCAGCAGCAGCGCCGGCGCATGGCTCGTGCCGTAGACGCAGACCATGATGCCCCACTGGATCTTCGCAGTGCGCTCGAGGAAGCGCTGCGGATCGTTGCCGAAGGCGCTGACGACCGGGATCGCGAGGAAGCTGTAGACCGGGATGAAGACCATGAACAGGTTCAGGCTCTGCGCCCCGGCCAGCACGAACTGCGCCGGCAGGATGACGAAGAAGGCGAGCAGCAGGCTGCGATGGTCGGCGCGCCGCGTGTGGGTGAGGGTGATGAACTCGCGCAGCGCGATGAACGACAGCACGCCAAAGAGCAGCGTCGCGCCGACCGGCCCCGAAATCCATGCGACCCAGAATGCGAGCGCGCCGATCCAGATCGCGTTGAGCTCGCGCTTGAAGCGCGCGCGGCGCTCGCGCACGCGGTCGTCTTCCACCTCGCGCAGCGAGACCATCTGTGCCGAGATCGAGACCAGCGCCAGCACGCCGAACAGGACGACGAACAGCAACGCCACCTGCTGCTCCACGCTCAAGCCGCGCAGCGCGCCCATCAGGCGGCCCCCGCCGCACTGCGCAGGCAATGCCCGGCACCGAGCGGTCGGTGGCTTGGCCGCGTTCTCTCACTTCGATCCCCACTGCGTGGGGCCCCTCTATCGCGGCTCACGCGGCCACCTCCGCACCACATGCGCAATGCCCGGCGCAGAGCGGTCGGTGGCTCGGCCGCGTTCGCGCTTCGATCCCCACTGCGTGGGGCCCCTCTTTCGCGGCTCACGCGGCCACCTCCCGCAGTGCGATCACCGCCGCGCGGGCGCGGTCGAGGAAGGCGTGCTTGTCCTCGCCCGGCTCGAGTTGCAAGGGCGCGCCGAAGGTGACCGAGCACAGCACCGGCACCGGGACGACCTCGCCCTTGGGCATCACGCGCTGCACGTTGTCGATCCAGGTCGGGATCAGCTGCACCTCGGGGAAGCGTTCGGCGAGATGGTACAGGCCGGCCTTGAATGCCTGCGGCTCGTCCTTGTTGCTGCGCGTGCCTTCGGGAAAGATGACGAGCGAATCGCCCGCCGTCAGCGCCTGGGCGAGCGGCTCGAGCGGGTCTTCCTCCTCGCCGCGGGTGCGGCTGACGTAGACGGCGTTGAAGACCTCGCGCGTCAGCCAGTGCTTGAAGCGGCTCTTGGTCCAGTAGTCCTTCGCCGCGATCGGCCGCGTGCGCGCGCGCAGGTCGCCGGGCAGCGCGGCCCAGATCAGCACCCAGTCGAAGTGGCTCTGGTGGTTGGCGAAATAGATGCGCTGCTCGGCCTTCGGCGGGCAGCCGTACCAGTGGCCCTGTGCACCGGTGATCAGGCGCGCGACCCCGGAGAGGACGAAGCCGGCGGCGTCGGCGGCAAGGTTCACTGCGCGGTCTCGGGCGGCGTCAATGGAGCCGGCGTCAGCTGTCGATGACGCCGAAGCGCCATCCGCGACGTATGAACCGAGTCTTCCCAAGCGACCGCCGCGGATCCGGTTTTGGCTCCGGCATCACATCGCTCGCGCGATATGAGCCTGCGCCGAAGCGCAAGCGCTTTGCCGGTCCGCCAGCGGGCCTTGCAGGCCGCGTCGGGCGACGTCGCCCCACCCCTCGCCAGGCACGAAGGGTCCACCGGACCTTTCGTGTCCGGGCTCGGCCCCCTGGAGGGACGCGCGAACCGCGTAGGGGGTGGTTCACTTCAGTGCCTGAAGTGGCGCACGCCGGTGAACACCATCGCGATGCCGCGCTCGTTCGCGGCGGCGATGACCTCGGCGTCGCGCACGCTGCCGCCCGGCTGGATCACGCAGCTCGCGCCGGCATCGACGACGACGTCCAGCCCGTCGCGAAACGGGAAGAAGGCGTCGCTCGCGACGGCCGAGCCGGCGAGCGTGAGCCCGGCATTCGCCGCCTTGATGCTCGCGATGCGCGCCGAGTCGATGCGGCTCATCTGCCCCGCGCCGACGCCGAGCGTCATGCCGTCGCCGCAGAAGACGATCGCGTTGCTCTTGACGTATTTGGCGACGGTCCAGGCGAAGATCAGATCGTCCAGTTGCTGCGCACTGGGTTGCTTCACGGTGACGATCTTCAGCGCGCCGCGGTCGAGTTCGTGGTTGTCGGCGCTCTGGATCAGCAGGCCCGAGCCGACGCGCTTCACGTCGTGCAGGTTGCGCCCGCGCGCCCAGGCCGTGCGGCCGTCGCGCTGCACGCCGTCGAGCGCGATCCTCAGCAGCCGCGTGTTCGCCTTCGCCTTGAAGACTTCGAGCGCGTCGGTGCTGAAGGCGGGCGCGATCAGCACCTCGACGAACTGCTTTGCGATCAGCGCCGCCGCCGCGCCGTCGACGGCGGTGTTGAAGGCGATGATGCCGCCGAAGGCCGAGGTCGGGTCGGTCTTGAAAGCCTTGTCGTAGGCCTCGGCCGCGCTCGCGCCGATCGCGGCGCCGCACGGATTGGCGTGCTTGACGATCACGCAGCAGGGCGTCGCGGCGTCGAACGACTTCACGCACTCCCACGCCGCGTCGGCGTCGGCGATATTGTTGTACGAGAGCTCCTTGCCCTGCAACTGCAGCGCGGCGACGAGCGAGCCGGGCGCCGGGTACAGATCGCGATAGAAGGCGGCGCTCTGGTGCGGGTTCTCGCCGTAGCGCAGATCCTGCAGCTTGACGAAGCGGCCGTTGCTCTGCGCCGGGAATTCGGCGCGCGTGCCGTCCGCCTGCAGCGAAGACAGATAGTCGCTGATCGCGGCATCGTAGTTGCTGACACGGTTGAATGCGGCGACCGCGAGCGCGAAGCGCGTCGCGCGCGAGACGCTGCCGTCGCGCTGCAGTTCGGCGATCACGCCGGCGTACTGCGAGGCGTCGGTCAGCACCGCGACATCGTTCCAGTTCTTCGCCGCCGAGCGCAGCATCGCCGGGCCGCCGATGTCGATGTTCTCGATCGCGTCTTCCAGCGTGCAGCCGGCCTTCGCGACCGTCGCCTCGAACGGATAGAGGTTGACGACGAGCAGGTCGATCGCGGCGATGCCGTGCGTCTTCAGCGCCTCGAGGTGCTCGGGCAGGTCGCGCCGCGCGAGCAGCCCGCCGTGGATCACCGGGTGCAGCGTCTTCACGCGGCCGTC
>CALMIL010000169.1 GCA_937864005.1 uncultured Burkholderiales bacterium
TTCACGGCATCCTTCATCGGCCCGAACGCGGCCAGCCGCATCACCGTCAGCGCGGCGATGATGTCGAGCGGAATCGCCACCCACATGCTGATCAGCCCGAGCCCGGTGGGCGCCGGCAGGTACAGGTACAGCCCGAGCAGCGACGGGATGAACGCGAGCGTATAGAGCCAGGTGATCTTGCCGAAGGCGACGAGCGGGTTGCCGGTGTCGGGCGAAACCGTCTTCAGGTTGTTCATGCCGAACCAGCACAGGATGCCCAGCGGCACGAGCGACAACACCCAGGCGAAGCCGCCGTTCTGGATCCAGATCTGGGTGCCGGCGGGGATCTTGCCGAAGATCCAGCCGCTCGCCTTCTGCAGCGTCATCGGGTCGCCGCTCAAGGCGCCGAGCAGCGGCACCGACATGACGAGCGGAATGACGATCTGCATCGTCGTCACGCCGAAATTGCCGAGCCCGGCGTTCAGCCCGAGCGCGGTGCCGCTCATGCGCTTCGGGAAGAAGGTGCTGATGTTGGACATCGACGAGGCGAAGTTGCCGCCGCCGACGCCGCACCACAGCGCCATCAGCTGGAACGACCACAGCGGCCAGTCGGGGTGCTGCAGCACGATGCCGGTGCCGATCGCCGGCGCGAGCAGCATCGTCGTCGTCAGGAAGATCGTATTGCGCCCGCCGGCGAGGCGGATGAAGAACGACGCCGGAATGCGCATCGTCGCGCCCGAGATGCCGGCGATCGCGGTCAGCGTGAAGAGCTGCGCCTGGGTGAATGGGAAGCCGAGGTTGAGCATCTCCACCGTGATGATGCCCCACATGCCCCAGACCGCGAACCCGCACAGCAGCGCCGGAATCGAGATCCACAGGTTGCGGTAGGCGATCTTCTTGCCGGTGGCCTCCCAGAAGGCCTCGTCCTCGGGCCGCCAGTCCTGAATGTCTGCTTTGCTCATGAGCTTGTCCTCAGCCTGCCAGGTGGAACTCGGTCGCCTTCGGTCCCATGACCTCGGCCCTGCGCACCTCGGTCCAGTACATCCAGATCAGCGAGACCCAGACCACACCGTACATCAGCATGAAGGCGCTGGAGCGGATGCCGGTCAGGTCCATCAGCGCGCCGAACATGATCGGCAGCACGAAGCCGCCCAGCCCGCCGGCGAGCCCGACGATGCCGCTGACGGTGCCGATATTGCCCGGATAGTCGTCGCTGATGTATTTGAAGACGCTCGCCTTGCCGAACGCGAAGGCGATGCCGAGGATGAACATCAGCGCGGTGAAGGCATAGACATTCAGGCCGATGTGAAAGCTCTTCGGGCCGTCGACGGTGAGGATGGTGAAGTTGGTCTGCGGATAGCTCAGCAGGAACAGGCAGATCCAGCTCACCCACATCACCCACCACGTGACCTTGTGCGCGCCGTGCTTGTCCGACAGCCAGCCGCCGACCGCGCGCAGCACGCCCCCGGGCAGCGAGAAGCACGCCGCCAGCAGCGCCGCGGCGCGGATATCCAGGCCGTACTCGCCGACGTAGTACTGCACCATCCACAGGCTCAAGGCGACATAGCCGCCGAAGACGATGCTGTAGTACTGGCAGTATTTGATGACCTTCGGATCCTTCAGCATCTTCAGCTGGTCGCTGAATTTCGTATTGCTGGGCACGAGGTGCGCCGGGTCGCTGGCGCTGAAGATCCAGAACAGCACCACCGTGCCGAGCATGATGGCGGCGTAGACCTGCGGCACCATGGCCCAGCCGAAGGCCACCACCAGCGCCGGCGCGACGAACTTGTTGACTGCCGCGCCGGAATTGCCGGCGCCGTAGACGCCCATCGCGAAGCCCTGGCGGTTCTTCGGGAACCAGCGCGCCACATAGGGCGTGCCGACCGAGAACGAGCCGCCGGCGAGGCCGACGAACAGCCCGATCGCCAGGAAGTGCCAGTACTGCGTGGCGTAGGCCATCAGCCAGATGGCGGGTACGGTGACCAGCATCAGGATGGTCATGACGATGCGGCCGCCGTACTTGTCGGTCCAGATACCCAGCGGCACGCGAATCAGCGATCCGGTGAGCACCGGCGTCGCGGTCAGCAGGCCGAACTCGGTGGCGTTGAGGTCGAGTGCCTTCTTGATCGGGATGCCGATGACGCCGAACATCATCCACACCATGAAGCACACCGTGAAGGCGAGCGTGCTGACGATCAGCACCGACAGCGCCTGTCTCTGCTTGCTCATGAAAGTTCCCCTTCGTTGTTCATGCAGCGACTGTAGGAAGGCACCCGCCGCTTGAACATCCTTCGCTGGCATCGAAGGCCGAGCCGAAAGAACGATGGCACCGCGCCGCGCCATCGTCCGGAAGAACTATGTCGGCCCGGTCGCCCTTTCGACTTGATCTATGTTAGGACAAGATGCGCCGGCATCCCACCCGCCGCAACGCGCCGGGACGCCCGCGGCGGTCAGCGCAACCCGTGCTCGCTCGCGAAGACGGCAGCCTGCACGCGCGAGTTCAGGTCGAGCTTGCGCAGCACGTGCTGGACGTGGATCTTGACCGTCGTCTCGGCGATGCCGAGCTCGCGGCCGATCTCCTTGTTGCTCGCGCCGCGCGCGATCAGCCGCACGATCTCGAGTTCGCGCGGCGACAGCGCATCGATCGGCGACGGCGCCGGCGCGGGTGCCGGGGCCGTCGCGCTGGACGCCTGGAAGGCCGCGACGAGCTTGCCCGTCATCTCGGCGGCGATCACGTTCTCGCCGCCCATCGCGCGCCGTATCGATTGCGCGAGCGCGTCGCCTTCGATCGTCTTCAGCAGATAGCCGCAGGCGCCGGCGCGCAACGCGGCGGAGAGGTCGCGCTCGTCCTCGCTGACGGTGAGCATCAGCACCCGCACCGCCGGTGCCGCCTCGCGCAGCGCGGGCAGCACGTCGACGCCGTTCACGCCGGGCAGGTGGTTGTCGAGCAGCACGAGGTCAGGCTGCAGATCGGTCACCCGGCGCAGCGCCTCGCCGGCATCGGCGGCATCGCCGACGACCTGAAACTGCGGTTCGCGCGACAGCAGCGCCGTGAGGCCGCGCCGAAAGAGCGTGTGATCGTCGACGACGACGATGCGGATCGGCTTCGTTGCGTTCATGCCGTCGCCGCTTCGGGAACCGCAGCCGCCAGCACCCGCTGCGCCGGCAGCGTGAGGATGACGGACGTGCCCCGCCCCGGCGTGGACATCACCTCGAGCGCGGCGCCGATGCGCTCGGCGCGCTCGCGCATGATGCGCAACCCGACGTGCGTCTCGCCGATCGCCCCCGGCGCGTGCGTGAAGCCGATGCCGTCGTCGCGCACCTCGAAGCGCCAGCGCGGCTGCTGCTCGACATCGAGCCAGACCCGGCTCGCCCGCGCGTGCTTGCGCACGTTCGAGAGCGCCTCCTGCACGATATGCAGCGCCTGGATCTGCAGATCGGGCGCCAGCGGCAGGCCGTGGCCCTGCATCTGCAGCCGCGCGGGCACGCCGCTCTGGTGCTCGAACTTGCGCAGCGTCGTCGCCAGTGCCGGCTCGATATCCTCGGCGTTCGCGCGGGTGCGAAAGTGCATCAGCAGCTCGCGCACGTCGCCGTAGCTCTCGCGCACGCCGGCGTCGATCTCGGCCAGCACGCGGTCGATCTGCCGGGCGTCGCCGCCGGACAGCGCATCGCGCATCAGCTGCACCTGGATCTTCAGGAAGGCGAGCGACTGGGCGATCGAATCGTGCAGCTCGCGCGCGAGCAGCGTGCGCTCCTGCGAGACGGCCGCCTCCATCTCGAGCGCATTCAGGCGCAGGTTCTCCATCGCGCCGGCAAAGTGGCTCGCCAGCGCCTCGAGCAGCGAACGCTCGGCCTCCGAGAGCGTGCGCTCGTTGTGAAAGAGCAGGTCCAGCTCGCCCGTCGTGCGCGCATGCAGCCGTACCGGCACGGTCACGAGCGTCGCGAAGCCGAAGCGCGCGCAATGCGGCTGCGCCTCGCCCGCGCTGTGGATCGGTATCACGCGCAGCTGCGGCGCCGGATCGGACACGCCGCAGCGGCAGGCGCCGGCGTCGATGCACTGCTCGAGGTCGGTCATCGCGTCGGGCAGGCCCTCGGCGGCGATCATCAGGTAGCGCTGGTTCGCCTCGTCCGACCAGCGCACGACGGCCGCGTCGGCGTGCGCGATGCGGGTGATGCGGGCGACGAAGCCGTTCGCCAGCTCGTCCAGCGTCGTCGCGCCGGCGACGAGCGCCGTGACTTCGTAGAGCGCCTGCAGCCGCTCGCGCTTTTCCTCCAGCTCGGCCGTCTTCTCGCCGACGCGCGCCTCGAGCTGGCCGTACATCGATTGCAGGTGATCGGCCATCCGGTTGAAACCTTGGGCGAGGGCGCCGAATTCGTCGCTCGAAGCCGGCTCGACGCGCGCGCCGAGGTCGCCTTCGCGGATCGCGAGCGTCGCCGTGCCAAGCGCGCCGAGCGGCTCGATGACGAAGACGAAGCCGGCGTAGACGATCGCCGCCGCCGCCGCGACGGCAAGCGCGAGCATGCCGACCTGGCACAGATAGAGCAGCGCCGTCCAGCGCGACATGTGGGCCTCGATCGCGGCGACGAAGGCGTCGACATACGCGACGAAGGCTTCGGTGTCGGCGGACACGGCCCGCGTGTCAGGCGCCGTCGTCTGCTGGCTGCCGCCCGCCGCGAGACCACCGTCGATCCAGCGCTTCTGGAACTGCGCCCAGTGCGACTCGACGTCGCCGAAACGCGCGCGAACCGCTTCGTCCCACGGGACGAAGAGCGGCCGATCCGGATCGCCCACGCGCAGCAGCTCGAGGCTGCGGTCGAATTCGGCGCGCCGCGCGCGCAGCGCCGGGACATCGTCGTGGACGGCCGACATCGCCATGCGCCAGGTCTGCATGCGCAGCCGCCCCGCCTCGTTCAGTGCCGCCGCGCCGCCGTCGAGTTGCCACGATACCCACATCGTCAACGTGACGGCAAGCAGCGCGAAGACGAGAAACGGCACGCCGACCAGCGTCAGCTTGCCGCCCAGGCTCCAGTCGCGGGCGCTTTGCATGCGCGCACTGTAGACGCCCCGGCAGCGGCCGTCTTGACAGAAGTCAAACCAGAAGTCGCCCCGGCAGCGGCGCCCGGGGGTCGATCACGGCGTCACGCGAGGCCGCGCCGCGCCGCGATCGGCAGTCGTCGTCAGTGCGCGGCTTGCAGCCGCTTGCCGCCGCTGTTGCCCATCACCTTGTCGGTCAGCGCGATGCCGATCGCCGAGAGGATGAAGACGCAGTGGATGATGGTCTGCCACATCACGCTCGCCGTCGTCGCCTTGCTGCACGGAATGCGCGCACCGAGCGCCGCCGCGTCGCACATCGGCAGTCCGAGCTGGCCGGCCTCGATGAAGGTCTTGAGCAGGTGGATCGACGAGATGCCGATGATCGCCATCGCAAGCTTCACCTTGAGTACGCTCGCATTGACGTGGCTGAGCCATTCCGGCTGATCCGGATGGCCCTGCAATCCGAGGCGCGAGACAAAGGTCTCGTAGCCGCCGACGATCACCATCACGAGCAGGTTGGAGATCATCACGACGTCGATCAGGCCGAGGACGATCAGCATCACGCCCTGCTCGTTGAGCGAGCCGACGTCGCTGATGAGATGCCAGAGCTCGTTCAGGAACAGGTAGACATAGACGCCCTGGGCGACGATCAGGCCGAGGTACAGCGGCAGCTGCAGCCAGCGCGAGAAGAAGATCAGGTTCGGCAGCGGTTTGAGCTTGGGGGTCGACATGGTCGGCGCGGAGTCGGTAAGGCGGGCAATTATCAGGCTGCTGCGGGTGGGCCGGCACCGGCGGGCGCACCGTCCGTCATGCTTGCGCCCGCGCGGCGCCCGGACCTGACGCAAGCGCCGTCGTCAGCGCCGTCGTCAGCGCCGTCGTCAGCGCCGACGAGCGCGGCGCCCGCGGCCCGACGCCGCGCCGTTGCCGGTCATCGGGTCAGAGGCTGAGAGCTTTTCGGGCGTGCCAGAGCGGCGCGCCAAAACGCGTCCGATCAAGGCGCAAAGCGCAGCCATAGCTCGGGCTATGGCGAGCATTTGCAACGCCGAGCGGGCGCGTTTTGGCGTGTGGAGCGGGCATGACCGAAAGACTCTCAGCCTCTCAGGCGTAGAGGGCCTCGATCTCGGCGGCATAGGTCTGGTAGATGCTCGCCCGGCGCACCTTCATCGTGGCGGTCACTTCGCCGTCGTCGTGGTCCAGCTCCTTGGTCAGCAGGTGGAAGCGCCGGATGTGGGCCACATCGGCGAGCTGTGCATTGCCGTTGCGGATCTCGGCGTCGATCAACGCGCGCACCTGTGGCTGCTCGACGAGCGAGCGGAAGTGGGTGAACGGGATGCGCTGGGCCTCGGCCCACTTGCCCACGGTCTCGTAGTCGATCTGCACCAGCGCGCCGACGAATTTGCGGCCCTCGGCGACGACGATGCATTCCTTGACGTAGGGGCTGCCCTTCATCGTGTTCTCGATCTCGGAGGGCGTCAGGTTCTTGCCGCCGGCGGTGATCATGATGTCCTTCAGACGGTCCACGATCCTGATCTGGCCGCCCTCCTCGCGCACCACGTCGCCGGTGTGCAGCCAGCCGTCGCGGATCGCCTGCGCGGTCGCCTCGGGGTTCTTGTAGTAGCCGGCGAATACCATCTCGCCCTCGAGCTGGAGTTCCCCGCCGAGCGCATCGTCGCCCGAGGCGATGCGGTATCGCACGCCCCGAATCACCGGGCCGACGGTGCCGGCCACGACGCGATCGCGCAGGTGGCCGGTGACCATGCCGGTCGATTCGGTCAGGCCGTAGACCTCGACCAGCGGCACGCCCAGGGTGCGGAAGAAGCGCACCACGGCGGGCGCGATGGGCGCGGCGCCGGTGAGCGCCACCTGCGCCCGGCGCAGGCCGATGAAATTCTGCAGCGCACGCAGCACCGTCCAGTAGCTCAGGGCGTAGGTCAGGCGCTCGGCCGCCGACCAATCCTGGCGCGGCTTCTCGGCCAGCGGGGCGCAGGCCCGCAGCGCGCGCTCGAAGAGCTGCCGGCGCAGGCGTCCGGTTTCCTGCATCTTGATGCTGATCGCCGCGTGCAGCTTCTCCCAGATGCGCGGCACGCCGAGGAACATGGTGGGCGCGACCTCGCGCAGATCTTCCTGCACGGTGCGGATGGACTCGCCGAAATTGACCTGCGATCCGAGGTAGACGGGAACGAAGGTCGTGAGCATCTGCTCGGCGACGTGGCACAGCGGCAGGTAGGACAGGTGGGTGGTCTCGCGCGAGAGCACGAGCCGGTCGACGATGCCGGGCACCACGCCGCGCATGTTGCGCCAGGAGATCATCGCCCCCTTGGGCTTGCCGGTCGAGCCCGAGGTATAGATCATGAGCCCGATATCGTCGAGCGACTGGCGCGCCAGCGCGGCGTCGATCGCGGCGCCGGCGCCGGCCTGGGCGCCCAGGCGCTCGACCTCGCCGAAACTCGCGATCAGCGCGCGCGCCTCGGGCGCGAAGCTGCGCAGGCCCTTGGTCTCGACGACGATGATCTTCTTCAGGCGCGGCAGGTCGGGCAGCGCCTCGAGCACCTTGTCGGTCTGCTCCTGGTCTTCGCAGACCACGACCTCGATATCGGCGTGGCCCACGACGTAGGCCACTTCGGACGTCGGGCTGGTCGGATAGACGCCGACCGTGATCGCGCCGATCAGCCCGGCTCCCATCTGCGCCAGCACCCACTCGATGCGGTTCTCGGAGATGACGCCGACGTGGCCGCCCGGGGTCACGCCGAGCGCCGCGAGGCCCTGGCCGAAGTGGCAGGCGCGCTCGTGGTACTGCGCCCAGGTGCAGGGCTTCCAGATGCCGTAGTCCTTCTGCCGGATCGCGACGCGCGCCGCGTCGCGCCGCGCGCGCTCGCGCAGCATCTGCGGCAGGGTGAGTTCGGGCAGTGCGTCCGCCATGGCGAGCTACGACAACCAGCGCTTGCGGCGCTTGTAGTGCTTGACGTCCTTGAAGCTGCGGGCTTCGCCGCCGCCGCCCATGCCGAGGTAGAACTCGCGCACGTCGGGGTCGCTCGCCAGGCGCGCCGCGGAACCGTCGATGACGATCTTGCCGTTTTCCATGATGTAGCCCTGGTGGGCCACGGCCAGCGCGACGGTCGCGTTCTGCTCGACCAGCAGCATCGAGGTGCCACGCTCGGCGTTGATGCGCGCGATGATCGTGAAGATATCCTCCGTGAGCTTGGGCGACAGGCCCAGCGACGGCTCGTCCAGCAGCATGAGCAGGGGCTGGGCGATCAGCGCCCGGCCGATCGCCAGCATCTGCTGCTCGCCGCCCGACAGGTATCCCGCCAGGCCCTTGCGCCGGTCGTGCAGGCGCGGAAAGTAGCTGTAGACGAGGTCGAAGTCGGGTGCGGCGGCGGCCGCGCGGCCGGTGAGCGCGTAGGTGGAGGCGACCAGGTTCTCCTCGACCGTGAGGTCCTCGAACACGCGCCGCCCTTCCATCACGTGCGACAGCCCCTGGCGCACCAGCTGCTGCGGCGCGGCGCCGGCGGTATCGCGGCCGTCGAAGCGCACGACGCCCGATTCGAGTTCGCCGTTCTCGAGCCCGAGCAGGCCCGAGATGGCCTTGAGCGTGGTGCTCTTGCCCGCACCGTTGCTGCCCAGCAGCGCGACGATCTGGCCGCGCGCCACGGACAGCGACAGCCCGCGCAGGGCCTGCACCGCCCGGTTGTAGACGACCTCGATATTGTTGACCTCGAGCACGGGCCCGGGGGCGTCGCGCGTCATGCCCGCGGCCCCCGGCGCCGTCCGTCGCGCCCGGCGCGGGATGCGAAGCGCCGCACGACTGGCATCAGAGCTTGATCCAGTCGGATACGGCGACCATCTTCTGCGCCTTCATGTCGGCCTTGTAGATGCGCCCCACCGGAATGGAGTTGCCGGCGATCGTGATCGGCACGCCGATCAGGCCGCCGGTGTCGAAATCCTTCAGGGTGTTGAGCGCGGCCTTGAGGTTGCCGCCGGTCAGCGGCTTGCCGCCATCCAGGCAGCGCCTGGCCGATTCGAGCAACAGCATGGCGGCGAGGAAACCCTGCGTATACGCCGTGCTCTGGTATTCCGGGCGCATGGCGCGGATCTTGTCGAGCATCGGCGCCTTCTCGGTGTCGTAGTAGTAGCGATAGGGCATCACGCCCATGAAGCCGTCGCCCACCTCGCCCATCTTCATCACGGTCGAGCTGTCCATGGTCCAGAAGGTGCCCATCCAGTGGCTCGTCATGCCCTGCTGCTTGCCCTGGGTCATGAACTCGGGGATCGGCGCCAGGACATAGCCGTGGAAGATGGTGTAGTCGGGCGCGGCGCGGCGCAGCTTGATGACCTCGGTGGAAACGTCCACGCTGCCCGGCGGGGTCATGATCTTGACGACGACCGACAGCCCGAGCTTCTTGGCGACGGCCTCGCTCTCGTCGATCGGGTCGCGGCCGAATTCGGAGTCGGAGTAGACGAAGGCGACCTTCGCGCCCGGCTTCTCCTTCGCGATGTGGCGCAGCAGGATGCCGAACATCTCGGTGTAGTCGGGCCCGACCATGAACTGGAACGGAAACTTCTTCGGGTCGTTCAGTTCGGTCGCGAAGGACGCCCCGGTCATCAGGATGTTGCCGTTGCGCTCGAGTTCGGGATTGATGGTCTTGGAGAAGCCGGTGGAGTCGCCGTAGTAGAGGTTGACCTTGTTCTGGCTCGTGATCTTCTTGAAGGCGGCCACCGACACGTCGACCTTGTAGCCCGTATCTTCGGGCACGTAGCGGATCTTGCGCCCCTTGATGCCGCCGGCATCGTTGATGATCTTCACGTAGTCGGTGATGCCGGCGTTGATGCCCACGCCGGCGAATGCGAAGACGCCGGTCATCGGAATCGAGCCGCCGATGACGATCTCGTCGGCGCCCTGCGCCAGCACAGTGAGCGGATGCGTCAGCGCGGCCGCGGCGGCGCCCAGCATCAGGCTGCGGCGCTGGATGGGAATGCTTTGCTTGTCCATGTCGATCTCCTTGCGTGAGGGTGGCGGGATGCTCAGTTGCGAAAGGGCCACAGGTGGAAGAACCGGCGCACGCGGCGCCACATTTCTGCGAGCCCCAGCGGCTCGAAGACCAGAAAACCGATGATCAGGGCGCCGAAGACGACCAGGCGCAGCGGCGAGAGGAACACCACCAGCTCGGTGCCGCCGGGCAGCAGGGCGACGACGAGCTTGAGCAGTTCGGGCACCATCGTCATGAAGGCCGCGCCCAGGATGCCGCCGAGGATCGATCCCATGCCGCCGACGATGATCGCGGCGAGGAAGAAGATCGACATCGTCAGCGGAAAGCTCTCGGGCGTGACGACGCGAAAGAAGTAGGCCCACAGCCCGCCGGCCACACCGGCGTAGAACGACGACAGGCCGAACGACAGCAGCTTGTAGCGCAGCAGCGGGATGCCCAGCACCTCGGCCGAGATGTCGCGGTCGCGGATCGCGATGAAGGCGCGCCCGATGCGGGTGCGAAACAGGTTGGCCGCGCCCAGCAGCATCAGCACCGTCACCGGCACGATCAGCCAGTAGATGCGAAACGACGTATCCAGGTCGATGCCGAACGCGCGCGCCGGCTGCATCGAGAGACCCGCGGTGCCGCCGGTGATCGTCAGGTTGGAGAACAGGGAGTGGGCGATGAACGAGGCGGCGATGGTGGCGATCGCCAGGTACAACCCCTTCACGCGCAGCGAAGGGATGCCGACGATCACGCCGCCTATCATCGCCACCGCGCCGCCTGCCAGCAGGTTCAGCGCGAGCGGCGTGCCCCAGCGCGCCTGCAGGATGGCCACCGTGTAGGCGCCCAGGCCCATGAACGCCGCCTGCCCGAGACTGACGAGGCCGGTGTAGCCGGTCAGGATATTCAGCCCGGCTGCGCTCGCCACGTTGATCGCGACCAGGCAGGCCATGTAGAGCCAGTAGTCGCTCGCCATGAAGGGAAACAGCACCAGCAGTGCGGCCGCCACCGCCAGCCACGCCCTTTGCGTGCGCGAGTCGAACAGCGCCGCGTCGGCGATATAGCTTTCCTTGAGGGTTCCGATGCGCATGGGACGGTCGCTTTCAGAGACGCTCGATCTCGTGCGTGCCGAACAGGCCGTAGGGGCGCAGCATCAGGATGGCGACCAGCACAAGAAAGGTCGCCAGCAGCTTGTACTCGCCGCCCAGGAAGGTGCCGGCCAGCGCTTCGACCAGGCCGATGAGCAGGCCGCCGACCAGCGCGCCGAGCACGCTGTCGAGGCCGCCGACGATGACCACCACCAGCACCGACAGGCCGAACACGCCCATGCTGGACGAGATGCCGCCGATCGAGCCGACGATGATCCCGGAGACCGCCGCGAGCATGGCCGAGACCACCCAGGCCAGCGAGAAGATGCGCGGCACGTTGATGCCCACCGAGTAGGCGGCCGCCTGGTCGCTCGCGGTGGCGCGCAGCGCGACGCCGCCGCGCCAGTAGCGAAAGATCAGCAGCACGGCGGCGATGAAGACGGCGGCGATCACCGCGCCCCAGAATACCTTGGGCGCGAGGAAGGCGTCGCCGATCATGATCGGCTGCGCGGGCATGAAGTCGGGCAGGCGGCGCTGGTCGGCGCTCCAGATCATCTCGACCAGGCCGACCAGCACCGATCCGAGGCCGACCGTGACCATGAAGACCGAGATCGGGGGCTCGCCCAGCAGCGGGCGGATCACGGTGCGCTCGATCACCGCGCCCAGCAGGCCGCTGGCCAGCACCGCGGCAGGGATGGCCAGCCACAGCGGCAGCGCCCACATCGCGGCAAACGTGAAGAACAGGTAGGCGCCGGCCATCAGCATCTCGCCAATGGCGAGATTCACGACGCGCGTCGCCTTGTAGACCATCACGAAGGCGAGCGCCGCCAGCGCATACAGGCCGCCGCCGGCCAGGCCGGTGAGACTGATCTCGAACAGGTAGGCCCAGTCCATCACGACGCCGCTGGCGCGGCGGCCTCACCGTGCAGCCGGCGCCGCAGTTCGCCCACGTCGCCGGAGCCGAGATAGGCGCGGTTCACCTCGGGGTCGGCCTGCACCGCCACCGGCGTGCCCTGCGCGATGACCTGGCCGAAGTTGAGCACCACGACGTGGTCCGACAGGTCCATCACCATGCCCATGTCGTGCTCGACCATGAGCACCGTCACGCCCCACTCGGCGCGCACGTCGAGGATGAAGCGCGCCATGTCTTCGGTCTCCTCGCGGTTCATGCCGGCCACGGGCTCGTCGAGCATCAGGATCTGCGGCTGCATGGCGAGCGCGCGCGCCATCTCGACGCGCTTTTGAAGGCCGTAGGGCAGCGCCGCCACCGGCGCGTGGCGGATATGGTCGATCTCGAGGAAGTCGATGATGCGCTCCTCGATATCGCGCCGCAGCTCGGCCTCTTCGCGGCGCGCGCGGCCCACGTAGAGCAGCGCCTCGAGGACGTTGGTCTCGAGGTGCGCGTGGCGGCCGAGCTTGATGTTGTCGAGCACCGTCATGCCGCGAAAGAGGGCGATATTCTGGAAGCTGCGCCCCAGTCCCAGGCGTGCGCGGCGCGGCGCGGGCATGCGCGTGATGTCCTCGCCCTTGAAGCGGATGCTGCCGGCGCCGGGCCGGTAAAAGCCCGAGATGGTGTTGAACAGCGAGGTCTTGCCGGCCCCGTTCGGGCCGATGACGGCGGTGATGGAGCCGGACTGCACCGCGAACCCCACCCCGCTGAGGGCACGCACGCCGCCGAACGCGAGCGTGACGCCGTCCACCTGCAGGATGGGGGTGGCGGCCGCGGCCGGTGCTTGGGAACTGGACATGTCGAGTCGGGCTTGTCCGGGGTCCGTGAAACTACCGATACGTAACATACTTACCGGCGAGTAGATTTTCGAAATCCGTTCCGGCTTTGGCATCGGGATTTTCCCGACGCGCCGCCGATGCCCTCCATGCCCAAGACCCAGCGCGCCTCCCCGGCCGGCCAGACCGGACCTGCATCCCCACCGGCCCCCGCGCCCGCCCCGTCACCCTGGGTCAGGATGTCCGACCGGCGGCAGCAGCGCGAAGTCAAGCGCCTGGCGGTGCTGTCGGCCGCGGCGCAGCTGTTCAACGAGCGCGGCTACCACGCGACCTCGCTGGACGATATCGCGGCACGCCTGAACGTCACCAAGCCGACGCTGTACTACTACGTCAAGAGCAAGGACCAGATCCTGCTCGGCTGCGTGAACCAGGGCCTGGCGATGACCCTGGAGGGGATCGAGGCCTCGCGCAAGGCGGGCGGCAAGGCGCTCGACCAGCTCGTCGCCTGCATGCGGGTCTACGCCAGCATCGTGACCATGGACTTCGGCATGTGCCTGATCCGCGTCGGCGACGAGGAACTGCCGGCGGACAGTCGGCGCGAACTGCGCCGGCTGAAGGCGGCGATCGACATGGAGTTTCGCCGCCTCGTGGCCCAGGGTGTCGAGGAAGGCGCGCTCGAGCCCTGCGACCCGAAGATGACGGCCTTCGTCATCGCCGGCGGGCTGAGCTGGATCGGGCGCTGGTACCGGCCCGACGGCGGCTACTCGCCCGAGCAGATCGCCGAGCAGTGCATCCGCACCCTGCTCGGCGGCGTGGTGAAGCGCGCGCCCGCCGCTGCCAAGCGGTAAGAATAGGCCTTCGCGCGGGGTTCGCCTGCCGCACCGCACTTCGCCTCTCACCCACGCACCATGCCCGGCCACATCCGCTATGAAGCGCAGGGCGCCGCGAACGGCGCGGGCATCGCCCGCCTGACGCTCGCCAACCCCGGCAAGCACAATGCGATCGACATCGCGATGTGGCGCGAGTTGCGCGCGATCTTCGAGCGGCTGCAGACGCTCGCCGCCGGGGACGCGCCACGCGCCGTGATCGTCCAAGGTGAAGGCGGGCAATTCGCTTCGGGCGGCGATATCGCCGAATTTGCCGGCTTTCGCTTCGACGAGGCGCGGCTGCGCGACTTTCACGAGCAGATCGTCGCCCCCGCGCTCGGCGCGCTGCTCGGCTGCGACATTCCCCTCGTCGCGCAGATCGACGGCGCGTGCATCGGCGGCGGGCTCGAGATCGCCGCCTGCTGCGATATCCGTATCGCCGCCGAGGGCGCGCGCTTCGGCGCCCCGATCGCCAGGCTCGGCTTCCCGATGGCGCCGGGCGAACTGCAGCTGTTGTGCGGCGTCGCGCCGGCGCCGCTGCTGCGCGAGATGCTGCTCGAAGCGCGGCTGATCGACGCCGCGCGCGCACTGCAATGCGGCCTCGTGCATGCCGTCGTGCCCGCTGCGAAGCTGCCCGAGGCCGCCGCGGCGCGCGCACTGGCCATCGCGGCGCTGTCGCCGCAGGCGGCGCGCATCAACAAGCGCACGCTGCGCCAGATCGCAGCCGGCGGCCCGAGTGACGCCGAGCGGCGCGCACACTACGGCTATGCCGACAGTGCCGAGCATCACGAAGGCATCGCCGCCTTCCTCGAAAAACGACCGCCGCGCTTCGAGCGCGGCTGAACACCGATGAACGACAACCTCTTCGTCGCGCTGCGCGACGCCTTTCCCGCCGACCTCGATGCGACCGCGATCGAGGCGGCCGATGCCAGCGCCTTCTACACCTGGCGCGACCTCGACCGCGCGACGGCGATGATCGCCAACCTGCTCGCTTCGCTCGAACTGCCCGCCGGCAGCCGCGTCGCGGTGCAGACCGAGAAATCGGTCGAGGCGCTGATGCTGTATCTGGCCGTGCTGCGCGCGGGCCTCGTCTACCTGCCGCTGAATACCGCCTATCAGGCGGCGGAGATCGAATATTTCATCGGCGACGCCGAGCCGGCGGTCGTCGTCTGCGCGTCGCGGAATTTCGGCTGGATTTCGAGGATCGCATTCAAGGCCGGCACGCGCAACGTCTTCACGCTCGACGACGACCGCGGCGGCACGCTGCTGCAGCGCGCGGCGCAGATGAGCGACGCGCATGCGCCGGCGGTGCGGCGCGCCGACGACCTCGCCGCGATCCTCTACACCTCGGGCACGACCGGGCGCAGCAAGGGCGCGATGCTGTCGCACGGCAACCTGCTGTCCAACGCGCTGACGCTGAAGGCGTACTGGGGCTGGCGGCCCGGCGACGTGCTGATCCACGCGCTGCCGATCTTTCACGTCCACGGCCTGTTCGTCGCCAGCCACGGCGCGCTGCTCAATGCGAGCAAGATGATCTGGTTCTCCAGATTCGACGCCCGCGCCGTCATCGCCCGCCTGCCCGACGCAACCATCTTCATGGGCGTGCCGACGCTCTACGTGCGGCTGCTCGCCGAGCCGGCGCTCACACGCGACGCCTGCCGCCACATGCGGCTCTTCATCTCGGGCTCGGCGCCGCTCCTGATCGAGACCTTCGATGCGTTTCGCGAGCGCAGCGGCCACACCATCCTCGAACGCTACGGCATGAGCGAGACCTCGATGCTCACCTCCAACCC
>CALMIL010000170.1 GCA_937864005.1 uncultured Burkholderiales bacterium
GTCTTCGAGTCGGGCGCGATCCTCGTCTACCTCGCCGAGAAGACCGGCCGCCTGATGCCCGCCGACGCCAAGGGCCGATCGCGCGTGCTGCAGTGGCTGATGTTCCAGATGGGCGGCATCGGCCCGATGATGGGGCAGGCGAACGTGTTCTTTCGCTACTTCCCCGAGAAGATCCAGCCCGCGATCGACCGCTACCAGGGCGAATGCCGGCGCCTGTTCGAAGTGCTCGACACGCGGCTCGCGGCCA
This sequence comes from uncultured Burkholderiales bacterium, assembly GCA_937864005.1. Lineage (GTDB taxonomy): Bacteria > Pseudomonadota > Gammaproteobacteria > Burkholderiales > Burkholderiaceae_C > CAIKUF01. The sequence continues at coordinate 248 of CALMIL010000170.1, forward strand.
ACGAATACCTCGCCGACGACTACTCGATCGCCGATATCGCCAACTGGGCCTGGGTGCGCACCCACCGCTGGTCGGGGGTCGAGGTCGACGGCCTCCCCCACCTGCAGCGCTGGCTGGATGCGATCCGTGCGCGCCCCGCGGTGCAGGCCGGCATCGTCAAACCGCCCTCGAAGGTGAGCATGGCCGATGCCGTCGACGGTGAGAAGGCGAGGGCCTTCGCGCAGGAGGCAAGCAAGATCGTCGAGACCGGGCAGTCGCGCGCCTGGCACAAGTGAACCCGAGGAAGGCATCCCGATGAAGCTCTACGTCGCCCACCGCGCACCGAACCCGCGCCGCGTCTTGATGTTCCTTGCCGAGAAGGGCATCGCCGGCATCGAGCAGGTCGCGGTCGACCTGAACGCCGGCGAGCACCGCAGCGAGGCGTTTCGCGCCAAGAGCCCGATGGCGCGCGTGCCGGTGCTCGAACTCGACGACGGCCGCACGCTCGGCGAGACACGCGCGATCTGCACCTACATCGAGGGCCTGCAGCCCGAGCCGAACCTGATGGGCACAGACTTCGAGGAGCGCGCCTTCATCGAGATGGCCGACCGGCGCATCGAGCACTACCTCGGCATCTACCTGGCGAATGCGATCCGCCACACGCATCCGGGCCTCGCAACGCTCGAACAGCCCCAGTTCCCGGATTTCGGCCGCTCGCAGGCCGAGAAGGCGCGCGACGTTGCACGCTGGCTGGACGGCGTGCTCGCGCAGCAGGATTTCATCGCCGGCGCGCGCTTCACGATCGCCGACATCACGGCGTTTTGCATCCTCGAATTCGCGCGCGGCCTGCTCAAGTTCAAGCCGGGTGACGAGGGTCTGCCACATCTGCAGGCCTGGCGCGACCGGGTCGCGGCGCGGCCGAGCGCGAAGGCGCCCTGACGCGATCGACGCGCGAGACCCGCGCATGGCCCGCGCCGGCGGCGCAGTTCTGCCCGGTCGGGAACGGCGCCGGCTCTACGGCCCCATCTTCCGCGCGTCGCACAGCCGCGCGTTGACCGGGTTGCGGTGCAGGAAGCTGTCGACGAAGGGCGGCGGCACATGCGGCAGCGCCACGCTGTGCAGCCAGTGCAGCGCTGCCGCGCCGCAGCGCCGGGCATCCTCGTCGCGGCCGGCGACACGGTAGCCCGCGGCGGCGGCCACAAGCTGCTCGGGCAGATATTGCAGCGGATAGCGCCAGCGCAACGCGAGCGCTTCCAGGCGCTCGGCTGCGGCCCCGGCTTCGCCCTCGCGGCCGAGCGCCGCCAGCGCCTGCGTGCGCACGGCCTCGATGTCGGCCAGCATGGCGTGATAGGCGCGCTCTTCGACGAGCGGCTGCATCTCGTCGGCAGTCGCCAGCGCCTGCTGCGGCGTTTCGTGATGGCGAGCCTTTCGCAGCCTCGCATCGATCCAGTCGAAGCGCGCCACCGGCGCGGTGAGCGCGCTCAGCGCCTCGTCCAGCCAGGGCCGGTCGTCGCGGCCCAGCGCGCGGGCCACGAGGGCGCGCGCCAGGGCGGCACGGCCCGGCCGCTGCGGCGCCGCACCGGCGCCTTCGCCCGCCAGCAGCGCCATCGCGCGCGCCGGCTGGCCCAGGCGCAGCCACAAGGGCAGCAGCCAGGATCGCTGCAGCTCGCGCAGTGGCCCGGGTTGGTCGGCGCTGGCCGCCAGCTCGCGCTCGAGGATGGTCAGCGCTTCATCGTAGTGCCCCAGGCCGCAAAGCATGAAGGCCAGCGCCGATTCGTTCCAGGCCAGTGTGCCGGCGTTCTCGGCCGGCGCCCGACTCAGCGCCGACGCGGCCCGCGTCTGGGTCAGCGCCGCCTCCAGTTCGCCGCGCCGCAGCAGCAGCGCGCCCAGATTCATGTGCGCATCGATGCGATGGCTCAGGTTCCCGGTCTCCTCGGCCCAGTGCAGGCGGCGCTCGCCCCAAGGCAAGGCGCTTGCCGGCCGGTCGTCCTGGATCAGCAGGTTGCCCAGCGCGCTGACCAGCCCGTTTCGTTCGTTGGCCGACGGCCACGTCGCGATGCGTTCGGACCAGGGCAGCAGCAGCGCCAGGCCGTCGTCGGGCCGCCCCTGCAGGCCGCAGGCCTGCGCCGCGGCGGCACAAGCCGCCAGCCGCGTGGCCTCGTCGCCCGGCGTCGCCAGGGCCAGTGCGCGCCGCGCAGCAGCTTCGGCGTCGGCGAAGCGGCCACCCCAGAGGCAGGCCTCGCCATGCGCGGCCAGCGCGCGCGCCGCGCCGGCGGGTTCGGCGATGGGGTCGCAACTGTCGACCAGGCGCTGGCTCAGCGCCAGCGCCTCGGCCGCCCCCTGCGCATGCAGCAGCACGCCCACCGCCTCGCAGCGCATCTCGAAGCCTGCGCCGGCCTGGCCGGCATGGTCGAAGGCGGCGGCGCCGGCCTCGAGCAGTTGGGCCACCTCGCGAAAGCGGCCGGCCAGCCGGGCGCGCGCCGCCGCTGCGCGGTAGGCGGCGCCGGCCTCGGGCCAAGCGGCGCCGGCTTCCCAGTGTGCGGCCACGCGCGCCGGCTCGGCGCCGCGTCCGGCCAGGAAGGCGGCCACCTGGCGGTGCGTGCGTGCGGCGATCACCGCGGGTGTGGCGCGGCGCATCGCGTCGTGCACCAGATCGTGGGCAAAGGCCTCGCCTTGCAGCACCTGCGCCGCCTCGAGTTCCTGCCAGGCATCGGCCAGAGCGAGCGCGGGCGCGCCGAGCACACTCTCGGCCAGCTCGAGCGAGAAGTCCGGCACCGCAACGGCCGCCACGCGCGCCAGCGCCAGCGCCGGCCGCGACAGGCGCGCCAGCCGCGCGTCGATCAGGTGCGCCAACCCTTGCGGGCGAGGCAGATCGGGGCCGTCACCGCCGCCCAGCCAGGCCGCGCGCAGCGTCTCGACGACGAACAAGGGGTTGCCCCCGGTATGACGCAGCAGCGCCGGCGTCAGCTCGGCGGCGTCGAAGCGCGGCAGCGCCAGGCTGGCGACCAGTTCGTGCAGTTGCGCGGCGTCCAGCGGCTGCAGGTGCAGATAGCGCAACTGCGGTGCTTCGGCCAGCATCCGCAGCACGCCGGGTTCGGGCACGGACGCGAGCGGCCGTTGCGTCAGCACCCAGCGCAGCGCCGGCAGCGCATCGGACTGCATCAGGGCGAGCAGCATGTCCAGGCTGGCCGGGTCAGCGAAATGCAGGTCGTCGGCGGCGAGCAGCGCGAGGCCCGCAACCTGGGCGTCGGCCAGCAACTGTTCCAGCGCATCCTGCAACGCGCGCGCAGTGGTCGGTGCGGCAGCCGGTGCGTCGGGCGCGGCCTCCAGCAGCGTCAGTGCGGCGCCGCAATCCCGGGCGCGCGCGGCTTCGCCCGGCCGCGCGCGCAACGCGCGCAACAGCCGCCCGAGCAGCGCGTAGGGTGCGGCGGCGTCGCCCGGGCGCGCCTGCACGAGCAGCACGTCGCCGCGCCCTTCCAGCGCTTCGTGCAGCAGGCGCGACTTGCCCATCCCAGCCTCGCCGATCAGCACGCAGGCCTGCGCCGTGCGCTCGGCAGTGGCCAGTTCAGCCAGCGCGGCGTCGCGCCCCACCAGGCGCGGCGGTCTCGACAAGCCGGCCGGCAAGGGCGGCAGTGCGGCCAGCGCGCCGCCGCGGCCCTGCTCGATGGTGGTCAGCAGCGCCAGCGTCTCGGCCTCGGGACGCAGGCCAAGCTCGTCCTTCAGGACACGTTCGCAGTGCTCGAACGCGGCCACCGCGGCGGCGCGGTCGTCGCGCAGGTAATGCAGCCGCATCAGGCGGCGGTGCGCATGCTCGCTCAGCGGGTCCAGCACCGTCAGGCGCCTGGCGCAGCGCAGCGCGAGCGCCAGTGCGCCGGCCTGTTCGGTCGCTGCCGCGCGCACGGCCAGCGCCTCGCGCAGCGCATCGAGATCGGCTTGTCGCTCGTGGGTCAGCCAGGCGGCGAACTCGGACTCGGCGTCGTACTCGCAACCGGCGAGCAAGACCCCCGGGTCGGCGTCCGCATCGGCGGCAACCAGCGCGGCGATGTCTGCGCGCGGCGCGTGCAGATCGGCGGCCAGGCCGATGCGCTCGCCCATCTCCACCAGCCGCGCGCCGGTGGCCCTGCGCAGCCGGTGCACGCGCTGACGCAGGCTGTTGAGCGCGCCGCGCTCGCCGGCCTCGGGCCATACCAGCAGTGCCACCTGGCGGCTGGGCGTGCTGCCCTGGCGCGCGACGACGGCCAGCCAGGCGGCGTCCTTGCGATTGAGCGGCAACGCGCGGTTCGCAGCCTCGTCGTGCAGGCGCGGCGCGCCGAGCAGCGACAACCACCACGATGACGACATGCTGCGCGGCCCTCCCTCTTGCGCGGAGCCCGATTGCATCACAGGCGACGGCGCGCCGGGGCTTGCTCGACGCCTGCCTCGCGTCGCGGCATCGGGATGGGCCCCAGCGGATCGTCACTCGCGTCGTTGCGTCGCAGCCCGGCACCGCCGGCGGGCTGGACGTCGCGCCAGGCCCGGACCGGCAGCCGCAAGAGCGGTGTGCCCGGCCCTGGCGCGGCGCGGCGCCGGGTTGGCCCGGCCGCCGTCCGGCCCGGCTCAGTACCTGAGCGTTCCGTTGATCGTCACGAGCGGCCCGCCGGTGAAGATGGGCAGCGTCGTGTTCGCGAAGCGCAGCGTGCGTGCCGCGGTGTCCAGGGTGAGGCCGAGCGCGTCGAGCGTGCAGCCGGCCTGGCCGGCGGAGCAGGTGAAGTTGATGCCGTAGTAGCCGAAGCCTCCGCCGAGGCCGATCGCGATCATGTCGACCTGGCTGCCCGGCGCCGCACCGGGCGGCGGGGCGTTCAGCGACAGCAGTTGCACCGAAAGCTGTTCGCCGGGGACGTGCCAGAAGAGCTTCAGGCCCGACGAGCAGGTGCCGCCGCTGCAGGTTGGCCCGCTGGCGATGCTGCCGAGGCTGTCGGTGGGCGCAAAGGTGTCGCCCGCGCGGACCGATGCGGCGCCCGGGCCGCTGAGCGTGATCTGCCCGTAGCCCTTTGGCGCGGCTTGCACCGTCAGCAGCGCCGCCTCGCTGTTCAGCTTCCCGGCCGGGTTGCCGACGACGACCCGGTAGCGCGCGCCGTCGTCGTCCGCGCTCAGCACCGGCGTCGTGTAGCTCGCGGCGGTCGCGCCGTCGATGTCCGCGCCGTCGCGCTGCCACTGGTAAGTCACCGGCGCGGTTCCGCCGCTGACCGCAACCGTGAACTGCGCCGTCGCGCCAGCCGCGACCGACGCCGCCTGCGGCTGCGCGGTGATCGTCGGCGCCAGCGGCCGCACGGTCAGCGTGGCGGTCTTGCTGGTCGTCTGGCCGCCGGCGTTGCCGGCCACGACGCTGATCAGCGCGCCATTGTCCGCATAGCTCGCCGGCAACGTCAGCGTACCGGTGGTCGCCCCCGCGATGGCGCTGCCGTTGCGCTGCCACTGGTAGCTGACGGCGCCCGTGCCGCTGGCGCTGGCGGTGAAGGTCGCGGTGCCGCCGTCATCCACGCTGGTCGATGCCGGGTGCTGCGTGAATGCGGGGGCCGCAGGCAGGGAGGGGTCGGGTTCGGCATCTCCCGAATCACCGCCCCCGCCGCCGCATGCGGCCAGCAGCGGGGCGGCGGCCAGGGCCAGCAGCAGCACGCGCCAGCGGCGTCGCACCATCGAAGCGATCGTCATCATCGTCGTTTCTCCTCAGCGCCCTCCGGAGGCCGGGCCAGCCGTTGCGCCGACCATCGGCGACGGCGCGAGGTATAGCGAGCGCTCAGTTACCCGCGAGTTACCGCAAAGGCGGCAAGGCGCCGGACCGGTGTTCGAGGATTGCGCAGCCGTCCCCGCCCCTGCCGCACCCGCCCCTCGACATGGCGCAGTACCGGGGACCGTGGGCGGGCACGAAGCAAGCGCGGCCGGGTCGGCGCCACAGCATGGCGCGGCTTTGGCCTATGCTTTGATCTTCGATCGTCAGGAGACCGCCATGGGCGCACCCGAAGCTTTCACCGCCACCGCCGAGGTCGGCCACTACATCGCCGGACACGTCGTGAGCCCTCCCGGCGCACGCCGCCAGCCGATCCACAACCCCGCCACCGGCGCCGTCGCGCGCGAGCTGGTGCTCGGCAGCGCGGCCGATGTCGATGCCGCCGTCGCCGCCGCGAAGGCGGCACACCCGGCCTGGGCCGATACGCCGCCGATCCGCCGCGCGCGCATCCTGAACGCCTTTCTCGCGCTGCTGAACGAGCACCGCGACCTGCTCGCGGCGATGATCACCGCCGAGCACGGCAAGGTGTTCACCGACGCGCAAGGCGAGGTCACGCGCGGCATCGACATCGTCGAGTTCGCCTGCGGCATTCCGCAGCTTCTGAAGGGCGATTTCACCGACCAGGTCTCGACCGGCATCGACAACTGGACGCTGCGCCAGCCGCTCGGAGTCGTCGCCGGCATCACGCCGTTCAACTTCCCGTGCATGGTGCCGATGTGGATGTTCCCGGTCGCGCTCGCCTGCGGCAACGCCTTCATCCTCAAGCCTAGCGAGCGCGATCCGTCGCCGTCGCTCTTCATGGCCGATCTCTTGAAGCAGGCCGGTCTGCCCGATGGCGTCTTCAACGTCGTGCAGGGCGACAAGGCGGTCGTCGACGCGCTGCTCGCGCATGCCGACGTGAAGGCGGTCTCTTTCGTCGGCTCGACGCCGATCGCCAACTACATCTACGAGACCGGCGCGCGCCACGGCAAGCGCGTGCAGGCGCTCGGCGGGGCGAAGAACCACATGGTCGTGATGCCCGACGCCGACATCGAGCAGACGGTCGACGCGCTCATCGGCGCCGCCTACGGCTCGGCGGGTGAACGCTGCATGGCGATCAGCGTCGCTGTATTCGTGGGCGACGTCGCCGACAAGGTGATCCCGCTCGTCGCCGAGCGCGCGAAGGCGCTCAAGATCAAGAACGGCATGGCGCTCGACGCCGAGATGGGGCCGGTCGTGACGCGCGAGGCGCTGCAGCGCATCGAGGGTTACATCGCGCTCGGCGTCGAGGAGGGCGCGAAGCTCGTCGTCGACGGCCGCGGCCACAAGGTCGCGGGCCACGAGCAGGGCTTCTTCACCGGCGGCACGCTGCTCGACCATGTGACGCCTTCGATGCGCGTCTACAAGGAAGAGATCTTCGGCCCGGTGCTCTCGTGCGTGCGCGTGCCCGACTTCGCGAGCGCGGTGCAGCTCGTCAACGACCACGAGTACGGCAACGGTGTCGCCTGCTACACGCGCGACGGCCACGTCGCGCGCGAGTTCGCGCGGCGCATCCAGGTCGGCATGGTCGGCATCAACGTGCCGATCCCGGTGCCGATGGCGTGGCACGGCTTCGGCGGCTGGAAGCGCTCGCTGTTCGGCGACATGCACGCCTACGGCGAGGAGGGCGTGCGCTTCTACACCAAGCAGAAGTCGGTCATGCAGCGCTGGCCCGA
>CALMIL010000171.1 GCA_937864005.1 uncultured Burkholderiales bacterium
GCGCTGGATGTCCTCGGGGCCGTGGACGATCAGCTTCTGGCCCAGCGGCGTGTTGTGCAGTTCCGACTTCGGATCGTTCGCCATCTGCACCACGCCGACATACTCGGCATGGTCGGTCACGCCCATCCAGTCGAGCGGCGTCACGATCTCTATCGGGTAGCCCATCGGGTGCATGATCGTCTCGCCCTTGGCGTACTTGTACGAGTCCGCGGGCGTGGTCTTCGTGTTGCCGAAGATGAAGGCGTCGAACGACCAGCTGGTGTGCTGGTGCGTCTCGCCGAAGTAGGCGTTGCGCAACGGGTTCGGCTGCTGCGCGAATGCGCACGGCGCAGCGACGAAGGCGAGGGCGGCGGCGCATGCGGCCGGACGGTGGTGGCGAAAGCTTCTGCTCATGGTGCGCTCCTTCGCGCGGCCGGGTTTGCCGGAGACGGGTTTCATGCCCGATACAGTTTGATTCATCGAGGTCTCCTTCTTGCCGACTGAAGTTCTACCACTATCGCGCGACGTCGCAAGCGGACCGCGCCCCGCGGCTGCCATCGATGATCCAGTGCCACCATGCGCTGTCGGGCGTCGAGATCGACGGCGGCACCGGTTGCGCTGCCGCGGCAGCGCCGATCGGCAGCCCTGCGGCGAGCACCAGCGGCCTTGCACTCGTTCGCTTCATGCGATGTTCCTTTGGAGCTTGGTGTCGATCGGCGGTCGCCTTGTCCGTCAAGCACCGGACGTCGCGCCGCCAAGCGCGAGATCACTAGGCTATGCTCGCGCCGCCATGCCGACAAACCATATTGCGCCACGCGCGGCGTCGTTGCAACGGGCGGACACCGCGCTGATCTCGACTGCGGCGCTGGCCGGCGTACCCGAGTTCGTGCGCGGCGCGTTCGGCGAACGCGTCCTGAGGGAGGCGAATCGGGCGGCGCGGCTCGACATCGAGGTCGTCGCGAGCAGCGACTGTTTCGTTCCGCAGCGAACGATTGCCGCCTTTACCGAGGCGGTGGCCCGAGCCAGCGGCGAAGAGCACTTCGGCCTGAAGCTCGCGCCCCATCTCTCGCTGTCGCGCTACGGCGTCTGGGGCAAATATCTGCTCGGTGCGGCCACCCTCGGCGCGGCCGTCAGGCGCGCGGTGGCGACGATGGAGGTTCATGCCCGCGGCGATGCGATGTCGCTCGATGTGATCGCCGGCCGCGCGCGGATCGGCTATGTCAGCGCCGCGCGGGGGCTCGACGGCTATGCGCATGTGGCATGGGGCACGATCGGCGTCATGCTCGACCTGTGCAGGGCGTACCTGCCGGCGACGTGGCGGCCGCAATGCATCGAGGTCGATCTTGCGCTGCCAGGCCCGCTCGCGATGGCCGAAGACTCGTTCGAGTGCCCGGTCGTCTTCGGCGCACCCGGGCTTGCGGTATGGCTGCGCAGCGCCGATCTGTCGGCGCCGGCTCGCGACGCGGCGCGTGCCTTGCCGACCTTGGGCGACCTGGCGTGCGCGTGCAGCGCGCTGCATCGCCTGCAGGGGCTGGAGGGCGTCGTCGCCAACCAGGTCTGGGCCCAGGTCGTTGCCGGCAGGGTCTCGATCGAGAGTACCGCGCGCGCGCTCGGCACCAGCGTGCGAAGCCTGCAGCGCGATCTGAACCGCGAGGGGATCGACTTTCGCGCGATGGTCAACACCCTGCGCGCCAGGCGGGCACTCGAGTTGCTTCGCGAGACCGACGCTTCGGTGACGCAGATCTCGATGCTGCTGGGCTATTCGGCGCCGGCCCACTTTGCGCGCGCATTCAGACGCGCGACCGGACTCGGCCCGACCGAGTTTCGGCGTGCATCCTGCACAGGCTGAGCACCGGATCGGGAGGCGGCCGCGCCGGTGTGCGCGAACGATCGTGCCTGCCGTGCGGCGCGGCGCCGCTCAATCCCAGCGCCAGGTCCAGATCAGGTCGACCGAGTTGTCGATTCCCGTCTGCAGCCGCAGCGTGAAGCGCTGGGCGAGCCGGTAGATCAGCTGCCAGTTGCCGGCGGCCGAGTTCAGGCTGCGTTCGTAGCCGATATACCAGCGCCGGCTGAGCTGCTTGCCGACGCTCACCACGGTGTCGCGCACTTCGCCTTCGCTCTGACGCACCGATACCGAGTCGAGACCGATGAGCTGCGTCAGTTGCGTCGTCGGCGACTCGCCTTCGCCGGCCAGCAGCGCGGCCGCCGCCGCCTGCAGCAGCGCGATGTCCGAGCCGCCGAGGTTGTCGGGCGCGCGCCCGAGCACGAGCCAGGACAGCTTGTCGGTGTCGGGCATGTCGGGTTCGGAGTACAGCGTTATGCGCGGTATCGCCGCCGTACCGGTGATCGCGACGCCGACGTTGATGTCCAGATTCGGCCGCAGCGCGAGGATATCCAGGCGCGGATTCTCGGGCGCGCCGGTGAAGACGATCGCGCCGCGCGCGATGCGCAGATTCTGGTTGTAGGCCCGGTAGGTGCCGCGATAGGTATTGATCGTACCGTTGATCGCCGGCCGCCCGCCGGGCGTCGTCAGCCTGAGTTCGCCGCGCAGCAGCGTATCGAGGCCGTAGCCGCGCACGCGCAGCGCCTGGCCGAGGCCGAGCGCGAGCGTCACGTCGACCTCGCGCCCGCCGGCCGCCGCCCGCGCATCGACACCGGTCTCGCCGGGTTCCGGCTCGCGCAGCACGATCACGTCGTTGCCGAGGCTCGGCGCGGTGCCGCGGCTCACGTCGAACAGGCCGCGGTCGGCGTCGAAGCGGCCGTTGACGACGAGCCGCTCGGGATCGATGCGCAGCGTTGCGTCGCCGCTCATGACGAGCTGGCGGTCGACGCGCCCGAGCAGCAGCAGCTTGTCGGCGACGACGCGCAGATCGGCTTGCGGCGCGGCGCCGAATTTCGCCCCGCCCGTCACGTCGACGCTGCCTTCGCCGCCGCGCGCGCGCAGCTTGACGATCTCCGCCGTTTCGCCCTTCAGCGCGATCTGCAGCTCGCCGTCCTTCAGTTCGATGCCTTCGAGCAGGTTGCGCGCGCCCAGCCCGCTGCCTTCGATGCTGCCGGTGAACTCGGGCGCACCGAACTGCCCGCCGAACGCAGCGCTCGCGTGCAGCGCGCCGCGCAGCCGCCAGCCGGCCGGCACCCAGGCGCCCCACGCCGCGAGGTCGGCGATGCGCAGCTCCATCACGCCTTGCAGCGGCGCGTCCGCCGGCGGCCAGATCGCCTTCGGGTCGGTGCGCACCGTCGCCGCGCTCGCCATCGCGCCGAGCCTGCGGCCGGCCATCGCATGCGTGAAGTGCCAGACGCCGTCGCGGGCGTCGAGCGCGATGCGCAGGTCGGTCAATTCGAGCTTGTGCGTCTCGACCTCTTCGGCCACGCTCAGGTCGCCGCTGATGCGGCCGAACTCGATCTCGGCGGCAAAGGCCGGCGCGCTGCGCACGTCGATCCTGCCGCCGACGACGAGATCGCCGCGCCAGCCGAAATCGGGCTGCAGGCGCGCCATGAGCGGCGCGACGGTGAAGGGTTCGATCTCGGCCTCGATCTCGGCCGCCGGCGCCTCGCCGCCGCGCAGGCGCAGCGTGCTCCAGTGGGCCGCAAGGTTCGTCAGCTGCGCGCGGCCCGGGCCGAGCGTCAACTGCGGCGTGCCGGTCAGCGGGTCGTACTCGGCCGTGATATCGAAATCCTTGGTGTGAAACCAGGGCGTCCGAAAATCGGCGCCGCGCCGGCGCGCCTGCAGCTCTTCGAGCCGGCCGCTCCATTGCAGCGGCTGCTGCCACGCCGGATCGAAGCTCAGCCCGCCGGAGGCCCGCAGCTCGGCGAGCGTGCCGTTGGACGGCGTCGTGCCGGCGCCGTGCAGCTGGTCCAGCCACAGCGGCGGGCGCACCGGGCTTTCGGCGTCGATCGCGATGCGGTGCCTGGCCCATGTGCCCTGCAGCTGGGCGCCGAGCTTGTCGAGCTTGCGAACGCCGGCGCCCGCTTGCGCGACCTCGAGCTTCACGTCGAGCGGCGCCTGCGGCGTGCTGCCGAGCGTCCAATCGAGCCTTGCGCTTTCGGCGCGCCAGTCGTCCGCCTTGGCGCCCGTCAGCTTCAGGCTGCCGCGGCTCACAAGCTGCGGCCAGCGGCCGTCGATCGTCGCGCTCGCGTCGGCCGCGCCGGCCAGCGCAAGACCTGCGCTGCCGGGCTCGCGCACCAGTTGCACGAGCGGCGCAAGCGGCGCGAGGTCGGCGGCGTGCGCGCTGATCTCCCAGTGATCGTTCGCGCCGCTCGGCGCGAGCCGGCCCTGGACGCCGATCTCGGCGCTCGCCAGCGCGAGCTTTCCTTGCAGCGCCAGGCCGGTCCCGCGATCGGCTTCGAGCGCCAGATCGCCGGCCAGCGCCGCGCCTGCGAGCGTGCTGTCCGCGATGCGCAGCGTCGCCCGGCCCTGCGCTTGCGCGAGAAGCGTCGCGAGCGGCGCGTTCGCGCCGGGGGCCACGAGCAGCGAGGCGTCGAACGTGCCGTTCAGGTTGTGGGTCGCGGTCTGCCATGCCGAGCCCGGCGTACCCGGCCACCACAGGGCAGGATCGAAGTCGGCGAGGCGGCCCTGGCCCGTCACCTGCCACGCACCGTTCGGCTGGCGCAGCGCCTGCCCGCCGAGCTCGGCGCGCGCCGTACCCGAGCGCACGCTCGCCTGGCGCAGCTCGACGCGCTGCGGCGTCGCCGTGGCGTCGATATCGAGCTGCACCGCTTCGATCCGGCCGGCGTGCGGCAGCCTGCCGTCGACCCGGCCGCGCAGCGCGAAGCTCGGCTCGCGCGGCGCGCCGGATGCGGGCGCGCCGCCGGTGGCGGGCCAGTCGTCGGCCTGCAGGTGCAGATCCCCCGCAAGCTGCATTGGCGGCGCGCGCGCATCGAGCGCGCGCGGCGCGATGCCGGTGAATTTGACGTCGAGCTGCGCGCGCGCCGGCGCCCAGTGGCCGCTTGCGGTGATGCTGCCACCGCGCTCGCGCAGCGTGCCGAGCTCGAGCGCGAGCCTTTGGATTTCGATGCTCTGGATATCGTCCGGGCGGGCGCGCAGTTCGGCGTGCAGCGAGCGGATCGGAAGCCGGCCCTCGTCGGCGCGTCCGGCCTGCGCATTGTCGAGCCGGATATCGATATTTGCCGGCCGGTCGAGCGCGACGCTGTGCACCTCGACCGTGCCGCCGAGCGCGGTGCTGGGCGCACCGCTTGCCAGCGCGCCGAGGTCGAGCGCCTGCGTCTGAGCCTGCAGCGACGCGATCGGCCAGGGCGCGAAGGGCAGCAGCGTGGCGTCGAGATCGAGCGTCTGCGGCGCTTCGCCGGGGCGCTTCGATGCGCCGCGCAGCGTCGCCTGCAGCGCGACGCGCTCGAGCGGTCCCTGCAGCGTCACCGACGCGTCGAACGGCGTGAGCGCGTCGTTGCCGCCTGCTGCATCCGGCTTGATCGAAAGCGCGGCTTCGACGGCAAACGGCTGCGTCGTTCCGATGCGCGCATCGCCGTGCACGACGATGCGGTCCCAGGCGAAGCCGATGCCGCCCAGGCGATGCGCGGTGCCGCGTTCGGCGCCGAGGGCGAGGCTTGCGTCCAGCGCGCGCAGCGGCGCATCGCCCAGCGGCGTCGCATGCAGCGCGCCGATATGCAGCGCGCGCACCTCGAGCTCGACCGGCAGCGTCAGGTCCAGCGGCGGCGCCAGAGGCGGTGCGTCCGGGTCGCTCTCGATCTGCACATTGACGCGCTCGGCCTGCAGGCGTTCGACCTCGATGCGCAGCCAGCTCGTAGCGGCCTGCGGCCAGGCGAGGGTCAGGCCGTTCCAGCGCAGCCCGCCGAGGACGATGCGGTCCTTTGCACCGCCCGGCAGCGCGATCTCGACGCGCTCGGCGGCGAAGTCGCCGATCAGGCTGCCGCTCGGCGCGGTGACGGCAACGCCGGGCAGCGCGTACAGCAGCCAGCGCGTGCCGCGTTCGTCGTGGAGCATCCACCACAGCGCCGCCCAGAGCAGGCCGAGCGCGAGCACGATCGGCACCAGCGTCCAGCCGAGCGCACTCGCCCAGCGCCGCGCGATGCGCGGCTTGGGAGCCGGCGGCGGCGCCGGCGCGGCCGGTGCGGCGGGGGATTCGGCTTCGCTCATGGCGCGATCAGGGCGCGATGCCCAGGCTGACCTCGAGCCGCCAGCGGCGGTCGTCGATGGCGTAGGCAAGGTCGACGCGCAGCGCACCGACCGGGCTGCGCCAGCGGATGCCGGGGCCGACGCCGAAGACCGGCTTCAGGTCCGACCATTGGTTGGCCGCATTGCCGGCATCGACGAAGACGGCGCCCCAGAGGGTCGGAAAGCGGTCCGAGATCGGCCCCGCAAGCTCGATGCTGGACGTGAAGAGCATGCGTCCGCTGGTGACGACGCCGTTCACGACCGGGCCGAGCGAGCGGTAGTCGTAGCCGCGCACCGAATCCTGCCCGCCGGCGCGAAAGAGCAGCGTATCCGGGATGCCGGTATCGGATCGGGCGAAGACCTGGCCGAGTTCCACGTAGCCCTGCATGAAGAGCCGTTCGGAAAGCGGGCGATAGGCCGTCACGCGCCCGAGCAGGCGCGCCAGCGTGCCGTTGCTTTCGGTGGTGTGAAACGAATAGCCGGCCGCGGTCTCGGCCGAGAGCACCCAGCCGCGCGTCGGCAGTGCAATGCTGTCGATGCGGCGCAGCACGGCGTTGTAGTTGAGCGTCGCTGCCCACGCCGAGGTGGTCGGCGCCGCGCTCTCCACCTTTGCGCCCTGGACGGCGATGAAATACTGGCGCGCGAAATCATCCGTATCCTGCGTGCGTCCCAGGCGCACGCTGCCCGAGGTGCGCACTTCGTCGTTCAGGTCCAGCCGCTCGTAGCCGGCGGAAACCAGATCGCGGTAGTGATTCGGCAACGGATGCGAGATCACCTGGCCGGTCCATGCATTCTTCGCGCTGCCGATCTCCAGCTTGTTCGTCACCGTCACATCCCAGTCGAACGGCCGGCGATGAACGTGGTCGAGCGTCATGCGCGACCCGGTGTCGGTGCTGTAGCCGAGGCCGAGCGTCGCCTGCTGCAGTTGATGCTCCTTCACCTTGACGAGCACCGTCGCGTCGTCGGCATGGTCGGCCTCGACGAGCAAGGTGACCGATGCCGCCTCGAACAGTTCCGAGCGCTGCAGATGGCGCTGCCACGAAGCGAGCAGATCTTCCGAATACGCCTGGCCGGGCTTGAAGTCGAGCAGATTGAGGATGGCGGACTCTGCATAGCGCGTCAGGCCCTCGATGCTCACGTGGCCGATGCGAAACAGCGGGCCGCTTTCGGCGACGAGCGTGAGCGCCACGCTGTGGCGCGCGACGTCGACCGTCGCCGCCGTGTCGCGCCAGCGCGCGAGCGCATAGCCGGCGCCCTGCAGACGCGCGAGGGTGCCGTTCTTCGCGCCGGACCACGCCGACTGCGAGAAGCCCGCGCCTTCGGCGAGCGGCCAGCGGCCCTCGACCATCGCCATCGTGCGGCGCGCGAAGTCGTCGCCCGCCGCAGCCGCCTCCTGCAGCGGCCCCTCGAACGAGAAGGCGACCGAAGAGACGAGTGCGCGCTCGCCGGGGTCGACGACGACGCGCACCAGCGGCACCTCCTCGCGGTCGCGCGAGGCGCTCACCTGGGCGTCGAAATAGCCCTCGGTCTCGGCGAGCGCGCGCGCCTGGGCCGGCGCACCGGCGATCAGGCGGTCGAGCTCGAGCGGGGTCACGGCGCCGGCGACGCGCGCGTCGCGAAAGCGTGCCAGGTCGAGATGCCGCTCGAACAGCGAGAGCAGCGGCTCGGGGGCGACGATCTCGAGGCGATAGACGTCGGCCTCGGGCGGCCCCTGCGGGGCGGTCTCGTCCACCGCCTCGGCCGCCGGTTCATCGCGGATCGGCTCGAACAGCGTCGTCAGGCTCGCGCAGCCGGCAAGCAGCGACGCGACAATCCAGACCAGCGCTGCGCGCAGCGCGAACCTCATCGCCGCACGCCGCGCGCCGCCGCCCGCGGCGCCCGCCCCGGCACGTCGGAAACCGCGCTTGCGCACCGGGCGCGCGGCGGGCGAAGCGCCGCCGTCATTTCGAGAGCAGGCGCATCGCTCCTTCGAGCCCGGGCAGCGTGAGCGGGAACATGCGATGGTTCATCAGCTGCTGCACGATCGCGATGCTCTGCCGGTATCCCCATACGCCCTGCGGCTCGGGGTTGATCCAGGCGAACTTCGGGAATGTGCTCGTCAGCCGCTGCAGCCATTCGGCGCCAGCCTCCTCGTTGTTGTATTCCACGCTGCCGCCGGGCTGCAGGATCTCGTACGGGCTCATCGTCGCGTCGCCGACGAAGATCAGCTTGTAGTCCTTGTTGTACTTGCGCAGCACGTCCCAGGTCGGGAACTTCTCGCTGTAGCGGCGGCGGTTGTTCTTCCACAGGAAGTCGTAGACGCAGTTGTGGAAGTAGAAGAATTCGAGGTGCTTGAACTCGTTCTTCGCCGCCGAGAACAGTTCCTCGACGCGGTGGATATGCTCGTCCATCGTGCCGCCGACGTCCATCAGCAGCAGCACCTTCACCTTGTTGTGGCGCTCGGGCACCATGCGGATGTCGAGCCAGCCGGCGTTGGCGGCGGTGCTCCTGATCGTATCGTCGAGGTCGAGTTCCTCGTCCGAGCCCTCGCGCGCGAAGCGGCGCAGCCGGCGCAGCGCGACCTTGATATTGCGCGTGCCGAGCTCGAGGCTGTCGTCGTAGTCCTTGAACTGGCGCTGGTCCCAGACCTTGACGGCGCTCTTGTTGCGGCCGCGGTCCTGGCCGATGCGGATGCCCTGCGGGTTGTAGCCGTAGGCGCCGAACGGCGACGTGCCGCCGGTGCCGATCATCCTGCTGCCGCCCTCGTGTCGCTCCTTCTGCTCCTCGAAGCGCTTCTTCAGCGTCTCCATCAGCTCGTCCCAGCCCATCTTCTCGATCGCCGCCTTCTCCTCGGGCGAAAGCTCGAGCTCGAGCTTCTTCTGCAGCCATTCGAGCGGAATGTCCTGCGTGAAGTCGGTCAGCAGCTCGACGCCCTTGAAGTAGGCGGCGAAGGCGCGGTCGAACTTGTCGTAGTTTGCCTCGTCCTTGACGAGCGCCGCGCGCGACAGGTAGTAGAAGCTGTCGACGGTCGGCACGCCGGGGCGGCCGTCTTCGCTATCGCCGTCGATGACGCCGGCCTTGATCGCCTCGAGCAGCACGAGGTACTCCTTGACGGAGACGGGCAGCTTGGCGGCGCGCAGGGTGAAGAAGAAGTTGATCAGCATGGTGGCGGCCTTCGCGCGAATGCGCTTCGCCCGGCGCGGCGGGCCGGGGTCGCGGCGCCGCAACCGGACGGCGCGCATGCGCCAAGGATAGCCGGGCGCGCGCACCCCTGTGCGGCCACCGTTGTGGCTGGCGTGGCCGGGCGGCCCGCCTGGGGCCGCTACCATCCGGGCCACGATGTACGCCAAGTTCTTCGGCCTGCGCCACGAGCCGTTCTCGATCGCGCCCGACCCGCGCTACCTGTTCATGAGCGCGCAGCACCGCGAGGCGCTCGCCCACCTGCTCTACGGGCTGCGCGGCGGCGGCGGCTTCGTGCTCTTGACGGGCGAGATCGGCGCCGGCAAGACGACGGTGTGCCGCTGCTTCCTCGAGCGCGTGCCGCGCCGCTGCAACGTCGCCTATATCTTCAACCCGAAGCAGACGGTCGAGGAGCTGCTCGGCTCGATCTGCGACGAGTTCCACATTCAGCGAGCCGAAGGCGCGGCGCCGAGCGCGAAGCAGCACGTCGATGCGCTGAACGACTTCCTGCTGCGCACGCACGCCGTCGGCCAGAACAACGTGCTCGTGATCGACGAGGCACAGAACCTGAGCGCCGACGTCCTCGAGCAGCTGAGGCTGCTGACGAACCTCGAGACCGCCGAGCGCAAGCTGCTGCAGATCATCCTGATCGGCCAGCCCGAGCTGCGCGACATGCTCGGGCGCCCCGGGCTCGAGCAGCTCGCGCAGCGCGTGATCGCGCGCTATCACCTGTCGGCGCTGTCGGCGAAGGAGACCGCGAAATACATCCACCACCGGCTGATCGTCGCCGGGCTGACGCGCGCCGCGCCGTTCGACCGCAGCGCGGTGCAGCGCATTCATGCGCTTTCGCGTGGCGTGCCGCGGCGCATCAACCTGCTGTGCGACAGGGCACTGCTCGGCGCGTATGCGCAAGGCGTCGCGATCGTCGATGCGGCGATCGTCGACGCGGCGGCGCGCGAGGTGCTGCAGCCGCGCGGCCCGCGGCAGGTGCGAAGGCGAAGCGCGTCGTCGCACCGCTGGCGGCTGCCGGCGGCGATCGCGCTCGGTGCGGTGCTCGGTGCGGCGCTCTTCGCGGTCGCGAACTGGGCCTACGATGCGTCTGCCCGCGCGACGGCGCCCGCCCCGGCCGCCCCGCCCGCGTCGGCCGCCGCATCGGTTCCGGCCGCGGCTTCGGCACCGGCGGCGGCCTCGGTGCCGGCGGCCGCCGCCTCGCCGGCGAAGAAGTGAATCCACCATGTCCTTCATCCTCGAAGCGCTGAAGAAGGCCGACGCCGAACGCGACCGCGGCGCGGTCCCCGATCTGTACGCGCAAGGCATGCTGCCGGAAGCGGCATTCGAGGCCGATGCGGACCGCCGCGGCCGGCCGTGGCTGTGGCTCGTCGCGGGTATCGGCCTGGCCCTGATTGCCGCTTTCGCCTGGCAATGGCTGATGCCGCAGGCGCCGTCGGACGAACCCGTCGCCACGCCTGCGCCGCCCGCCGCGGCCGCGCAGACGGCACCGATCGTGGCGGCGCCGGCAACGCCGGCATCGGTTCCGGCCGCGGCCGGCGACGCGAGCCGCTCGGCGAAACCCGACAGGTCCAAACCGGCGGCGCCGCCGCCCGTGGCCAAGGCGCCCGCCGCGCCGCGCAGCGAGCGTGCACGGCGCGCGCCCGAGCCGGCCGCCGCGCCGGCGCGCCGGGACGCCGAACGCGCCGCTGCGGGGACGACGCCGAATGCGGCGCCGAAGGCACCGGCGCCGCCACCCGCCACCGACACCGACACCGGGCGGGTGCCGCGGCTGGCCGAACTGCCCGACGACGTGCGGCGCCAGGTGCCGGCGCTCCAACTCGGCGGCCTCGTCTATTCCGCCGCGCCGGCAAGCCGGATGGTGCTCGTCAACGGCGACCTGCAGCGCGAGGGCAGCACCGTCGCGCCGGGCCTGACGCTCGAGCGCATCAATCCGAAGTCGGTCGTCTTCTCGCTGCGCGGCCAGCGCTTCGAGGTGCCGCTGTAGACCGAGGGCCGCGCGGCCTCAACCGGGGCGCTTGGCGTGCCGCTCGAGCCAGCCGAAATACTCCGCGTACCAGAGCTTGCTGTTGCGCGGTTTCAATATCCAGTGGTTCTCGTCCGGGAACCAGACGAGGCGCGCGTCGACGCCCTTCGCCTTGAGCGTGTTGTAGTAGGCCAGGCCCTGCGCATCGGGCACGCGGTAGTCGAGCGCGCCGTGGATGACGAGCGTCGGCGTGCGCATCGTCGCGGCGAAGGCGTGCGGGCTTTGCGAATGCACCTTCGCCATGTCGGCCCAGTAGTCGGCGCCCATCTCCTTCGCGAACCAGGTATAGGCATCGCCGGCGAACATCGAGACCCAGTTGAAGCAGCCGGCGTGGCAGACATAGGCGTTGTAGCGGCCGGGCGCGACGTGTGCATTCATCCACGCGACCATGTAGCCGCCGTAGCTGCCGCCGGTGGCGAAGACGCGCTTCGCATCGGCCCACGGCTGGGCGAGCAGCCAGTCGGTGCCGGCCTCGACGTCCTGCAATTCGAGTTCGCCCCAGCGATGCGTGATGCTGTCGAGGAAGTCGAAGCCGAAGCTGCTCGAGCCGTGGTAGTTGACCCCCGCGACGACATAGCCGCGCGCGGCGAAGACCTGCGAATTCCAGCGGTAGTGAAAGGTGTCGCCGGTGCAGGCGTGCGGGCCGCCGTGAATCGAATGCAGCAGCGGGTATTTCCTGCTCGCCTTCTTCGCGAATCCGGGCGGGAAGGTCAGCCACATCTGCACCGGCTCGCCGTTCGCGCCGCGCACCTCCACCTCCTCGCCCGGGCTGAACCTGAACGGCGCGAGCAAGTCGTCGTTGAAGCGCTCGAGCCGCAGCGGCGGCGCGTCGCTGCCGGCGCGCTGCGCATGGACGCGCGCCGGATGGTGCATCGCATCGGCGACCGTCACGATCACGTCGCCGGCGGTATCGAACCCCTGCACCCAGCCGCCGCGCGCGACCGGCCGCGGCGCGTGCGCGTCGAGGGCGATCTGGAACAGATGGCGGCGGCCGCGATCCTCGGCGGTGAAGAGCACGGTGTCGTCCTGCGCCGCCCAGCGCAGCGGCGCGTCGACCGCGCGATCCCAGTCGGCACCGATCAGCCGCCAGCCGGGCCGGGCGCGCCGTCCGCCGCGTTCGAGCAGCGCGAGCTGCGTCGGCATGGTGTGGCGCCTGGCCTGATGGCTGGCGAGAAACGCGACACGCCGCCCGTCGGGGCTGTAGCGCGGGGCGCCGAAATCCCAGCCGGCATCGAGCGCGACGGTCGTGATCGCGCCGCTGCGCAGATCGATCTCGGCCAGCGCATGGCGGTTGTCGAGCTGCTTCACCGGCGCCGGGTCGTACATGAAGACGATGCTGCGGCCGTCGGGCGCGATATCGAAGCAGTTCGCATCCGGTTCGGCGCGCGGCAGTTCGAAGCCGGTGCCTTCGAACAGATCGCGCACGCGGCCGGTCTTCAGGTCGAGCACGTGCAGGTGCGCGACACGCCCCATCGGCAGGTTGTGATCCCAGAAGCGATAGAGCGTCTCGCTCGTCGCGTAGGCGCTCTCCTTGCGGTCCTTGAACTCGCGCCACCGCTTTGCCTGCGCCTTCGCGCCCTTCAGGTCGGGCCAGACCCAGGCGACGAAGGCGACCCGCCGGCCGTCGGGGAACCACTTGAACGCATCGATGCCGGGCGCGAAGTCGCTCGCCCGGCGCGCCTCGCCGCCGTCGGGCGCGATCAGGTAGAGCTGGGGCGTTTCGTCCTTCTTGCCCTGCTGCTCGCGCTTGGCGACGAAGGCGATCGCCTCGCCGGTCGGCGACCAGGCGGCCTGGCCATCCTTCTCGCCGCAGCTCGTGAGACGGCGCGGGCCGCCGCCGAAGGTCGACAGCAGCCACAGGCTCGCCTCGGCCTTGTTGTCGGCCATCGAATGGCTAGCGACCGAGCAGACGGCCTGCGCGCCGTCGGGCGAGAGCGCGGCGCCGCTCACGCGCTCGATCTGCCACAGATGTTCGACGCTGAAGGTCTTGTTCTTCGATTCCGGCATGAGATCGCTCTGTGGTGGTTGAGACAAGGCGCTCGCCGGCGAACTGCCGCAGCCGCGTCAGCGCGGCCTGTCGAGCTGGAAAGCGAGGTGCGCCTTCACCGCCGGCCATTCGGCCGCGGTGATGCTGTAGACGCAGGTGTCGCGCAGGCTGCCGTCGGCGCTGCGCTGATGGCTGCGCAGGATGCCGTCGAGCTTCGCGCCCAGGCGCTCGATGCCGCGCCGGCTGCGCTGGTTGAAGAAATGGGTGCGGAATTCGACCGCGATGCAATCGAGCGCGTCGAAGGCATGGCCGAGCAGCATCAGCTTGCACTCGGTATTGAGCGCGCTGCGCTGCACGCGCTGTGCATACCACGTCGAGCCGATCTCGACGCGCCGGTTCGCGCTATCGATGTGCATATAGGTCGTCATGCCGGCGATGCCGCCCTGCGCATCGCGCACCGTGAACGGCAGCATCGAGCCGGCGGCCTGCAGCGCGAGGCGGCGTTCGATCTCGGCGGCGATGCCCTCGGGCGCCGGGATCGCCGTGTACCAGATCTTCCACAGTTCGCCGTCGCGCACCGCATCGGCGAGTCCCGCCGCGTGTTCGCGCGCCAGCGGCTCGAGCGTTGCGTGCTTTCCGCCCAGCGTCAGCGGTGCGGGCCAGGTCATTCGGTGTGTCACCCCGCGTTGTGGCTGCGGCCGGGCCTTCGGCCCTTGACTTCGCATTGCGAAGTCAGCCTTCGCCGCAACCGATGAACGACTGCGTCGTTCATCGGTTGTGCCTCTGCATGAAGACGAGCTTCTCGAACAGCGAGACGTCCTGTTCGTTCTTCAGCAGCGCGCCGACGAGCGGCGGCACGCTGACCTTTTCGTCCTTGCTCTGCAGCGCTTCGAGCGGGATGTCCTCGGCGACGAGGAGCTTCAACCAGTCGAGCAGTTCGGACGTGCTCGGCTTCTTCTTCAGCCCGGGCAGGTTGCGCACGTCGTAGAAGCTCTTCAGCGCGGCGCCGAGCAGGTCCTTCTTGAGGCGCGGGAAGTGCACGTCGACGATGGACTGCATCGTCTGTGCGTCGGGAAACTTGATGTAGTGGAAGAAGCAGCGCCGCAGGAAGGCGTCGGGCAGCTCCTTCTCGTTGTTCGACGTGATGAAGACGAGCGGCCGGTGCGTCGCCTTGACGAGCTCGCGCGTCTCGTAGACGTAGAACTCCATGCGGTCGATCTCGCGCAGCAGGTCGTTCGGAAACTCGATATCGGCCTTGTCGATCTCGTCGATCAGCAGCACCACCGGGCGCTCGGCGGTGAAGGCCTGCCACAGCACGCCCTTGACGATGTAGTTGTGGATGTCCTTCACGCGTTCGTCGCCGAGCTGGCTGTCGCGCAGGCGGCTCACGGCGTCGTATTCGTACAGGCCCTGCTGCGCCTTGGTCGTGCTCTTGACGTGCCACTGCAAGAGCGGCATCGACAGGGCCTGCGCCACCTCCTCGGCGAGCATGGTCTTGCCGGTCCCGGGCTCGCCCTTGACGAGCAGCGGGCGCGCGAGCGTGATCGATGCGTTGACGGCGAGCATCAGGTCTTGCGTCGCGACGTAGTTTTCGGTGCCCTGGAACTTCATGGTCGAGCGCTCTGTTGCGCGCCTGGGTGCGGAAGCGGGCCAGTATAAGTGGGCCCAAATGCAGCGCCAAAGCGGCGCCGGAGGCATTGTCCCCATGTCGGGATGGGACGCCTGCGCCCTCTCCGGCGCGCGCAGGGGGCACCCCTATAATCCGCCGCTACTCGCAGCGCCCCTTTACCCATTGCACGCCGACAAATGAAGAAGATTCTTTCGATTCTGACGCTCTCGGCCCTGTTCACCGGCTTGCTGTCCGGCGCGCAGGCGCAGGATGCGAAGGCCGGAGACGCGCAGGCCGGAGCGAAGATCAACTCGATGTGCATCGGCTGCCACGGCATCCCGGGCTACAAGGCGAGCTTCCCCGAGGTCTACCAGGTGCCGAAGATCGCCGGCCAGGGGGCAAAGTACATCGAGGCGGCGCTCGTCGAATATCAGAAGGGCGAGCGCAAGCACCCCTCGATGCACGCGGTGGCGGTTTCGCTGACCGAGCAGAATATCGCCGACCTCGCGGCCTACTACTCGCAGCTCGGCATGACCGGCAGCGCGGCGGTGCCCGACGCGCCGCCGGCGCCGCCGCCGCAGGTCGCCGCGCTGCTCGAGAAGGGCGGCTGCGTCGCCTGCCACGGCGAGAATTTCAACAAGCCGATCGATCCCAGCTACCCGAAGCTCGCCGGCCAGCACGCCGACTATCTGTTCGCCGCGCTGAAGGAATACCAGACCAAGAACAACGCCCGCATCGGGCGCGACAATGCGGTCATGGTCGGCATGGCCGCGCCGTTCAGTCACGCCGAACTGAAGCTGCTCGCCAGGTACATCAGCTCGCTGCCGGGCGACGTGAAGACGGTCGCCGAATCGCGCTTTCGCTGATTTCGACTCGCGCCGAGCGCCGCCGCGCGCGGCCTTTCAGGCCAGGCCGGCGGCGAAACCCTCGGTCAACTGATCGACCCACTCCTCGATATCGGCATCGGCCAGCAGCAGGCTGCCGGCGGCCGCATCGCCGCCCTTGTCCCACTCCCGGCTCTCGTTGAGGCCGGCAAAGCGCTGGATCGCCAGTTCGGCGACGAGACCCATCGCGATCAGGCGCTGCACCGGGGCATCGACCCGCGGATCCTGGAATACGGTGTAGTCGTGGTGCGCGCGGATCGCGTCGCACACCGGCCTTGGCAGTGCCCAGGCGCGCGCCATCAGCGCGCCGACGAGCGCGTGGTCGGTCTGGTGCGCGGCCTGCTCGACGCACGTGAACGGCTGGTCGCGGTCGTGATTGGCGGTCGCCAGCGTGGTCGCGTAGCCCGGAAAGCGCTGCATCAGGAGCGCGATGCCGGCGTCGCAGAACAGGCCGAAGATCTGCGCAGCGTCGACATCGACGCCGCGCAGGCCGCGCGCCAGACGGGCGAGCGCGAACGATCGCTTGGCCGTCACGTCCCAGAACCGCGTCAGGCTCGCGCCCTCGCCGCCGATCGAGCGGCGCAGCGCGAAGCCGGTGACGATGGCGCCGATCTGGCGCATCCCGATCAGCGAGATCGCCTCCGGCATCGTGGCCGCCTTGCGCGACAACGCATAGAACGGCGAGTTCACGGTGCGCAGCACCGCGGCGCTGAGCGCGACGTCGCTCGCGACGAGGCGTGCGATGAGGCCGAAGTCCGGGTCGGGGCCCGACATCTCCATCTGCAACTCGGTGAGGAGGGCGGGGCGCGCAGGGATCGCGATGCCGCTCAGAACCGCGTCGATCTCGGGCGGCGCGGAGGGCGGCACGGCTGCTTCGGCAACGGTGGCGGACATGGAAATTCTTCGGTGCCTCGCGGAAGGGCTGGCGTGCGGGTGACGGGTTCCGATTCGACGAGCGGCGGATCGCCGCCCTGTCGCCTCGATATCGGCAGTCCGCGGCGCGAACTGAGGCCCGTCAAGAGAAGAGCGCCGACGCGGCGCCGGACGCGCGCCGAAGCTCAGCCGCCTGGGTGCACCCCGCGCCGGGCCGTACCCTGCGTGGCGGCGGGCGCCGCGTCGTGCTCGCCGGCGAGGTCGTCGAGGATCGGGCAGTCGGGCCGGGTGTCGCCGTGGCAGGCGTGGGCGAGGCGCTCGAGGGTGCGCTGCATCGCCTGCATCTGCGCGATGCGCTGCCCGAGATCGGCAACATGGGCGAGCGCGATGCGCTTCACGTCGCCGCTGGCGCGGCTGCCGTCGGCCCAGAGCTGCAGCAACGTCTCGATCTCGGGCAGGCTGAAGCCGAGGTCGCGTGCGCGGCGCACGAAGCGCAGCGTATGCACCGTCGCGGCGTCGTACTGCCGGTAGCCGGCCGCGCTGCGCGCGACGGCGGGCAGCAGGCCGAGGCTTTCGTAGTGGCGGATCATCTTTGCCGAGATGCCCGACGCGCGCGACGCTTCGCCGATATTCATGTGCGCGGCCTCCAGCGCCGCAGCAGCAGCGCGTTGGTGACGACGCTCACGCTCGACAGCGCCATTGCCGCGCCGGCGACGACCGGGCTCAACATGCCGAGCGCGGCGAGCGGGATGCCGATCGCGTTGTAGACGAAGGCCCAGAACAGGTTCTGGCGGATCTTGCGCGTCGTCGCGCGCGAGATGTCGAGCGCCTGCGCGACGAGGCCGACGTCGCCGCGCATCAGCGTGATGCCGGCGGTCTGCATCGCGATATCGGTGCCGCGTCCGCCGCTGTCGGTCATCGCGATGCCGACGTCGGCGGCGGCGAGCGCCGGTGCGTCGTTCACGCCGTCGCCGACCATCGCGACCTTCACGCCCGGCGCGAGCGCGGCGCGCAACTCGGCGATGACAGCCGCCTTGTCGCCCGGCAGCACCTCGGCGCGCACGTCGTCGATGCCGACCTTCGCGGCGACCGCGTTCGCGCTGCCGCGGTTGTCGCCGCTGACGAGCACGCTGCGCACGCCCTGCGCATGCAGGCTCGCGATGGCGGCGGCGGCTTCGGGCTTGATCGTGTCGCCGAACGCGAGCAGGCCGAGCAGCTTCGGCGCAGCGCCGTCCTGCGCCGCTTCGACGAGCCACGAGACGCTGTGGCCGGCCGACTGCAGGCTCGCGGCTTCGGCGGCGAGCGCATCGAGCGCGACGCCGAGTTCGCCCATCCAGACGGTGCTGCCGAGCATCAGCCGGCGGCCGCCGACGACGCCCTGCACGCCGCGCCCGGCGACCGACTGCACGTCGCTCGCCGCCGCGGCGATCGCCCCTTCGGGCAGCGCCTGCAGCACGGCGCGCGCGAGCGGATGCTCGCTGCCCTGCTGCAGCGCCGCCGCCTGCGCGATCAGCGCGGCGCGCTCGCCCGCAACCGGGATCGCCTTCGCGAGCACCGGCCGGCCCTCGGTCAGCGTGCCGGTCTTGTCGAACGCGACGGTGCCGACGTGGCGCATCGTCTCGAGCGCGACGACATCCTGGATCAGGATGCCGTGGCGCGCCGCGACGCCGGTGCCGACCATGATCGCGGCCGGCGTCGCAAGCCCGAGCGCGCACGGGCAGGCAATGACGAGCACGGCGACCGCGTGGAGCACGGCGGTCGAGGCCGGCGCGCCGGAAAGCAACCAGCCGATGCCGGTCGCGAATGCGATGACGATGACGACCGGAACGAAGACCGCGCTGACCTGGTCGACGAGGCGCTGGATCGGCGCCTTCTTCGCCTGCGCCGACTCGACGAGCCGAACGATGCGCGCGAGCTGCGTTTCGGCGCCGATCGCCGTCGTGCGCACGAGCAGCGCGCCTTCGCCGTTCACCGCGCCTCCCGTCAGCCGGTCGCCCGGCGCGCGCGCGATCGGCAGGCTCTCGCCGGTGAGCAGCGATTCGTCGACGTGGGTGCGGCCTTCGAGCAGTTCGCCGTCGACCGGGATGCGTTCGCCGGGGCGCACGACGACCTCGTCGCCGACGCGCACCTCGGCGATCGGCAGCTCGCGCTCGACGCCATCGCGGCGAACGCGGGCGACAGCGGGGCGCAAGGCCTGGAGCGCGCGGATCGCATCGGTCGTCTGCCGCTTGGCGCGCGACTCGAGCCACTTGCCGAGCAGCACGAGCGTGACGACGACGGCGGCCGACTCGAAGTACAGCGCCGGCATCGCGCTGTCCGACGTGAGCAGCGTGACGACGCTCAGGCCATAGGCCGCGCTCGTGCCGAGCGCGACGAGCAGGTCCATGTTGCCGCTGCCGGCGCGCAGCGCGGCCCATCCGGCGCGATAGAAGCGCGCACCGAGCCAGAGCTGCACCGGGGTGGCGAGCAGCAGCTGCAGCCAGCCGGCGAGCATCCAGTGCCGGCCGAAGAGGTCGCCTGCCATCGGCAGCACTAGCGGCGCCGAAAGCAGCGCGGCGAGCGCGACGCGCCGGCCCTCGCTCAGCCAGGGTTGGCGCGCCGCGCCGCGTGTCGCCGCGGTATCGTGGAGGTGCGCGGCATAGCCGGCGCGCGCCACTGCGGCGAGCAATTCGGCCGTGCTCACGCTGCCGCCGAGCCGCGTCACCTGCGCCTGCTCGGTCGCAAGATTGACCGTCGCCTGCGTCACGCCGGGCAGCTTGGCCAAGGCCTTCTCGACGCGGGCGACGCAGCTCGCGCACGTCATGCCCTCGATATCGAGCGTGACCGAATCGCTCGCGATGCCGTACCCGGCGCGCTCGACGGCCTGGACGAGGGCGCCGGTTTCGAGCCGGCCCCGAGCGTGGACGCTCGCGCGCTCGGTCGCAAGATTGACCTGCGCCGAGTCGACGCCGGGCACGCGCGCCAGCGCCTTCTCGACGCGGGTGACGCAGCTTGCGCAGGTCATGCCGACGATCGGCAGCGAGAGGGAGGATTCGGCGGCGGTGGTGGCATTCATGTTGCAACGATAAACCTTGACATCATGTAAAGGTCAAGCGGTTTCGAAAAGTCGGACGCCTTGTGGCGACGCTTGACCTTGCCACGATGGCAAGCTTGAAAATGCAAGCCCCCGACCGAAAGGAGAACCGAACCATGATCGAACTGACCCTGCCCGACATGACGTGCAACCATTGCGTGAAGACCGTCACCGCGACGGTGCAGCGCATCGATCCGCAGGCGACGCCGCAGATCGACCTCGCGACGCACCGCGTGCGGATCGAATCGGCGCAGCCGGCCGAAGTCTTCGCGAAGGCGCTCACCGAAGAGGGCTACGCGCCGGCCTGACGCATCCGCCGCCGACGCGGCCTGCGGTTTGCCCTCGGTCGCGCAGGCGCCGCCTTTGCCTACACTCGGCCGATTCGCAACGAACCGGAGGCAGGCTCATGGCAAGGTGGATTTCGGCGCTGCTCGGCGCGGCGATGGCGTTGGCGGGCGGCATTGCCCAGGCCCAGACCTTGCGCTGGGCGTCGCAGGGCGACCCGCAGACGATGGACCCGCATTCGCAGAACGAGCAGCTGACGAATGCGATGAACGGCCAGGTCTATGAATTCCTGATCGCCCGCGACCGCCAGCTCGATCTCGTGCCGCAGCTTGCCACCGAGTGGAAGCAGACCGCGCCGCTGCAGTGGCGCATGAAGCTGCGCCCGAACGTCAAGTTCCATGACGGCACGCCGTTCACGGCCGACGATGTCGTCTTCTCGATCAACCGCGCGAAGCTGCCGACGTCGCAGATCGCCGTCTACGCCAACGCGGTCGGCGAGGTGAAGAGAATCGACGACCTGACGGTCGAGTTCAACCTCTCGCAGGTCAATCCAATCTTCCTGCAGCACATCAATACCCTGAACATCATGAGCAAGGCGTGGTGCGAGAAGCACAACGTCACGAAGCCGCTGGACTTCAAGAACAAGGAGGAAAGCTTCGCCTCGTACAACGCGAACGGCACCGGACCCTACATGCTCGTCAAGCGCGAGCCGGACGTGAAGACCGTCTACAAGCGCAATCCGAACTACTGGGGCAAGATCGACGGCAACGTGCAGGACGTGATCTTCACGCCGATCAAGCAGGACGCGACGCGCATGGCGGCATTGATGTCGGGCGAGATCGATTTCGTGCTCGATCCGCCGCCACGCGACCTCGAGCGGCTGCGCGGCGGCGGCCAGGTCAAGGTGCTCGACGGCCTCGAGAACCGGATCATCTTCATCGGCATGGACCAGGCCCGCGACGAACTGCTCTACAGCAGCGTGAAGGGCAAGAATCCGTTCAAGGACGTGCGCGTCAGGAAGGCGCTCTACCAGGCGATCGACATCGAGACGATCAAGACCAAGCTGATGAACGGCCAGGCGATCCCGACCGGCGCCGTCGTGCCGTCGCCGCTGGGCAGCTTCAACGATCCCGAGATCGAGAAGCGCCTGCCCTATGACGTGGCGGCGGCGCGGCAATTGCTGGCCGACGCCGGCTACGCGGACGGTTTCGAGGTGACGCTCGACTGCCCGAACAACCGCTATATCAACGACGAGAAGATCTGCGTCGCGCTGGCCGGCATGTGGGCGCAGCTCAAGCTCAAGGTCAGGGTCAACGCGATGCCGCGCTCGAACTATTTTCCGAAGCTCGACAAGCTCGATACGTCGCTCTACATGCTCGGCTGGGGCGGCTCGATCACCGACGCCGAGACGACCTTCACGCCGATCTACCGCAATCGGGGCGACAAGGGCGTCGGCTCGTACAACTACGGCAACTACACCGACGACAAGCTCGACGCTGCGGCCGCGGCGCAGAGCAGCGAGGCCGACCCCGACAAGCGCAAGGCGCTGATCAAGACCGTCTTCAAGCTGCACAACGATGCCGTCCGCCATATCCCGCTGCACCGCCAGTTCATCCCCTGGGCGGAACGCAACAACGTCAACGCCGTCCACCGCGCCGACAACTGGTTCGAGTGGCAGTGGGTGACGGTGAAGTAGGGGTGCTCAGCGCGGCGGCTGTGCCTTGGCGACGAGGCCGCGGATCTCGGCCAGCTTCGCCTTCAGGCGCCGCTCGTTGACTGGCCCCATGCGCAGCAGGATCTTCTGCCCGGCGGCGAGCGCCTTCAGCTCGGGGGCGTCGAATTCGTAGAGCACCCAGGGCCGGTCGGGCAGCACCGGGCCGCTGATCGTCGGCAGCGCGACCTTCAGAGGCGCCTCGATCTCGGGCGTCGCGAGCAGCAGGTCGATCACCTCGACGAGGCGGTCGTTGAAATGGCGGCCGGGAAAGCCGAGCTCCTCGTAGGCTTTCTGGATCAGCGGATACAGGCGCACATAGGTTGCCACCGCGCGCCGCATGTCGACCGACTCGACGAGCAGCACGAAGGGCAGGTAGCGCTGGCCGTTGTCGGCGCTGATCGTCGTCACGTCGCCGTGCGTGCGGGTCGTGAAGCGTCCCGGCGTCGGGTTGACCGGCCACAGACGCGGCGATGCCGATGCCCGGCCCAGGTTGTCGACGGTCGCGGCGAAGCGGCGCGGGAAGTCGTCGATCTGCAGCGCCGACAGCACCTGCTTGCGGCCGAGGAGTTCGACCAATGCGTCTTCGACGCTCGCGGGCGCCAGCACGGGGCCGGAGGCGGCGATCGACGCCGCTTCGATCGGGTGCAGCGGGCCGGCCGGCGCGGATGCCGGCGCGGACGCCGGCGGCGCGGCGGGAAGGGCGACCACCGCCGACGGCGCCTGGGCGCTCGCCGGTTGCGGCGCCTCCGATCGCTGCTGCCGCCACAAGAGCACCGCGGCGATCGCAATGACGATCGCGACGCCGGCGCCGATGACTGCCTTCTTCGTCAAGTTTCCCGTGCCTCCATCTGCCGCGGGACGCGCGCGGCTCGCGAATACCTTAGCACGCTGCGGCTAGGCCCCTAACCCGTGATCGGATCCAGCCACGCCGTTCGTGGCGACGGCTTCAGCGCAGCCACCACTCGCCGTCGAAGCGCTGCTGCAGATGCGCGATGAAGCTCGTGACCTTTCCCGGTACGAGCTTGGGCGACGGAAATACGGCGTGCATCTCCTGCGCCGGCAGCGTATGTCGGTCGAGCAGCACGCGCACCTCGCCGCGCGCGATCGCCTCCTGCGCGACGTAGCGCGGCAGGATCGCGATGCCCATGCCGGCCTGCACGCCGGCGAGCAGCGTCGTCAGGTTGTTCGATCGCAGCGGGCCCGATACCGCGACCGCAGCGCCGGTGCCGGACGCCGCGCCGAAGTGCCAGCGGTCGTCGCCCTGCACGCTGCTGTAGACGAGGCAGGCGTGCCGCGCAAGATCGGCCGGTGTGGTGGGCACGCCGCGGCGCGCGAGATAGCAGTTTGCGCCGACCAGCACCCAGGGGTTCAGGCCAAGGTAGCGCGCGCCGAGCGACGAGTCGGCGAGGCGACCCATGCGAATCGCCAGGTCCACACCCTGCTCGACGAGGTTGACGTAGCGGTCGTCGAAGCTCAGGTCGATGCTGACCTCGGGGTGCTCGAGCATGTACTGCAGCACGAGCGGCGTCAGCACGCGCCGGCCGAATGCGACCGAGGTGCTGATGCGCAGCCTGCCCGCGACCTGGCTCTGCAGCAGCGTCGCGAGGCTGTCGGCGGCCTCGATCTCGCGCTGGATCGACTTGCACTTCTCGTAGTAGAGGGCGCCGATCTCGGTTGCGCTCACGCCGCGCGTATTGCGATTCAGCAGTCGCGCGCCGAGCTTGGCTTCGAGCGCAGCGACGTGCCGGGTCGCCGTCGGCTGCGTCACGCCGAGGTCGGCCGATGCCTTCGAGAAGCTCCCCGTCTCGACGACGCGCACGAAGAGCTGCATGCCGGCCACGGTGTCCATGCGCGAACTGTAGCGGCGCGCCGCGCGTGCGGGCCTGGGCGGCGATCCTCATGGAATTTACTGACAGGCATCCGGCGACGATTCACTAAAGTCGGCGCTCAGGCCGCCGCGGCGCTTGGACCCGGTTTGCGCGCCGCGCCTTCGAACACCAATCGCACAGGAGACAACCGATGCAGACAAGCCGATTCGTCAAGACCGCGGCGGTGCTGCTCGTCGCCGCCTTCGGCGCGGCGCCGGCATGGGCCGAGAACATCACGCTCAAGGCGTCGCACCAGTTTCCCGGCGGCAAGGGCGACGTGCGCGACGAGATGGTGCAGATGATCGCGCGCGATGTCGCCGCCGCGAATGTCGGGCTCGAGATCAAGGTCTTCCCCGGCTCCAGCCTCGTCAAGGCGCAGGAGCAGTGGAAGGCGATGCAGACCGGGCAGATCGACATGAGCGCGTTCCCGCTCGACTATGCCTCGGGCTTTCATCCGCAGTTCGGCGCGACGCTGATGCCCGGTCTGGTCAAGAGCCACGAGCACGCTCGCCGCATCAACGATTCGGCGTTCATGAAGGAGATCAAGGCGATCGTCGAGCAGGCCGGCGTCAAGGTGCTTGCCGACGCCTGGCTCGCCGGCGCATTCGCCGGCAAGGACAAGTGCATCCGAAAGCCCGAGGATGCCGCCGGGCTGAAGGTGCGATCGGCCGGCGCGACCTTCGCGCAGATGTGGGCCGGCGCCGGCGCGTCGGTCATCTCGATCGCCTCCAACGAGGTCTACAACGCGCTGCAGCAGGGCGTCGTGCAGGCGACCGATACCTCGACCGGCAGCTTCGTCTCGTTTCGCCTCTACGAGCAGTTGAAGTGCGCAACGGCGCCCGGCGATCATGCGCTGTGGTTCATGTACGAGCCGGTGCTGATCAGCCTGAAGAGCTGGAACAAGCTCAACGACGCGCAGCAGAAGGCGCTGCTCGCGGCATCGAAGAAGGCGGAAGACTACTTCGAGAGCGAGTCGAAGAAGCTCGACGACAAGTTCGTCGAGACCTTCAAGGCCAACAAGGTCGAGGTCGTGACGATGACCGAGGCCGAGTTCGACGCCTGGCGCGCCGTCGCGCAGAAAACGTCGTACAAGACCTTCGCCGAGAAGGTGCCCGGCGGCAAGGAGCTGATCGAGAAGGCGCTGAGTGTCAAGTAGCGCCGCGGCGCCGCGGTCGCCTGCCGTCCCGGCCTGGGTGGCCGCGGTGCATGCCGCATCACGCGTCCTCGGCGTCGCCTCAGCGGGCCTGATCCTGCTGTCGGTCGGCGTCATCTGCCAGATGGTCTTCGTGCGCGCGGTGCTCGGGCAGTCGTCGATCTGGCAGACCGAGTTCACGACCTTCGCGCTCGTCGCCGCGACCTTTCTCGGCGCGCCCTACATCCTGCTCACGCGCGGCCACGTCGCAGTCGACGTGCTGCCGCTGATGGTGGGCGCGCCGGCGCGGCGCATGCTGTGCCTGTTCGGGTATGCGGTCACGCTCGTGTTCTGCCTGTTCTTCCTCTATGCAGCGATTCCCTGGTGGTTCGATGCCTGGCAGACCGGCCAGACGACCTCGACGATCTGGCGCGCGCGCGTCTGGATTCCGTACCTGTCGGTGCCCGTCGGCCTTGCGCTGCTGTGCCTCGAACTGATCGCCGACGCCTGGCTCGTCGCGACGCGGCGCGCCGATCCGTTCGGCATCGCGCCGGATGCCAAGCTCTGATGCGCCGCGCCTGAGCAAGCCACCATGACACCACTGGCCATCGGACTGCTCGTCTTCGTCGTCACGACGGCGCTGCTCGCGACCGGCCTGCCGATCGCCTTCGGGCTGGGCGCCGTCGCGCTGCTCTTCATGATCATCTTCGACGGCTGGGCGAGCGTGCACTTCGTGCCGGAGACGATTTTCTCGGGGCTCAACGATTTCACGCTCGTCTCGCTGCCGATGTTCATCATCATGGGCGCGGCCGTCGCCTCGTCGCGCGCCGGCAGCGATCTGTACGAGGCGCTGTCGCGCTGGCTGCACCGCATCCCGGGGTCGCTCGTCATCAGCAATATCGGCGCCTGCGCGCTGTTCGCCGCGCTCACCGGGTCGTCGCCGGCGACGTGCGCGGCGATCGGCAAGATGGGCATCCCCGAGATGCGCAAGCGCGGCTACGAGGCCGACCTCGCGACCGGCGCGATCGCCGCCGGCGGCACGCTCGGCATCCTGATCCCGCCGAGCATCACGATGATCCTCTACGGCATCGCGTCCGAAACCTCGATCGGCCGCCTTTTCATCGCCGGCGTCATTCCCGGCCTGCTGCTGACCGCGACCTTCATGGCCTGGGCGATGTTCCTGAGCTGGAAGCGCGGCACGGTGCTCGTCGACCGGGACCGCATCTATTCGCTTGCCGAAAAGCTCGAACTGCTGCCGCGCCTGTTGCCCTTCATCGCCGTCATCGTCGGCGTGATCTACGCGCTGTACGGCGGCATCGCGACGCCGTCCGAGGCCGCGGGCATCGGCGCAGCGCTGTGCGTGCTGATGGTCGTTGCGATCTATCGTGTCTGGCGGCCGATGGCGCTGTGGACGATCCTGCGCGACGGCCTGCGCGAGTCGGGCATGCTGATGCTCATCATCGGCACCTCGATCCTGTTCGGCTACATGATGTCGTCGCTGCAGGTGACGCAATCGGTGGCGCAGTCGATCGCCGAGATGCACGTCAACCGCTGGCTGATCTTCGGCGCGATCAACCTGATGCTGCTCGTCGCGGGCTGCTTCCTGCCGCCGGCGGCGATCATCCTGATGACGACGCCGATCCTGATGCCCGTCATCACCGCGGCCGGGTTCGATCCGATCTGGTTCGGCGTGATCCTCACGATCAACATGGAGCTCGGCCTCATCACGCCGCCGGTCGGGCTGAATCTGTTCGTCATCAACGGCATCACGCCCGACGTGAGCCTGGGGACGATCCTGAAGGGCGCGTTCCCGTTCATGCTGTGCATGGTGCTCGTGATCGTCATCCTGTGCGTCTTCCCCGGACTCGCGACCTGGCTGCCGACTTACCTGATGGGGTGAGCGCCGCGCCCCGCCATTCCGCCGCGGAATAGGTTTTATCCGCGCGGCGGGGTTCCCCTGCCGCCGCATTTGACCGAGGATTGCGCCAAGCCTGCAAAGCGCAGGAAAGGAGCAACCCATGGCAAGGATGAAGGCCGCGATGGCCGCGGTGCTGGTGCTGGAGAAGGAAGGCGTCGCCCAGGCCTTCGGCGTTCCCGGGGCGGCGATCAATCCGCTGTACGCGGCGCTGCGCGAGCGCAACTCGATCGCCCACGTGCTGGCGCGCCACGTCGAGGGCGCGTCGCACATGGCCGAAGGCTACACGCGGGCGGTGGCCGGCAACATCGGCGTGTGCATCGGCACGTCGGGCCCGGCCGGCACCGACATGGTCACCGGGCTGTATTCGGCGAGCGCCGATTCGATTCCGATCCTCGCCATCACCGGCCAGGCCCCGCGTGCACGCATGCACAAGGAAGACTTCCAGGCGGTCGACATCACCGCCATCGTCAAGCCGGTGACGAAGTGGGCGACGACGGTGCTCGAGCCGGCGCAGGTGCCGCGCGCGTTCCAGCAGGCGTTCCACCTGATGCGCTCGGGACGGCCGGGGCCGGTGCTGATCGACCTGCCGTTCGACGTGCAGATGGCCGAGATCGAGTTCGACATCGCGACCTACGAGCCGCTGCCCGTCTACAAGCCGCAGGCCACGCGCGCCCAGATCGAGAAGGCCGTCGCGATGCTGCAGGCGGCTAGGCGTCCGCTGATCGTCGCCGGCGGCGGCATCATCAACGCCGACGCTTCTCACCTGCTGCAGGAGTTCGCCGAGCTCGTCGACGTGCCGGTGATCCCGACGCTGATGGGCTGGGGAGCTATCCCCGACGACCACCCGCTGATGGCCGGCATGTGCGGCCTGCAGACGAGCCACCGCTACGGCAACGCGACGCTGCTCGCATCCGACTTCGTGCTCGGCATCGGCAACCGCTGGGCGAACCGCCATACCGGTTCGGTCGAGGTCTACACCAAGGGCCGCACCTTCGTCCACGTCGACATCGAGCCGACGCAGATCGGCCGCGTGTTCGGACCCGACCTCGGCATCGTGTCGGATGCAAAGGCCGCGCTCGAACTGTTCGTCGCCGTCGCGCGCGAGATGAAGGCGGCCGGCAAGCTCGAGAGCCGCGCGGCCTGGGTCGCCGAGTGCCGCCAGCGCAAGGCGACGCTCTTGCGCAAGACGAACTACGAGGCGGTGCCGATGAAGCCGCAGCGCGTCTACCAGTGCATGAACAACAACTTCCCGCGCGACACGACGTACGTGTCGACGATCGGTCTGTCGCAGATCGCCGGCGCGCAGTTCCTGCATGTCTTCGGCCCGCGCCAGTGGATCAA
>CALMIL010000172.1 GCA_937864005.1 uncultured Burkholderiales bacterium
GCGCCGCCCGGCGGCGTCGCCGTCGAAGGCGAAGACGATCGAATCGGTAAAGCGCAGCAGCTTTTGCACATGCTCGGCGGTGCAGGCGGTGCCGAGCGTCGCGACAGCGTTCGGAAATCCGAGCTGGGCAAGCGCGACGACATCCATGTAGCCCTCGACGACGAGCGCGAAGCCGTGCTTGCGCAGCGCCGCGCGCGCTTCGTGCAGACCGTAGAGCTCGCGGCCCTTGACGAAAACCGGCGTCTCGGGCGAGTTGAGGTATTTCGGCTCGCCCTGGTCGAGAACGCGCCCGCCGAAGCCGATCACCTCGCCCTGCACCGAGCGGATCGGAAACATGATGCGGTCGCGAAAGCGGTCGTAGCGCTTCGAGGAGACTGCCGCCGGATCGTCCTGACCGCCTGCCGAGGCGGAACTGTCGCGCGCCGGATCGGCCGCCGGCCGGTCGATCACGAGGCCGCTCTCCTCGAGCAGCGGGTCGTCGTAACGCGCGAATACGCCGGCGAGGCCGCGCCAGCCGTCGGCCGCGTAGCCGAGCGCGAAGCGGGCCGCGATCTCACCGCTCAGGCCGCGGCGCTTCAGATAGTCGACCGCGCGCGGGCTCGCCTTGAGCTGGCCTCGGTAGTGCTCGCACGCCTTCGCCAGCACGTCGACAAGGGTCGCCTGCTTTTCCTTCATGCGCGCGGCGCGCTCGCGCTCCTGCGGCGAGGCGTCGTCCGCCGGGACCTGCAGGCCCACTTGCTGGGCCAGATCCTTCACCGCGTCGATGAAGCTCAGGCCCGAGTGCTCCATCAGGAAGCCGATCGCATTGCCATGGACGCCGCAGCCGAAGCAGTGAT
This sequence comes from uncultured Burkholderiales bacterium, assembly GCA_937864005.1. Taxonomy (GTDB): domain Bacteria; phylum Pseudomonadota; class Gammaproteobacteria; order Burkholderiales; family Burkholderiaceae_C; genus CAIKUF01. The sequence continues at coordinate 837 of CALMIL010000172.1, forward strand.
AGGTCTGGCGGGATGCGCTGACAGTGAAGCTCGGCGTCTTCTCGCCGTGAAACGGACACAGGCCCTTGTGCGTTGCGCCCGCCTTCTTGAGCGTCACGACGCGGCCGACGATCTCGACGATGTCGGTGCGCGCAAGCAGGTCGTGGATGAAGGCGGGCGGTATCACCCGTTCAGTCTAGCCGCGGGGAGCGGTTTGCCTTTGCCGCGCGGCAGACCGAGCGGGCGCGAGGGGCGGGGTGGGCTCGGGCAGAATCCTGCGCCTGATGAATCGACCCTGCGTCGTCGCGTCCCTGCTGCTCGCCGCCGGCGTGTCCGGGGCTGCGCCGCCGCCGGCCGAGCCCGCGGGCTGCGCGCTGCGGTCGCCGGCTGTGGAGGCGGTGGAGGCGGTGGAGGCGGCGGCGCCGCTCGCGTTGACCGGCGAGATCGCCTGGATCGGGTCGCAGGGCGTCGAGTTCTGGGCCCATCGCGCCAGGCAGCCCCGCGCCACGCTGGTCTTCGAGAACGGCCTGATGTTGCCGCTGGCCACGTGGCAAAAGGTCGTCCAGGCGCTTGCCGACGAGGCCGATATCCTGCTCTACAACCGGCCCGGCGTCGGGCGCAGCACCTTGCCCGAGGCGCCGCAGGATCCGAAGGACGCGGCTCGTCTCGTGCGCGAACTGCTGCGCGTCCAGGAGTTGCCTGCGCCGTATATCGTGGTCGGTCACTCGATGGGCGGACTCCACGCCCAGCTTTTCGCGCGCCTGTACGCGCAGGAGGTCGATGCGATGCTGCTGGTGGACGCACTGCCGCCGGGGGCATTGAAGCCGAGTGCGCAGTTTCCCTGGTATACGCAACTCGGATTGCGGATATTCGCGCCCGAATATGTTCAACGCGAGATCACCGCCGCGCAGGCCATCGGCGACAGCCTGCTCGGCGAGGGCGTTTCGTTCGACAAACCGGTGATCCGGCTGATCGCAACGCCCGACGCCGCGCTGGGCAAACCCAAAGGTCTTGTCCGGGACCTGCTCGATGGCGTGGTCTACGCAGCGGACTTCGGTGTCTGGGCGGTGGACCCGGACACAGCGCAAGGCAGCCTCGATCAGCTCTATCCGCGCTCCACCGTCCGCCATCTGCGCGCGCACCACCGGATGCAGGAAGCGGCTCCGGCGCCGGTCATCGAGGCGATACGCGAGCTGATGGGCGGTGCAGGCTGCCCGCCAGGCTGATTCGGCGGCAGACCATTCGGTGCGCCGGCCGCCGCCGCGATGCGGCGTGCCGGAGCCACCCGCTGCGGCCGCGCAAGGCGTCGGTCAGACCGCGAAATCCTCGAGCTTCCTGCCGCTGGCGAGGGCCGCCTTGAGCCAGTTCGGGCGCAGCCCGCGGCCGCTCCAGGTCTGGCCGGTGGCGCCGTCGCGGTATTTGGCGGCGACCTTGCTGCCCATGCCGCGCGCGCCTTTGGCCGACCCGCGGCCGCCGAGGTCCGCGACGCTCAAGCCATGTTCGGCCAACAGCGCCTTGACTTTGGCGATCGCCTCGGCGCGCTCGTTTCGCGCCGCATCGTCGATCTGCTTCTCGATTTCAGCCTTGCGCGCCAGAAGCTCTTTCAAAGTGGCCACGATATTCGTCCTTCGGATCGGATTGAAGAGGACCGCAGAATATCAGAAATCACACTTCGAATTCACGCGTCCGGCGGCACATAACCGGCAGGCTGATCGCCGCCCTCGCCGAAGAGGAACAACTCCATCTGCCGCGCAAGATACTGGCGCGCGCGCTGATCGGCGAGATTGAGGCGGTTTTCATTCACCAGCATGGTCTGATGCCGCAACCACAACTGCCAGGCCTCCTTGCTGATCTGGGCGTAGATCTTCTTGCCGAGTTCACCCGGATAGGGCAGAAATTCGAGACCCTCGGCTTCCCTCTTCAGGTAGGCGCATTGGACGGTGCGCGGCATGGCATCACTCCTTCGATATGGTTTTCGGGTCCGCCCGCTGCAGGTTCAGAGTTTCTTCACCAGCACCTGCGAGCGGCGATCGTGGTTGTATTTGCGCTTGCGCGCTTCGGGCAGCCAGTCGGCTTCGACCTGGTGGAAGCCGCGCTTCAGAAACCAGTGCATCGTGCGCGTCGTCAGCACGAAGATACTTTCCAGCCCGAGCGCGCGGGCGCGATGTTCGATCCGTTTCAGCATCCGCTCGCCGTCACCCTGTTCCTGGGCGCCGGGCGAGACGGTGAGCGCAGCCATTTCGGCCGTCTTTTCCTCCGGGTAGGGATAGAGCGCGGCGCAGCCAAATATCACGCCGTCGTGCTCGATGACGATGTAGTGGTCGATATCGCGCTCGATCTCGGTGCGGTCGCGTTTGACGAGGGTTCCATCGCGCTCGAAGGGTTCGATCAACTGCAATATGCCGCCGATATCGTCGGCCGTCGCCTCACGCAGGCTCTCGAGTTTCTCGTCGACGACCATCGTGCCGATGCCGTCGTGCGTATAGACCTCCTGCAGCAGCGCGCCATCGACCGCGAACGGCAGGATATGCGAGCGCTCGACGCCGCTGCGGCAGGCCTTGACGCACCACCGCAGGTAGAACGCGACGTCGCTCGGCTGGGTCGGATCGGGCAGCGATGCAAGCAGGCGCTCGGCATCGGCGAGCGCGAGTTCGGTGTCGATCGGGCTTTCGGGGTCGTCGCGATCCTCGTGAATGCCGGCGACTTCGGTCAGGAACAGCAGCTTGTCGGCCTTCAGCGCGATCGCGGTTCCGGTCGCAACGTCTTCCATCGACAAGTTGAACGCCTCGCCGGTCGGCGAGAAGCCGAACGGCGAGAGCATCACGACGGCGCCGCTCTCGATGGCGCGCCGGATCGCCGTCGCGTCCACCTTGCGCACGAGTCCGCTTTGCTGGAAGTCGACGCCGTCGACGATGCCGACCGGCCGCGCGGTGAGGAAGTTGCCGGAGACGACGCGCACCGTCGCATTCGCCATCGGCGTATTCGGCAGGCCCTGCGAGAAGGCGGCCTCGATCTCGAAACGCAGTTGCCCGGCGGCCTCCTGCGCGCAGTCGAGCGCCACCGCATCGGTGATACGCCGGCCATGGCTGAATTTCGACTCGTGACCCTTGGCGCGCAGTTGCTCGTTCACCTGCGGCCGAAAGCCGTGCACGAGGACGAGCTTGATGCCCATCGCGTGCAGGATCGACATGTCCTGCACGAACGGGCTGAGCTTGCCCGCCGCGATCAGTTCGCCGGTGATCGCGACGACGAAGGTCTTGCCGCGATAGGCGTGGATATACGGCGCGACGGAGCGAAACCAGGGGACGAAGGTGTGCGGGAAGACGAGGCTCACTTTGGGCTTTCCCGGGCGTTGAATGCGGCCGTGATTCTTGCACGCAGCCGCGGCCCTGCGGTCTTCAACCAGATATCGGCCAAGCGAGCGGATGCGTGCCGGGCGGCATCGAGGGCAGCAGGGCGTGCGCAAGCGCGGGGACGAAGCGCGCCGCATGGCGCACCGATCCGAGCGTGCCAAAGCCGGAGGCTGCGGTCTCCAGCAGGTCCGCGCCGTCGTCGGGCGCGACGCGAAAGCCGTCGCCGATGCGCCCGAGACCGCGCAGCCAAAGTCCGGTGCGCGCGAGCGAGACGCCCACCCGCCAGCTGCCGCCTTGCGTGCGCTGGCGCAGCAGCGCCGCCTCGACGCCGAAGGTGAGCAGCGCGCCGCTCGCCATGTCGAGGATCTGCAGCGGCAGCGCGCGCGGCGCGTCGCTTTCGGCCGCGAGTGCCTCGGCATGGTTGAAGCCGGTGGCAGTCTGCACGAGCGAATCGAAGCCGCGCCGGCTACCCCAGGGCCCGGTTTCGCCATAGGCCGACAAGGACGCGACGACGATGCCCGGCCGCAGGCCGGCGACGGCCCCGGCATCCAGGCCGAGCGCGGCGATCGCACCGGGACGGTAGCCTTGAACGAATGCGTGCGCCTGGCGCAGGACGGCGCGCAGCGCATCGCGGTCCGCGGGCGCGCGCAGGTCGGCAAACGCCGAGCGCTTGCCGCGGCTGAGGTCGGCGATGGCGTCGATATTGGGCAGATGCGGCGCGTTGACGAGCAGCACGTCGGCGCCATGGGCCGCAAGCAGCCGGGTGCCGAACGGCCCGGCGAGGATGCGCGTCATGTCCAGCACGCGCAGGCCGGCGAGCGGGGCATCGCCGCGTGTGCAAGCGGGCCATGCCAGCGGCGGTGCATCGCCGATGCGCTCGATCGCGACCAGCGGTTGTGCCGCAATGCACGCCGCCTGCGGATGCGCGTCCCACTCGTCGAAGCTGCGCAGCGCGGCAACGACGCAGCCGGCGGCATTGGCCGAGTCCTCGAACTCGACCGCATCGTGGCGCGCAAGCGCCTGCGCAACGGCGGCGCGCTCGGTCGACGCGCCCTCGGGCAGGCCGAGCACGCGCAGCAGCGCATCGCGATGATGGGCGAAGTTCGTATGCACGCGCACCCAGCCCGAGCGGCCGCGGTACAGGCCGGCGAGCTTGTCCCACGGATCGGGCGCGACGCCGTCCAGCGTATAGCGCGCGGTGCACTCGATCGCGGCGTCGCGCATTGCGACTTCGACGCGCCGCGCTGCGCCGGAGCGCTGCAGCCCGATCTCGGCCGCGGCGAGCGCGGCAAGCGCGATCGACGTCTGCGCCGCGAGACCCACCGCGAACGACGACGGCAGCACCGGATCGCCGCCGCGCAGCGTCAGGCGCGCGAGCGCCTGCGGCGCGAGTGCAGCGTCGTGCCAGAGGGTTTCCAGCGGCGAGAGCGACATGCTTCGAAGCGCAGGCGACGCGCGGTCGCTTGCGGTGCGCCAAGGATAATTCGCGCAGCATGTCCCGACCCGTCGCGCCCGCCGTTGCCGCACTTGCGCCGCTGCGCATCACCTTCCCCGAATCGCTGCCCGTCTCGGCGCGGCGCGCCGAGATCGCCGCCGCGATCGCGGCGCATCAGGTCGTCATCGTCTGCGGCGAGACGGGGTCGGGCAAGACGACGCAACTGCCCAAGCTCGCGCTCGCGCTCGGTCGCGGCAAGGCGAACGGCGGCAAGCTCATCGGCCACACCCAGCCGCGGCGCATCGCGGCGTCGAGCGTCGCCAAGCGCATCGCGCAGGAACTGAACACGCCGCCAGGCGACGTCGTCGGCTACAAGGTGCGGTTTCAGGACCGGCTTTCGCCTGCTGCCAGCATCAAGCTGATGACCGACGGCATCCTGCTCGCCGAGACGCAGGGCGACCCGCAGCTTGCGGCCTACGACACGCTGATCATCGACGAGGCGCACGAGCGCAGCCTGAATATCGACTTCCTGCTCGGCTATCTGCGCGCGGTGCTGCCGCGGCGGCCGGACCTGAAGGTGATCGTCACTTCGGCGACGATCGACGCCGAGCGCTTCGCGAAACACTTCGAGACCGGCGCCAAACCGGCGCCGGTGATCCAGGTCTCCGGCCGCATGTTTCCGGTCGAGCAGCGCTGGCGGCCGTTCGGTGCGGAGAGCGCTCAAAAGGGCGGATCGACGCCGAATGCGAAGGGAAGCGCCGCGGGCTCGGCGCGATCCGCGGCGCGCAGCGAGCGCGACCTGAACGCCGCGATCGCCGGCGCCGTCGACGAACTCTGGCTGCAGGCCGGCGCGGGCGACATCCTCGTCTTCCTGCCCGGCGAGCGCGAGATCCGCGACGCCGCCGACCATCTGCGCAAACACCTCGCGAGCGCCCAGACGCGCGGCGGGCCGGTCGAGATCCTGCCGCTCTTCGCGCGGCTGTCGCAGGCCGAGCAGGAGCGGGTCTTCGAGACCGGCAACGCGCGGCGCATCGTGCTCGCGACGAACGTCGCCGAGACCTCGCTTACCGTCCCCGGCATCCGCTACGTGATCGACAGCGGCGAAGCGCGCGTCAAGCGCTACAGCTATCGCAACAAGGTCGAGCAGTTGCAGATCGAGCCGATCAGCCAGGCGGCCGCGAACCAGCGCGCCGGCCGCTGCGGACGCGTCGCCAACGGCATCTGCATCCGCCTCTACGACGAGCAGGACTTCGCCGGCCGGCCGCGCTTCACCGACCCCGAGATCCTGCGCTCGTCGCTCGCCGGCGTGATCCTGCGCATGAAGGCGCTCGGGCTGGGCGAAGTCGAGAGTTTCCCGTTCCTCGAGCCGCCGCCCAGGCGTGCGATCGCCGACGGCTATGCGCTGCTCGGCGAGTTGAACGCCGTCGACGATCGCAACGAGCTGACCGAGATCGGCAAGGCGCTTTCCCGCCTGCCGCTCGATCCGCGCATCGGCCGCATGATCCTCGAGGCGAGGAGCCGCGAGTCGCTCGCCGAGGTGCTCGTCATCGCCGCCGCGCTGAGCGCGCAGGACGTGCGCGATCGCCCGCTCGAAGCCCAGCAGGCGGCTGACGAGAAGCACCGGAAGTTCGACGACGAGCGCTCCGAGTTCATCGGCACGTTGAAACTCTGGAAGTGGATCGAGGAGGGGCGCGGGCACGGCGAAGCGCTGACACCCGCGTCGGCTCAGCGGGGAAGGGCGGGCCCGCGCGACCAGGGCAAGCCGGGCAGCGCTGGCGCGCCGGTCCACAAGCTGTCGAACCGCCAGCAGGAGCAGCGCCTGCGCGACAACTTCGTCAACCCGCGCCGGGTGCGCGAATGGCGCGATATCCATTCGCAGCTGCATACCGTCGTCGCCGAGCACGGCTGGCGCCTGAACGCGACGCCCGCGACCTACGAGCAGGTCCACGTTGCGCTGCTCGCCGGCCTGCTCGGCAATATCGGCTTCAAGAGCGAAGACGACGAAAGCTACCTCGGCGCGCGCGGCATCCGCTTCTGGCGCCACCCGGGCGTGCATCTGTCGAAGAAGCCGGGCAAGTGGATCGTCGCCGGCGAACTCATCGAGACGACAAGGCTCTATGCGCGCGGCATCGCCGCGATCGAGCCGCAGTGGCTGCCCGGCATCGCCGGCCACCTGCTGAAGACGCAGTTGCTCGAACCGCACTGGGAGAAGAAGGCCGCCGAGGTGATTGCGCTCGAGCGCGCAACGCTCTATGGCATCGTCGTCTACGCCAACCGGCGCGTGAACTACGGCCGCGTCGACCTGCCCGCGGCGCGCGAGATCTTCATCCGCGAGGCGCTCGTCGCCGGCGACTGGGAGACGAAGCTGCCGTTCTTCGCCGCCAACCGCCGGCTGATCGGCGAGGTGCAGGAGCTCGAACACAAATCACGCCGCCAGGATGTGCTCGTCGACGACGAACTGATCCATGCCTTCTACGATCGGCATATCCCGGCCGACGTCTGCAGCGGCGCCGGCCTCGAGCGCTGGTATCGGGCCGAGGTGAAGCGCCAGCCGCGCCTCTTGATGCTCGCCCGCGACGAGCTGATGCGCCACGAAGCGGCCGGCATCACGACCGCCGCATTTCCGAAACTGCTGCGCCTGGGCGGCATCGACTGCGCCGTCGCCTACCTGCACGAGCCGGGCGACGCGAAGGACGGCGTCACGGTGACGGTGCCGATCTATGCGCTGAACCAGATCGACGACGAGCGCTGCGCCTGGCTCGTCCCCGGGCTGCTGAAGGACAAGATCCTCGCGATCGTGAAGACGCTGCACCAGCGCCCGCGATCGCGCCTCGTGCCGCTGCCGGAGTTCGTTGCCGGCTTCGTGCGCGAGACGGCGTTCGCGCATGGCGACCTGATCGATGCGCTGCGAAGCGCAGTGCGCGAGCGAACCGGCATCGACGTTGCGCGCAACGACTTCAAGCAGGAGCAACTCGCGCCGCACCTGTTCATGAACTTTCGCGTCGTCGACGAGCACGGCCGCCAGCTCGGCATGGGCCGCAACCTCGCCGCGCTGAAGGCCGAGCTGGGCGCCAAGGCGCGCTCGGCGTTCCAGGCGCTCGCCGGTCTCGATCTCGGCGGCACGCAGGAGACGCCGCGCGGTCGCGGATCGGCTGCGCGGGCCGAGAACGCAGCGCCCGATACGCCGCGCGCCGAAGTGCGGGCCAGCGCCGCCGCCGCACCGAAGGCGGCCGACGGCGCGCAGCGCTACACCGCGTGGACCTTCGGCGAGCTGCCCGAGCTGATGGAGATCTCGCGCGCGAACCGGACGCTGATCGGCTATCCGGCGCTCATCGATCGCGGCACGCACGTCGAGATCGAGGTCTTCGACGAGCCGGACGCCGCCGCGGCCAGGCACCGCGCCGGCCTGCGCCGCCTCGTCTCTTTGCAGATCCGCGACGCGCTGCGCTACCTCGAGAGGAATATCCCCGACCTGCAGGCGATGGCGGCGGCGTTCATGAGTCTCGGCACGACCGAGGAGCTGCGCACCCAGATCATCGACGTCGCGCTCGACCGTGCCTTCCTCGCCGATCCGCTGCCGACCGATGCACAGAGCTTTCAGCGCCGCATCGACGATGGCCGCGCGCGGCTGACGCTGATCGCAAACGAAGTCGCGCGTGCCGTCGCCGCCGTGCTTGCCGAATATGCCGCCGCGCTGCGCAAGCTGCGCGATGCGCGGCCGGCGAAGGAAGTGGCCGACGACGTGCAGGCGCAACTCGCGAGGCTGTGCGGGAAGCGCTTCGTCGTCGCAACGCCGTGGCCGCAGATCGCGCACCTGCCGCGCTATCTGAAGGCGGTGGCGATGCGCCTGGACAAGCTGCGCACCGACCCTTCGCGCGACGCCCAGCGCCTGGCCGAACTGCGGCCGATCGAACAACGCTACTGGCGTGTCGTCGCCGAGCGCAAGGGTGCGCCCGATGCGCGGCTCGACGAGTTCCGCTGGCTGCTCGAGGAGCTGCGCGTGAGCCTCTTCGCGCAGGAGCTGCGCACGCCGCAGCCGGTCAGCGTCAAGCGGCTCGAGAAGGCGTGGACGCAGCTCATGCGCTGAGGCACGCGATGGGGGGCTGCCCGCTACAATCGCCGTCCTGCGGGGTGTAGCGCAGCCTGGTAGCGCAACTGGTTTGGGACCAGTAGGTCGCGAGTTCGAATCCCGCCACCCCGACCACCGTCATCCTGCCCGCACATCGGCGCTTCGCTCGTTTCGACCGCCGGCTTGCCAATCTCCTCGTCGCGTCCGATGCGCGTCTCGCCCTTGCCACCCGCTCCGATGCGCTTGCCGGCCGCCACAGACGCGCCCGAGCTGTCGGTCATCGTGCCCGTGTACAACGAGGCGGCGGTGATCGGTGACTTCCATCGGCGCCTGATCGCCGCGCTCGACGCGCTGCCGGTCGTCTCCGAAGTGGTCTATGTGAACGACGGCAGCCGCGATGGCTCGATGGACATGCTGCGCAGGTTCGGCGAAGCCGACCCGCGCGTCGTCGTGCTCGACTTCAGCCGCAATTTCGGCAAGGAGATCGCGATGACGGCCGGGCTCGATCATGCCGCGGGCGATGCGGTGATCGTGATCGACTCCGACCTGCAGGACCCGCCCGAGCTGATCGCCGACATGCTGCGCGAATGGAAGGCCGGCGCCGATATCGTCATGATGCGGCGCGCGAGCCGCGAGGGCGAAAGCTGGCTGAAGAAGGCGACCGCGCGCTGGTTCTATCGCCTCATCGGCTCGATCGGCGAGCAGTCGATCCCGGCCGACGTGGGCGACTTCCGGCTGCTCAGCCGCCGCGCGGTCGATGCGCTCCAGGCCTGCCCCGAGCGCACGCGTTTCATGAAGGGGCTGTTCGCCTGGGTCGGCTTTCGGCAGACGACGATCGACTACGAACGCGACGCGCGCTTTGCCGGCGAGACGAAGTGGAACTACTGGCGGCTGTGGAACCTCGCGATCGAAGGCATCACGTCGTTCTCGAGCATCCCGCTCAAGCTCGCGAGCTACGTCGGCCTCGCCGCCGCGCTTTTCGCTTTCATCTTCGCGATCGAGATCTTCGCGAAGGCGCTGCTTTTCGGCAACCCGGTCGCAGGCTATCCGTCGCTGATGGTCACGGTCCTCTTTCTCGGCGGCGTGCAGTTGATCGCGCTCGGCATCATCGGCGAGTACCTTGCGCGCATGTTCGTCGAGGTCAAGGGCCGGCCGCTGTATCTGCTCGCCGGCGTCTACCGCCAGCGCGCCGGCGGGCCGGCGCCGAGCGGCGCGCCGCCCGCGGACACGCGGGCAGCCCAGGCACCTACGGATCGGGCTGGCGAAGCGCCGGACGCATGAAGCCGGGCCGCCTGCTGCTGTGCGTGCTGGTTGTCGTCGTGCTTGCGCGGGTCGCGAGCCTGGCGCTCTATCCGCTCACCGATACGACCGAGGCGCGCTATGGCGAGATCGGCCGCAAGATGCTCGAGACGGGCGACTGGATCACGCCGCAGTGGGACTACGGCGTGCCGTTCTGGGGCAAGCCGCCGCTGTCGTTCTGGGCCGCTGCTGCGACGATGGCGGTGTTCGGCGTCAACGAGTTCGGCGCCCGCATCGCGACGCTGATCGCGGCGCTCGCGACCGCAGCGCTCTTCTGGCGCTGGCCGCACGCGCCGGCGCCGCGCGGCGCTGCGTCGATGGCGGCGGCGCTCGTGCTGCTCTCGTCGGTGCTCGGCTTCCTGATGATGGGCGCGGTCGCGACCGACGTCTTCATGACGTTCGGCATGACGCTGTCGATGATCGCATTCTGGAACGCCGTCTCGCGCGGCGCGCCGGGCGGCAGCGACCGCTGGTGGTTCTTCGTCGGCCTTGCGGTCGGCCTGCTTGCGAAGGGGCCGGTCGCGCTCGTCGTGACCGGGATCGCGCTCTTTCTGTGGCTGCTGTGGACGCGCGACTGGCGCCGCATGTGGCGGCAGTTGCCGTGGGCCGGTGGCATCGCGTTGACGCTTGCGCTTGCGCTGCCGTGGTACCTCGCCGCCGAGCGCGCGACGCCCGGCTTCCTGCACTACTTCATCATCGGCGAACACTGGCAGCGCTTCACGCAGCCGGGCTGGACGGGCGACCTCTACGGCGGCGGCCACGAGCGGCCGCGCGGTGCGATCTGGCTCTACGCATTCGGCTCGGCGCTGCCGTGGTCCATCGTCGCGCTCGTGCTGCTGCGGCGCAAACCCGTATCGGGGCAGGCGAGCCGGCCGTCTCCCGATCCGCAGATCGCCTACCTGCTGTGCTGGGTGCTCGCGCCGCTCGTCCTCTTCACGCTCGCGCGCAACATCCTCGAGTCCTACGCGCTGCCGGCGCTGCCGGCGTTCGCGCTGATCGCGGCGCGGCTCTTGATGGAGCGCGAAAGGGGCGGCGCGGCGAGCCGGGTCTGGCTGCTCGGCCTCGTCATGCCGGTCGTCGTCGCCGGTCTCATCGCCTCCGGCCATGAGCGCTTCAGCGATGCTCTTTCGCAGCGCGTGCTGCTCGCTCCACTGCGTAACTCGAAGCTGCCGATCGTCTACCTGTACGAACGCCCCTTCTCGGGCCAGTTCTACTCCGGTGGACGCGCATTGCTGGTGAAGGAGCAGCCCGAGATCGAACGCTGGCTCGCGACAGACCAGCCGGCGATCGTGCTGCTGCCGCAAGGCCGTTTCGATGCGATAGGGCTCGCCGCCGATCCGCGCTGGAAAGTGGCCGGCCGCCACGAAGGCTTCGTCATGCTCGAGCGCCGCGCGGCACATTGATGGCGCCGTGAAGGCGCGCCGCGCCGCGTAAACTCGCGGCGCGATCAGGCTGCCCGTAGCTCAACTGGATAGAGCACCAGCCTTCTAAGCTGGGGGTCGGGGGTTCGAGTCCCTCCGGGCAGGCCACGAAAACATCGACATAGTCAACAACGCATATCCAGTTTCCTTGGGTCCTCTTTGCTTCGGCCTGGCCTGATTTGGTGCGTTGGATGTGCCAGGACTGCACCAAACTCACAGGTGAGTGCGAAACCTCGAACGATCGGGCGCTCGCGGCAGTCGGGACGACGTGATCGTGGCGCACCGGGCGCAGGCGGCCGGAACTCGATTTAGTCAGACGCACCTCGACCACGCTGTCGAAATCCGCAGAAGGGCTGCGGGCGGACGGGCAGGCCTCGGCTGGTGCACGCGGCATACCCACGCCGCGTGTGTCCTGCGTGAGTGATGCGGACCGCGCGGTCGTGGATGAGCCCGGCCGCCCGACACGATCTACGGCGTCAGTTCGTCCTCGTCATCATGCCGGTCGCGGCGCCTTCCATTCACGTGCGCCCAGAACGCCGTCTTGCGTCCATGCCGGGCGCGGATCTCGGCCTCGAACTCCTCGTGCGAAGGAAGAGGCAACAGGCTCGCGCCGCTTCCCGCGATCTCGCCGAGTCGGAACCAGTAGCGCGCTGCATGGCCGTAGGCGCGCGTGTAGGCCCGCTCCAGGATGCCCTTCAGCAGCGCCCGATAGACGATGGTCTCGCCGCGCGGGCAATCGTCGGCGCGCAAGGCCTTGGCGAGCGGCGCGAGGCGTCCGTAGTCACCGCCGTCGATATGTCCGGGTGCGGCAAGCAACCTGTCCTCGGCCGCCGCCGGGTCGCCGAGCTGCAGCAGCAGCGTGGCCGCAGCCGTCAGATCGTCGTGGCCGAGCGCGAGCTGCCGGGCATGGGCCACGGCTTCGGGACGAGCCGCCTCGGGCAGATGTGCCAGCCAGCGCTGCAAGCGAAAGTCCGACGGTGCGAGCTCGAACATCCGTTGGCGGATCGGTGAGCTCTCGTCGAAGCGGCCGAGCCGCTCCAGGGCATCGGCGAGAAGGTCCTGTCGGCTGTCGTCGAGGTGATCCCAGGAATCCTGCAGCCACTTCAGCGCGTCGGCCGGGCGGTCGGCGTCGAGATAGGCCCGCACGAAAGACTGTCGCTGCACGGGGTTGGGGTTCGGGCTGTAGCGCAGCGAGGCGCGCACCATGACGTCGGGATCGCGCAATGACTCTGACAGCAACGACAGCGCACCCGAGATGCGGAAGACTTCCATGGGCAGGCCTTTGCTGCCGGGCGAAGTCTCCAGCGTCTGCGCCAGCTGTGCGTCGAGCCGGGCGACGAGCCCGCGCTGTGCCGGCTCGTCGAGCAGCAGATCGGCACGCCGCAGCAACTCGTCGCGTGCGCCGTACTCGTCGGCCTCGTAGAGCTTCAGCAGGCGCTCGGGCCAGACGTCGCGCGGCGTCTCGCAGCGCGCAGCGGCCTCGAGCCAATGGCGGCAGGCCGCGCGCACCGCGTCGCCGATCACGCCGTCGGAGTCGTCGGCGCGCTCGAACCAGGCTGCGTCCGCCTCGATGAACGTCTCGAACACCGAGAGGGCGGCGGGAGGATCCTTGGGCAACAGCTCGCGCGCCACCTGATCCAGCCAGCCATCGAGCATGCGGCCGAACTCGCTCGCCTCGCGGTAGCCGTAGAACTTGCGCGAACGCCGCCAGCCGGCGAGCGTCTTCTTGAAGCCGGCGGCGAGCTTGTCCGGCCGATCGGCCAGCTGCATGCGCGCAAGGCGTGCCTGAACGGCCTCGTGATCGTTGGCGAGTTCGAGCAGCACGGTGACCAGGTCCGTCGCGTCCTGGCGGCGGAGGAAGGTTTCCAGGCTTTCGGTCGGTGGTTTCGGCATGGGGTGCGAATGGTTTGCCTGATCCGGCAGAGCCGGATCACGTTCAATCAGGCCGCGCGGATGCGCGTTGCCGCTGCGATCCGGGCCTCGGTCATCGACGCCGCGCGCTCACGCACTTGCGTCACCAGCCCGGCCGGGGCCGTTGCGGGCGATCCGCAGTCGAACGGCGGACGCGGGTCGTATTCCATGCCGAGCTGCAGTCCCTTCGCGACGGCCTCGCCATGCAGTTGCGCCGCGACCGTCAACCCGAAGTCGATCCCTGCGGTGACGCCGCCGCCGGTGATGCGGTTGCGATCCACCACCACGCGTTCGCGCACCGGTTCGGCGCCCAGCAGCGCCAGCACCTCCAGCGCGGTCCAGTGGGTCGTGGCTCGATAGCCGCGCAGGAGTCCCGCCGCGCCCAGCACCAGAGCACCGGTGCACACCGAGGTGATCCATTGCGCCGCTGGCGCACGCTCGCGCAGGAAGTCGAGCACTTGCGCATCTTCCATCAGCGCAGTGGCCCCGGGACCGCCGCCGACGAACAGCATGTCAAGCACTGGCGCTTCGGCAAGCGCGAGCTGCGGCAGCACCGCCTGGCCGATGTCGGTGAGCACGGGCGCCCGCTCCTTGCCGAGCACATGCACCTGCGCACCGGGCATGCGCGCAAGCACTTCCAGCGGTCCGGCAAAGTCGAGCTGAGTCATGCCGGCGAACACCAGCATGCCGATGTGAAACGGGGGCGGTTGCGTCATGCGGCGTCACTCCGGTTGTCGATGGGCGGCAGGTTAGCGCACGGCGAGGTTGTAGATGGGTACGGTCCGTTGTGGCCAGCCCACGCACCTCCCGCCGTGTGGACGGGGAGGCAAGATCGCCGTGGCACCTGGCACCGGGCAAGGCGCCGGACAAGGCAACGCAGCGAACCTCTGACGTGGCCAATGCGTCACCGGCGAGGCCTCGCCAGTCGTGCGCAGTTCGAAGGCGCTTGTACCCATAGAAGGTCGTCATGTTCACCCGCCGAATCGGAATGCCAGTCGCCGCAAGTCTTCGGGCGGCGCGTCGTAGCTGACGATTTGAACGTCGAGTTCGCACATGTATGTCGGTCGATTCCTGAGCGGTCAGCCTGGTTGACGATGAAACGCCGCACGCAGATGCTTGAAACCACAAGCGCAGCACCGGTGCGCCGCGCCTGAGGCGCTCACGTCGCCTCCGGTGTGATCAGGCCGACGGTCGGGAAATAGCTGCGGTAGCGCCGTGCATCGCGGGTGAGAACGTCCCAGCTTTGCACGGCGGCGTGCGCACCGATGAAGAAATCGGGCAGCACATTGGATCTGTTGCCGCCTTCTCGGCGATATCTCAGGAAGGCGCGGCCCGCAAGAAACAGCGCGGGGCGCGGAAGCTCCTGCACGAGCAAGCCCATGCCCTCGATGGCGGAATCCAGCGCCTGCACCGAATCGAAGGCCAATGACAGTTCTGCGTAGATCGCCGGGTTGATGGCCAGATCGTGCACCTGCGCTCGAGCGCGCAACTGGCGCAACGACCAGTCGGCCCAGGCGGAGTCGTTCGCCAGCACGTCCAGCAGGACATTGGTATCCACGAGAATCATCGATGCTTTCAGTCCGCGCCGCGCAACAAGGCCATCAGCTCGTCGGTGCGCCATTTCACCTGCGCCTTGCCGCGGGCCGCCTCGAAGCGGTCGCGTCTTGTGCCATGCACCTTGCCGGCGGCACGGTGGCCCGCCTTGTGCACCACGACCTGGCCTTCGTTGTTCACCCCGAATTCCACGCCGTCGCCGGGCACGAGGCGCAGTGCGTCGCGCACCTTCTTCGGGATGGTGACCTGACCCTTGACCGTCATCGTCGTTGCCATCGCAGGCTCCTGGGGTAATACTCGATGCAAAATTGTATTACTACGCTCGCCTGGGCGCTGCTGATCTTCACCAGACCCCGCGCGTCGACGTGAGGCATTGCTGGCACCATCGAGCCTCGCCGCCTGACCGATTTCATGCGAACCCTGCTCGTCGTCTATCACAGCCTGACCGGCGGCACGCGCCAGATGGCCGAGGCCGCGGCCGATGCCGCGCGCGCCGAGGAGGGCGTCGATGTGCGCCTGCTGCGCGCCATCGATGCCGGCCCTGCCGACGTGCTGGCGGCGGACGGCTACTTGTTCGCCGCGCCCGAGAACCTGGCGTCGCTGGCCGGCTTGATGAAGGACTTCTTCGACCGCTGCTACTACCCGGTGCTGGGCCAGGCCAACGGCCGGCCCTATGCCGTCATGATCTGCGCCGGCAGCGACGGCAGCAATGCGCTGCGCCAGCTCGAGCGCATTGCCACCGGCTGGCGGCTGAAGCAGATCGCGCCCGGCATGATCGTATGCACCCACGCGCAAACGCCCGAGCGCATCCTGGCGCCCAAGGTCATCGGGGCCGGCGACCTGGCGCGCTGTGCGGAGTTGGGTGCGGGGCTCGCTGCGGGCTTGGCGGCAGGGGTGTTCTGACGGACATTCTGCCGTCTGCAGCACGGGGTCCGGATACTTTCGGTCGAGGCGAACGGGCTGCCGTGGCGCTTTCCGCCGCGTCCGGTACGACGCTGCGCGCAGACGCTGCCGTGACCCTGCACATCGCCGCAGTCAGGCGGCGAGCGCCGCGAGCGCGCGCGCTCCATCGCCGAACAGCGGCCAGCCGTCGCCGACGAGCACGGCATCGAGCCGCGGATGGGCAGCGACGATGCGCTGCAGCGACGCGAGCGCCGCCGCGCGGTCGCGCAGCTTGGCGTCGGGCAGCAGATTCAGCCGTCCCGCCGCGTGGCCGCGCACCAGATCGCCGCAGACGAGCGTCGTGCCGTCGATCACCAGTGCGAGTTCGCCGGCGGTCTTGCTGCCGTGAAGTTCGTACACGCGCAGCCCCGGCAGCGGCTCGTCGCCGTCGCCCAGCCAGCGCGCGCAACGCAACGGAAAGGTCTCGCGCTCGGCGCGCGGGCCGCACAGCGTCGCGCCGAAGGCCTCGGCCAGAGCCTGCGCATCGCGGACGTGGTCGGAGTTGGTGAGGACGACCCACGCCGCGCCGCCCAGCGCCTGCAGGTGCGCGCGATCGTGTTCGCTCATCGGCAGCGGATCGATCAGCAGGTTGCCGTCGGGGCGGACCCAGGCAACGCCGTGGAAGTCCACGTTGCGGGCCTCATCGAAGTGCGACCAGGCGAACAGATCGGGACGGTGCAGGGACTTCATGATGACGACCTCCCGCCGCCGCGCGGCGGCTGACTCGGTTGCCCGCCAGTATTCACCAACACCGCATCGAAGTCGATGGCGATGCGTCGCATTGCGATGCGAGCAGGGCGCCGGCATCGACGATCGCGCCGAGCCGCGGCGTGACAACCTCGACGCCGCCGCCAAGCGCCGCGGCAAGCGCACGGCGGATCGGTTCGTCCCACGCCCTGGAAGGCGAGGTCGAAGGTGCCCCGGGGCACCGGAAACATGCGCTGCGCGCGCCACGCGCGGTGCGCACGCACGGCATCCTGCGCGCTCATGCGGATGCCGAGCCAAGGCGCGCCGGGAGCACGGGTCACGGCTTCGAATGGGTCTCGAAATGTTCTCCGATCAGGCCGCAGTGCAGCGTGATCGGCTGGGCCGTGACCACCACCGCCAGGTCGCCGTCGATGAAGTCGCAGTTCAGAAGGTTGTCGTCGCCGCTCAGACGCGAGGTATAGACGTTGACGTTGACCTTTGCGCCGCCCTCGATCCATTTCAGGCGATCGGTGGGAAGCTTGGTGGCGGAAATGCGCGCCATGCCGGGTCGCCCGGGCACCCGCACCTCGACATGGCCGAGGTCAACCTGTCCAACCTCGTCGGCGTGGTGCTGTCCAGCCTTGTTCGGATGGCCGTAGTAGCTCGCCCACACGGTAATGCTCTCGTGCGCCGATTGCAGGCGCTGCGCCGCCTTCGCCGAACGCGTGATGTTCACGTCGAAGCCGGGCAGTGGTTGCGCGGCGGCGCTCGCGGCAAGCGCGGCGATTGCGACCATTGCGGCACCGATGCAGATCCGGTTCATCATCGATCCTCGATGGGTTCCTGCACGTCGGCACTCGCCGCGCCAATCCTCCCTTAGCGGGAGCGCTGCATCACCGCCCGACTCACGAACACCACGCCGTCAGGCGCGGCTTGCCGGCGATCTCCACCTCGAGTTGCGCCTTCGCACCGGAAGGCTCGCTGCCATCGGTGCAACCGGGTTCGGAAACGATGTAGTCGGTGTTGCCGTTCCGGAAACGCCAGATGCGGTGACTGCACATCCCGGTGCCTTCGCGAGTCATGTTGCCGGCCAGCTCGATGGCGGGAGGCTCTGGAGCCGCGTGCGGCAGGTTCCACGCGCGGTACAGCGGCTTGCCGTCGCCCATGGATTCGATCTCGATCCGGAACTTGTCGGTCTTGCATGCAAGTTCGGGCTTGCGGGCCTGTGCGGGCTGTGCCGCGGCAGCGGGCAGCGACACGCCCTTGGGCAGGTTCACCGACGTGATCAGAAAAGGTGCACCGATACCGCTGCCGACCCGGTTGACCCAGATCGCGCCGTTGTCGTACATGACGCCATTCATGTTGCAGAACAGCTCCCCCGGTTGCTGCGACATCACCGCCTTGTGCAGCACCGGCAGCAGCATGCCTGACTGCAGGCGGAACGCCGCCGCATCGCGCAGGGTCTGGTGGCCGCCAGCAGCGAGGTTCAGCGGCAGCGGAAAGGAGATCAACGCGGCCGCGGCGTCGGCATTGCGCGCCTGCAGCGCCTCGCGCAGCGCGTTGTCGAAGTGCAGAAAAGCACTGCTGCTGCCGACGCCGAGCACCGACAGGTCACAGCTCTCGCCAAGCCGCGCTGCGGCGCTGGCCGGCGTCGATGCGAACAGGCAAGCCCCCGCCAGCAAACTCGCCAACCATGCGCATTTCAGCGATCGCATTTCACCGCTCCTTGCAGACAAGGACCGACCCCGGACCACGCTGCGCAGTCCGCAGCGCGCGAGCCGTGCCGAAGCGATCCGCCGATCGTGTCATTGCGCCTAGCGCCGCGCTGCGGGCGGCAACGCGAGAATGATGAAGTCGACCTCGTACTCGTGGCCCGGGTACATCTTCAGCACCGTGGTCCGGAACTCTTGCGGTGTCATTCGCTGCCGATACAGGGCGTGCAGCCAACCGGTGAATTGCTGCACCGCCGCGCCCGTATCCAGCGGAATCCGGCGGTAGCGCGGATCGGCCTTGACGCGTTCGGCGAGGTCCCCTGCAACCCAGTGATTGAATACGTCGTCGTGCGCGGCGCTGCGCGCTTCTGCCGCGGTGCTGTCGTAAGGCACCGCCGGCTGCGCCGCACAAACCGAACAGGCCAGCATCGCGCAAAGCAATGCCGCCGGAAAACGCGCTGACTTTCGTTGCATGGTTCGCTCCTCGTTCGCTGCATGGAAAGCGCGGCCGTGGAGCATCTTGCCACCAAACCATACCTGATGGCGTCCGAACGGGCATGGCGGCA
>CALMIL010000173.1 GCA_937864005.1 uncultured Burkholderiales bacterium
CTGCTGACGCTGGCCGGCCAGTGGAAGGGGCGGCTGGCGCAGATCGACGCCGCGTCGCCCGGCAGCGACCGCACGCCACCGGTGATGATCCTGGTGTGCGACAACACCGACATCGCCGAACACTTCCACCGCATGATCTCCGGCGAGGAGACCATGGTCGTCGAGGCTGACGACGATGAAGACGATGACGAGGACGCCGCACCGCGCCGCAAGCGCAAGCCCAAGGCGGTGAAGCGCTACGGCGGCGGCCTGCAAGGCTTCCCCGAACTCGCCAACGGGCCGGGCCAGGAACGCACGATCCGCATCGACTCCAACCTGCTCGCCGCCGCAGAGAGCGGCGACCCGAATGCCACGCGCAAGGAGGCGGCCGAGGAACTGCGCCGCGTCGTCGCCAGCGTAGGCAAGCCGGGCGCACCCGGTGCGCAGGTGCGCTGCGTGGTCAGCGTGAACATGCTCAGCGAAGGCTGGGACGCGAACAACGTGACGCACATCCTCGGGCTGCGCGCCTTCGGCAGCCAGTTGCTATGCGAGCAGGTCGTCGGGCGCGGGTTGCGCCGCATGGACTACACGCCCGACCCGGCGACCGGGCTGCTGACCGAGGAGCATGTGGACATCTTCGGCGTGCCGTTCTCGCTGATCCCGTTCAAGGGCCGGCCGCCGGGCAACCCGCCGCCTCCCGAGGATCGGCCGAAGCACGAAGTGCTGGCGATGCCCGAGCGCGCGGCGTTCGAGATGCGCTTCCCGGTGGTCGAAGGCTTCGTCGTCGATCTGAAACGCAACCTGGTGCGCTGCGACGTGGATCGAGTCGAGAAGCTGAGGCTCGACCCGTCGAGCGTGCCGACCGCCGCCTTCCTGCGCCCGCAGGTCGGCTACGCGGTGGGTTCACCCGGAACGCAGACCGGGTTCGGCTTCGAGGTCGCGACGCGCGACGAGTACTACCGCAACACGCACCTGCAGACGATCGCCTTCGGCATCGCACGCGAGGTCGTGCGCCAGCTTGTCGAATCCGCCGGGCCGCGCGCCGAGCGCTTGCGCCGTGCCGGCCGCGCCGCGCTGTTTCCGCAGGTGCTGCGCATCGTGCAGGACTACATCGACCGGCGCGTCGACTTCAACGGGCTCAACCCCTGCGAGGTGGGCTTGCAGTCCTATGCCGAACGCGTCGTCGGGCTGCTCGTCGCCGCGATCGAGCCCGACACCGAGCAGGGCGAGCCGGCGATGCTGCCGCGGCTGAACCGCTACCGGCCGATCGCGAGCACGGCGAGCGTGCACTTCAAGACCGTCAAGCCGGTGTTCGCCACCACGGCAAGCCACCTGAACTTCGTCGCCGCGGACACGCAGTCGTGGGAACAGGCCGCCGCGGTGCAGCTGGAGATGCTGGCGCAGTCGGGGGAAGTGATCTGCTATGCACGCAACGACCATCTCGAGTTGAACGTGCCCTACGAGTTCTATGGACAGCCGCGGGTCTACGAGCCGGATTTCATCGTGCGCCTGCGCGATGGCAGGCAGGTCGTCCTCGAAGTGAAGGGACAGCGGCACGCCGAGACCGAAGCCAAGCATCAGGCGGCGAAGCGCTGGGTATCGGCCGTGAACCATTGGGGCCGTCTCGGGCGCTGGCACTTCGAGGTTTGTTGGGATCCACAGCGTCTCGGCGGGTCGATACGGGCGCTGATGGCGACTTGCAGCGAACTACCCGAAAATTGAACCCATGAACTCGAACCGCGATCCGGATTCCGCCTTGACGCAGCCCGCATCGGTCGATGCCGTCATCGATCTGCTCGCGACCGAGGGCTACATCTGCGACCGCCGGCTCGCGACGGCGATGTTCCTGAGCCTTTCGCTGCACCGCCCGCTGTTCCTCGAGGGCGAGCCCGGCGTCGGCAAGACCGAGCTCGGCAAGACGCTCGCGCGCTGCCTGGCGACGAAGCTCTTGCGCGTGCAGTGCTACGAAGGGCTCGACGTCGCGCAGACCGCCTACGAGTGGAACGTCGCGCGCCAGATGATCGAGATCCGGCTTGCCGAGGCGGCGCACGACGTCGATCGCGCCGCGCTCGTCAGGAACCTCTACGCGCGCGAGATGCTGATCGAGCGCCCGCTGCTGCAGGCCCTCACCCAGGCGCAGTCGCCGGTGCTGCTGATCGACGAACTGGACCGCGCCGACGAGCCGTTCGACGCCTTCTTGCTCGAGGTGCTGGCCGAGAACCAGATCACGATTCCCGAGCTCGGCACGGTGAGCGCGAAGGCGCCGCCGATCACGATCATCACGAGCAACCGCACGCGCGAGATCCACGATGCGCTCAAGCGCCGCTGCCTCTATCACTGGGTCGAATTCCCGAGCGTCGAGCGCGAGCTCGAGATCGTGCGGCTGAAGGCGCCCGGCGCGTCCGAGCGGCTGTATGTGCAGGTCGTCGAGTTCGTCCAGCGCATGCGCAGGCTCGACCTGTTCAAGATGCCGGGCGTCGCCGAGACCATCGATTGGACGAATGCGCTGGTCGCGCTGAATGCGATCCGCCTCGACCCGGCGACGGTGCACGATACGCTGGGCGTGCTGCTGAAATACCAGGACGATATCGTCAAGCTGCAAAGCGGCGACCTGGCGAAGCTGCTCGACGAGTTGCGCGCGCACGCGCTGCTCGACGCCGGCTAGCCGGTGCGCGCCATGCACCGGGTGCCGCGGTGATCGCCGAGAATATCGTCCACTTCTCGCGCGTGCTGCGCAGCGCGGGGCTCTCCGTCGGGCCGGACCGCGTGCTCGCGGCGATGGCGGCGGTCGAGGCGGTAGGGCTGGAGAGGCGCGACGACGTCCATGCCGCGCTCGCGGCCGTGATGCTCGACCGCCACGAGCAGCAGCCGGTCTTCGATGCCGCGTTCGAAGCCTTCTGGCGCGACCCGAAGCTGCTCGAACAGCTGATGTACCTGCTGCTGCCCAAGGTCACCGGGCGCGGCGAGAAGACCCGCCCGCCGCGCGCCAATCGCATCGCCGAGGCGCTCGCGCCGCCGCGCGCGCCCGAGCCGCCGAATCCGGCCAACCAGACGGCGCAGGAGGAGCTGAAGTTCGACACCACGTTCACCTTCAGCGACCGCGAGCGGCTGCAGCGCGCCGACTTCGAGACCATGACGACGGCCGAGTTCGAACTCGCGAAGAAGCTTGCCGAGGAATTGCCGCTGCCGGTCGATCCGGTCCAGCGGCGTCGCCATGCGCCGGCGCCGCGCGGCCGCATCGACCTGCGCGCGACGCTCTTGCGCATGGCGCGCCAGCCGCAGACGCTCGCGCCGGCGTTCAGCCGGCCGCGCAGCGAGATGCCCACGCTCGTCGTGCTGCTCGACATCTCGGGCTCGATGGACCGCTATGCGCGGCTGCTGCTGCACTACGTGCACGGCCTGACGCGCCGTTACCTGCGGGTGCACACGCTGACCTTCGGCACGCGGCTGACGAATATCACGCGCGCGCTGCAGAACCGCGATCCGGACGAGGCGATCAAGCTCGCCGACAGCCAGGTGCAGGACTGGCGCGGCGGCACGCGCATCGCGTCGTGCGTCGACGAGTTCAACCAGCGCTGGGCGCGTCGCCTGCTCGGCGCCAACGCGGCGCTGCTGCTCGTCACCGACGGCCTCGACCGCGACGAGCACGGCGACCTCTCGCACGCGGCGGCGCAACTGCGGCGCAACGCGCACCAGATCGTCTGGCTCAACCCGCTGCTGCGCTTCGACGGTTTCGAGCCGCGCGCCGCCGGCGTGCGCGCGCTGCTGCCGCACGTCGACCGCCTGCTGCCGGTGCACAACCTCGCCAGCCTCGCCGACCTCGGACGCGCGCTGCGTGGGCATTCGGGCAAACCCCCGCTTTCCTCGACCCTTCACCTACACTGAGACCATGGAACTCACCGGCGAACGACTCATCCCCGCACCGCTCGAGGCAACCTGGGCCGCGCTCAACGATCCAGAGGCACTGAAGGCGTCGATCGCCGGCTGCGAGTCGCTCGAACGCAGCGGCGACGACGCCTTCAAGGCGCTCGTCGCGGTCAAGGTCGGCCCGGTGAGCGCGCGCTTCAAGGGCAACCTGCAGATGACCAATATCCAGGCGCCGCACAGCTATACGATCAATTTCGACGGCCAGGGCGGCGTCGCCGGCTTCGGCAAGGGCTCGGCCGACGTGACGCTCGCCGAAGAGGGCGCGCAGACGCGCCTGAAGTACACCGCCCGCGCCCAGGTCGGCGGCAAGATGGCGCAGGTCGGCTCGCGTTTGATCGACGCCGCCGCCGGCAAGATGACGGCCGACTTCTTCGATGCGTTCGAGGCCCGGCTGCGGCCGGCCGAAGCGGCCGGCGCCGCGCCCGCACCGGCTGCCGCCGAAGCCGCGGGCGGCGGCAGCAGGATCATCTGGTGGATCGTCGGCGCCGCGATCGTGCTCGCGGCCTGGTATTTCCTCTCTCGATAGGACGACGCACATGGACAGCCTCGACCTTCAGGTACTGCAACAGGCCCGCGACTGGCACGGGCAGGGCCACAAGGTGTGGCTCGTCACCGTCATCGAGACCTGGGGCTCGGCGCCGCGCCGGCCCGGCGCGCTGCTCGCGATGCGCGACGACGGCCTGGTCGCCGGATCGGTCTCCGGCGGCTGCGTGGAAGACGACCTGATCGACCGCGTGCGCAAGGGCGAGCGCGTTGGCCGCCCCTCGCTCATCACCTACGGCGTGACGAAGGAGGAAGCGGCGCGCTTCGGCCTGCCGTGCGGCGGCAACCTGCGCCTCGTACAGGAGCCGCTCGCGGGCGTCGGCTGGATCGACGAGGTGCTCGCGCGCACCGCGCGTCACGAACTCGTCGCGCGCACGCTCGATCTGGCCAGCGGCGCGGTGGAGGTCGAGTCCGCCGCGCGCGGCGAGAAGTTCGAATTCGACGGCAAGCGGCTGCGCGCGCTGTTCGGCCCGCGCTGGCGGATGCTGATCATCGGCGCCGGGCAGCTCTCGCGCGTGCTCGCCGGCATGGCGCTGGCGCTCGACTTCGAGGTCATCTGCTGCGACCCGCGCGAGGAGTACCACCTCACCTGGAACGTCCCCGGAACGACCTTCAGCAAGGCGATGCCCGACGACCTGGCGGTCGAACTGCACCTCGATCCGCACAGCGCCGTCGTCGCCGTCACCCACGATCCGAAGCTCGACGATCTGGTGCTGCTCGAGGCGCTCAAGTCGCCCGCGTTCTACGTCGGCGCGCTCGGCTCGCGCGGCAATACCACGGCGCGCAAGCAGCGCCTCGCGATGTTCGATCTGACGCTCGACGAGATCGGCCGCCTGCACGGCCCGATCGGCCTCGACCTTGGCAGCAAGACGCCGGGCGAGATCGCCGTCGCCATCCTCGCCGAGATCGTCGCCGTGAAGAACGGCATCGCGCTGACGCAGAAGAAGGACGGCTCGGCGATGCCGCAGGCGGCGGGGGTCTGCGGCCGAGGCTGATACCGGTCCGCTTTCGAACGGAAAGCGTCCGCCAAGCGCCTGCGACGCTGCGTGGCGGTCCGCATGGAGCCACCGGGGCACGCGAGCCTCGGCGCATCGTGCCAGGCGCCACCCGCCAGGGGCTCATGCCGGGGTACCGGAAATCGCCCCTGCCGGGTGGCGCCCGACACGAAGTCGTGGTTTCGGTGGCGCGCGCCGCGAACAGCGCGGGATTTGCCGCGCTGACCGTCGCCCGCATCGGCAGCACGAGTCCGGCCGCGCGCAACGCGCGAGCGTCCACTTTCATGCGCTCGCAGCGGCCTGGCTATGCGTTGCTCGTCGCCCGCACGTCCTCGATGCTGACGAGGCCCTGCAGCACTTTCTCGATGCCGTCCTGGCGCAGCGTGCGCATGCCGTCGGCGAGGGCGCGCTGCTGCAGTGCCTCGGCGCGCTCACCGCTCTGGATCATCTGGCGCAGCTCGCGCGAGACGATCATCAGTTCGTGGATGCCGGCGCGCCCTTTCTGTCCGGTGTGATCGCACTTCTCGCAGCCCGGGCTGTGGTGCGTCAGCAGCCGGCCGTCATGGCCGAAGCGCTGCATCCAGCCGGCGCGCACCGCGTCGCGCGCGAAGGCGGGGTCGTCCTTCGGGCAGGCCTGCAGCCAGTCGTCGAGCAGTTCGTCGATCTCGTCGCTCGTCGCCGCGCGCGAGGTGCGGCAGTGGGGGCACAGCCGGCGCACGAGGCGCTGGGCGAGGACGGCGAGCAGCGAGTCGGCGAAGTTGAACGGGTCCATCCCCATGTCGAGCAGGCGTGTCACGGTCTCGGGCGCGCTGTTCGTGTGCAGCGTCGAGAGCACGAGGTGGCCGGTGAGCGAGGCCTCGATCGCGACCTGCGCCGTCTCCGTGTCGCGCACCTCGCCGACCATGATCACGTCCGGGTCGGCGCGCAGGAAGGCGCGCAGCGCCTTCGCGAAGGTCCAGTCGATGCGCGGATTGACCTGCACCTGGCGCAGCCCGGGCTGGGTGATCTCGATCGGGTCCTCGGCGGTCCAGATCTTGCGCTCGGGCACGTTGATGAACGACAGCGCCGAGTGCAGCGTCGTCGTCTTGCCGGAGCCGGTCGGTCCGACGCACAGGATCATGCCGTAGGGCCGCTCCATCGAGAGCTTCAGCTGCGCGAGGTTGGCGTCGCTCAGGCCCAGGCCGTCCAGCGGCATCGGCTTGGCCGACGCGAGCAGGCGCATGACGACGTCCTCCAGCCCGTTGTTGGTCGGGATCGTCGCGACGCGCAACTCGACGCGGTGCTGGCCCGAGAACTTGGCGAAGTTGATCTTGCCGTCCTGCGGCTTCCTGCGCTCGCTGATGTCGAGGTCGCACATGATCTTGATGCGCGCGATCACCGCGTTGCGGTAGTTGTGCGGCAGCTCGAGGTGGGTGCGCAGCAGGCCGTCCTTGCGAAAGCGGATCTTGATGCGCTCGCGCCCCGGGTGGCTCTCGATGTGGATGTCGGAGACGCCGTCCTTCCACGCCTCGATGATCATGTTGTTGATCAGGCGCACGAGCGAGTTGTCGGACTGCTCGATCTGCGGGTCGTCGTCGCTGCCGGGCCGGTCGTTGCGCTCCTTCTCGAGCGTCTCGACGAGCTTGTCGGTATCGGCGAGGTCGAATTCGAACGGCGCGACGGCGTCGGCCGGGCCGAAGCCGATATGGGTCGCGATGCCGAACTTGTCGTAGGCCGCGCGCAGCGCGTCCTCCAGCGACGCGCACTGCGCGAGCACCGGCACGCACTTCATTTGGGTCAGGAACTCGATCTCCTCCAGCGCCTCGCGGCGCCGCTGCAGGTCGGCGAGGGCGACGACGAGCCGGCCGTCGCGCAGCATCAGCGGCACGAGCCGCAGGCGCAGCGCCATCGCGAACGGCAGCTTGCGCAGCGCCTCGGCCTCGACCGCGAACTGCGCGATGGCGACGATCGGGAAGCCCATCTTGCGTGCGAGCGCGATCTGCAGGTCGGCCGGCGAAACCGCGCCCATGCGCACCAGCACCTCGCCCAGCGGCACGCCGCGGTCGCTCGCCTGCTGGGCGAGCGCGGCGTCGAGTTGCGGCTGCGTGATGAAGCCGAGCGACAGCAGCGCATCGCCGATGCGCACCAGCGGCATGCTCGCCTGCTTGTCGATCGCCTCGAGCAGCTGCTCGGGCGTCAACGCCTGGCGCGCGACGAGGATCTCGCCGAGCCGCTGCGCGCGCATCGCCTGCTGGCGCTCGAGCGCGTGCTCGATCTGGCGCGGCGTCGCCGAGTCGTCCTGCACCAGCACCTCGCCGATGCGCTCGCCGATCTCGAACGCGGCGTAGGCCTCGCGCGGAACGAAGAGGCGGCGCACGCTGTCGGCGGCGTCCAGCGGCGCAAACAGGAAGAGGCCGAAATCGCGCTCGACGTGGCCGATCGTCTCGCCCGTCATCTCGCCGCCGCTGGCGAGCGCAACGCGGTACCGGCTGCGCGGACGATGGTCCAGCACCTGCGCTTCGGCGCCGCCGGGCCGCGTGCCCGCCGCACGCTGCGCGCTGACCTCGATCGGGGGCAGCACGGTGAGCGACTTGAACTGGTTGAAGCGCAACGCCATCGTCGTGCGCGCCGGCGGCACCTGCACATGCGCGACGCGCTCTTCGGGAACGAAGAAGCTCAGCCGTCCCTGCATCTCCTTGTCGTTCAAACCGACGATCACGCAGGGCTCGCTCGGCTGCTGCTCGACCGACTTCGGGTACGAGGCAAACGGCGGCGTCGGCCAGCAGAACATTGCCGCCTGCGCCTTGTGCGGCGGCTCCGCGGCCGCCTCGGTACGGCGCCCGAAGCCGCTGCGGCTCGAATCGGCCGGCGTTTCGCGGCCAGGAGTGGACCAGGCCAGGGGCGTCGAGAGGTCGGACATGCGGGGTCCCGGTGGATCGGCTCGAATGCGCGCGGCCGGTGATTCGGCGGCGCGGATGAACAACTCCATGCTAGACAGGCGGCATGCGTGCGATGCGCGGAAATGGCTTGCCAAGGGCGGCCAGATCGGCCCCTCCGATCCGCTCTTCCGATCGGTTCGTCTGCGCGGCGAGTACGATCCACTTGCCGCGATGCTGCGCGGCTGCAACGAGCGGAGATGAACAAGGCCTTCACGCGCGAAGTCGAGTCGGACGGCGACGACGGCGACGACGACGCGCCGACTCTGCCCGCGCTGCCGGCCGGCGCGCGCAACTACCTGACGCCGCCAGGCTACGCGCTGCTGCGCGCGGAGTTGCTCGAGCTGCTTGACGTCGAGCGGCCCAAGGTCGTCGAGGTCGTCTCCTGGGCGGCGAAGAATGGCGATCGCTCGGAGAACGGCGACTACCTCTACGGCAAGAAGCGGCTGCGCGAGATCGACCGCCGGATCCGCTTCCTGACGAAGCGGCTCGATATCGCCGAAGTCGCCGATCCGTCGGCGCATCACGGCAGCGACCAGATCTTCTTCGGCGCGACCGTGACCTACGCGAATGCCCGCGGCGAGGAGCGCACGATCACGATCAAGGGCATCGACGAAGCCGACAATCTGGCCGGCGAGGTGAGCTGGGTCTCGCCGATCGCACGCGCGTTGCTGAAGGCGCGCGAAGGCGACGAAGTGCAGCTCGTGACGCCGGGCGGCGTCGAGACGATCGAAGTGATCGCCGTGCGCTATCCGGCACCCGGCGCACCGGGCTGAGGCGCAGCGTCGATGGTGCGACCGAACGCGGCGAACACCGGCGCGATAGCCGCCATGACGAGCACGACGACCGCGCCGGAGGGCAGGTCGAAGCGCGCCGAGAGCGCCAGGCCGAGCAGGTAGCCGAGTGCGCCGAGCGCATACGCGGCCGGCAGCCTGCGCGCCCGCGGCAGGCCGCGCACCGCCAGCGCGGGAACGATCAGGCTCGTGAAGACGAGATAGACGCCGACGAGCTGAACCGATGCCGTCACCGCGACGGCGAACAGCAGATAAAAGCCCGTGCGCCCGAGTCGGCGGCGCGCGCCGAACCACAGCCCGAGCACGATCGCCGTCAGCACCGCCATGCCGGCGAGTTGCGCCGTCGAGACCCAGAGGATCTGGCCGACGAGCAAATCCTTCAGGTGCTCGCCGCCGTGCGGGTTGCCGGCCAGCAGGAGCAGGCCGGCGCACGAGGCGAGGACGAACAGCACGCCGATCAGCGCCTCCTGGATCTGCGGCCAGCGTCGCTCGGTCCAGGTCAGCAGCAGCGCGCCGAGCAGCGCGGCGCCGAGCGCCGAGACCTGCACCGCCCAGCCCTGCGGCTCCAGCCCGAGCGCGTCAGCGGCGATCACGCCGATGCCGGCGATCTGCGCGATCGCGAGGTCGATGAAGACGATGCCGCGCTCGAGCACCTGCGCGCCCAGCGGCACGTGCGTCGCGAGCACGAGCAGCCCGGCGGCGAGCGCCGGCAGCAGGATCTGCCAGTCGAAGGCCGCGGACGTCATGGCAGGCCCTTCAGCAGGCGTTGCACGGTGTCGTCGAAGAGCGAGAACAGATCCTTCGCCTGCTCGTCGCCGCCGACCGTGAACGGCAGCACGACGACCGGCAGCCTGGCGCGATCGGCGAGCCATTCGGCGCCGCGGCCGTCGTTGTAGGCCGCGCGCAGGATCATCTTCGCCGGCCGCGTCTGCAGTTCGGCGAGCACCGCGCTCAGGTGGGCGCTGGTCGGCTCGATGCCGGGCTTGGGCTCGAGCGCCGCGACCTCGACCAGCCCCAGCCACTGCTCGAGGTAGGGAAACGCCTTGTGCTGGACGACGATCGGCGTGCCGCGCAGCGGCGCGGCCTGCTTTTCCCAGCGCGCGATCGCCGCGCTCCAGCGCGTCGCGAAGTCGGCCGCGCGCGCCTGGTAGGTCGCGGCGTTGGCCGGATCGATCTCGGCCAGCCGCTTCGCGAGCGGGCCGGCAACGAGCGCGATGTTGCGCGGATCGGTCTGGATGTGCGGGTTGCCCGCTGCATGCACGTCGCCGTCGGCGCGGTCCAGCCGGTCCGGCACCTCGAGCTTGCGCACGAAATCCGCGGCCGCGAAGTTGCCCGGCTTGCCGGGCTGGATCGCATTGTTGCCGGACTGGCGGATCAGCACCGGCAGCCAGCCGACCTCGAGCTCGGCGCCGGTGCACACGAGCAGGTCGGTCGTGCGCGCCGCGGCGACGAGGCTGGGCCGGGCCTGGATGTGGTGCGGATCCTGCAGGCCGGTCGTGGCGACGTAGACGCTCGCCTTGTCGCCCGCGAGTTCCTGCACCAGAGCGCCCCATTCGGGTTCGCAGGCCAGCACCTTGATCGCGGCCTGGGCCGCATGGCCGGCGAGCGCGAGCAGCAGTGCGGGCGCGATTCGAAGCAGTTGCTTGTTCATGGCATTCGTTCTCCTTCGGTCAATAGTCGTGTGCGCCGTGCGAGCCGAGGCTCATCTGGTATTGCACGGTGAACTGGTTGTCGGTCAGGCCGTAGCGCGCGCGGTCGTTCGCGTACTGCAGGCGGATGCGGCTGAACTCGCTGGGCGACCAGTCGAGCATCACCGTCGCCCGGGTCGGCGCGTAGCCGGGCAGCACGAGGTTGGCGGCGTTGCTCGCGGCGTTCACGCTGCCGCCGTCGAGCCGGTCGTAGCGCAGGCCGACGCGCCACGCCGGCATGAACTGATAGACGGCCTGCGCGTACCAGCCCGATTGCCGGAAGTCGAAGCTGTCGTTCGCCGCGAGTCCGGTGGCGTCATACGTCAGACGGCCGGACTCCCGGCGCCAGACATACTCGCCCTGCAGCGTGAGGTTGGTGCGCTGCGGGTTGCCGTTCGGCGCCCATTTCCAGATGCCGTCGAGAATCACCAGATGGCTCGTGCCGTCGAACGCGTTGGTGATGTCGTTGCCGGCGCGATCGATGTCGCCCGACTCGCGGTCGTTCGCCTTCGCCCAGAGGTAGGACAGGCCGGCTCGCCAACTGCCGCCGGTGCCGACGTCGCCGCCGGTGTGCGCGAACAGCGTCGCCGTGCCGGGCTGGTTGCCGTTGCCGTTGCCGCTCGGGAAGGGGCCTGCGGCGCCGAGTTCGCCGCCGAGTTCGATGAACTGCGCGGTCGGCAGCAACACGCGCAGTTGCAGGCCATCCTCCTTCAACTGACCGTCGAGGAAGGCCTGGTAGACGAGCGGCGCATCGGCGAAATCCCAGGTGTGGGCGTGCTTGCTGTTGAGGTAGCCGATGCCCGACAGATAGCGCCCGGCGCGCAGCACGAGGCCGTCGGGAAGCGCCGTCGTCTGCACATAGGCTTCTTCGACCGAGACGCTGTTGTCGGCATCGATCGCCAGGTTGAGCGCGCCGTAGAACCAGGGATCGATATTGGCCGAGATGTTCAGTTCGGTCTCGCCAAGCGAGAAGCCCTGCGGCGCCGGACCGATCTGGTTGCCAGTCAGAAAGCCCGGAAAGCGGTAGGTCGCCGGATCCTGCGACAGGTTCGAGTAGGTGCCCGACAGGATCAGCGCGATCGCCGGGTTGAAGGCGTTCGCAGCAGCGGGCGCAGCGGCGACCGCCTCGGGTGCCGCCGCGGGCGCAGCGCTTGGCGCGGCCTGCGCCGTGGCCGGCGACGGCGCGGACCCGGCGTCGGCTGCGGCAGGCTTGGCGGCTGCCGCTGCCTCGGCCTGCTGCAGCCGGTTTTCCAGCGATCGAAGACGCGCTTCGTAGTCCTGGCGCATGGCGTTGATCTCCTGGCGCAGTTGCTGGATCTGGGCGTCGTCGGCGGCGAGCGCCGGGGCTGATGCGAGCGCCGAGGCGAAGGCGAACGCGGGCGCGGCACGCAGTGCCGCGCGGTGGGGGAAATTGGGCATGGGATCGAGGCTCCAATGTGCCGCCCTGCAGGCCCACGCATGCAAGGCGTCGCGCGCCCACGCATGCGGGCGGTTGTAGGGCGCGGGGCTGGTGCAGCCGCGCCCGGTGTGACGGGGAGTCAGGCCTGTCGCGGCGGAGCGCGACTGCGGTACGCGCGAAACGGCGCCACGTCGTGCTGGCGCACGACGGTGGGTGATGCGGTCGGCGTTGCGCCGACCGCGACGAAGTCGAGTCCGCGCGAGGGCAGCGCGGTAGCGAGCACGCCGAGCAGCAGACACTGCTCGCAGACCTGCGTCGCGTGCACCAGCGCGGCGTCGTGCTTCGCGGCCGGCGAGGCCGCGGCGAGGGATGCTGCTTCGCTGACCCCGTGGCGTGCATGCCACAGGCCATGCAGTTGGACCTCCCACGGCATCCAGAGCGCGATGGCGGCGCACAGCCATGCGATCTGTCGCCGCCGGCGCTGCGTCCAGAGCTTCATGGCTTGACCCTTGCCACCCGCTGCACCGGCGGCGTGCGCTTGAGCAGGCGCATCACCTCGGCCAGGTGGACGCGGTCGCGAACGCTCAGCACAAGGCGCATGTCGATCGTATCGCCGGCACGCTCCTCGCCCATGTCGATATAGATGATGTCGGCCTCGGCCGCGCTGACGGCCGAGGCGACCTGCGCGAGAACGCCCTTGCCGTTGTGCAGCAGCAGGGTGATCGCGGTCTCGAACGGGCGCGTCATCTCCTCGGCCCACTCGACGCTCATCCAGTGCTCGCGGTCGCGCTCGTGCAGGCGGCGGCCGATGGCGCAGTCGGCGGTGTGCACGACGAGCCCTTCGCCGCGCCCGAGGTAGCCGACGATCGCATCTCCCGGGATCGGCCGGCAGCAGGGCGCCATCTGCACCGAGGTGCCTTCGCTGCCATCGATGACGACGCTCTGCCTGGGCGTTGCGTCGGGATCGTCGCCGTAGCGTCCGAGTGTGAGCATCACCGCATCGGGTCGGATGCCGCGTTCGATCATCAGCTTGGCGAGGTGCTTGGCGACGATGGTCGCGATCTTGCGCCCGAGGCCGATGTCGGTCAGCAGATCGCCGCGCGTGCGGCTGTCGCTCCAGCGCGTGAGCTGGAGCCAGATCGCGGCGGCCTCGGCATCTTCGGGATCGGCCGACGGCAGCAGCAGCCCCTCGGCGCGCAGCGCGGCGGCGAGCAGCTTCTCTCCGAGCTGCTGCGACTCCTCCTGCTCCATCGTCTTCAGATAGTGCCGGATGTGCGACCTGGCGCGGCCGGTGCGCACGAAGGCGAGCCAGGTCGGGTTCGGCCGCGCGCCGGGCGCGGTGATGACCTCGACGACGTCGCCGCTGTGCAGCTCGGTCTTCAGCGACACCGGCTCGCCGTTGATCTTGGCGGCGACGCAGTGGTCGCCGACATCGGAGTGGATCGCGTAGGCGAAATCGACCGGCGTCGCGCCGCGCGGCAGCGAGAGGATCTGCGACTTCGGCGTGAAGACGTAGACCGCGTCGGGAAAGAGGTCGATGCGCACATGCTCGAGAAACTCGTTGGCGTCGTTCGTCTCGTCCTGGATGTCGAGCAGCGACTGCAGCCACAGGGCCCCCAGGCGCTGCGCCTCGGCGGCGCTCGCCGGCGCGCGGCGCTTGGCCTTGTACATCCAGTGCGCGGCGATGCCCTTCTCGGCGACCGCGTTCATCGGCTCGGTGCGGATCTGGAACTCGACCGCGGTGCCGAGCGGGCTGACGAGCGTCGTGTGCAGCGACTGGTAGCCGTTCACCTTCGGGATCGCGATGTAGTCCTTGAAGCGGCCCGGCATGGGCTTGTAGATCTGGTGCAGCACGCCGAGCGCCAGATAGCACTCGGGCAGGGTCGCGACGACGATCCGAAAGCCGAAGATGTCGTTCACCTGCGCGAAGCTCAGGTGCTTCTGGCGCATCTTGCGGTAGATCGAATAGAGCGTCTTCTCGCGGCCGCTGATCTGCACCTTGAGCTTGGCCTTGGCGAACGCTTGCTCTACCTCGCGCTGGACCCGGTCGACGATATCGCGCCGCGAGCCGCGCACGCTCTGCACCGCCTTGAACAGCGCCGCGTGGCGCCAGGGGCGCAGCTGCTGGAACGACAGCTCCTGCAGCTCGCGGTAGGTCTGGTTCAGGCCGAGGCGGTGCGCGATCGGGGCGTAGATGTCGAGCGTCTCGCGCGCGACGCGCATCCGCTTGT
Source organism: uncultured Burkholderiales bacterium (assembly GCA_937864005.1). GTDB lineage: Bacteria > Pseudomonadota > Gammaproteobacteria > Burkholderiales > Burkholderiaceae_C > CAIKUF01. Next base: position 14,472 of record CALMIL010000173.1, read on the forward strand.
CGGGCGCGACGGCGATCATCGTGCGCATGTTGTGCAGCCGGTCGGCAAGCTTGATCAGGATGACGCGCACGTCGCGCGTCATCGCCAGCAGCATCTTGCGAAACGACTCCGCCTGCGATTCCTCGCGCGTCGAGAAGCGCAGCCGGTCGAGCTTGGTCAGGCCGTCGACCAGATCGGCGGTTGGTGCGCCGAAGCGCTCGATCAGCTCGGCCTTGCCGATGCCGCAATCCTCCATCGCATCGTGCATCAGCGCGGCCATGATTGCCTGCGCGTCGAGCTTCCACTCGGCGCACAGCGCGGCGACCGAGATCGGGTGCGTGATGTAGGGCTCGCCGCTGGCGCGGAACTGGCCGAGGTGGACCTCGTCGGCGAAGCGGTAGGCCTCGCGCACCCGCTTGATGTCGCCCGAGTTCAGATAGTCGAGCTTGGCAGCGAGCACCGCGAACGACGATGCGGTCGCCTCGTCGGGCCCGAGCACCGGCACGTCGCGAACGACCGAGCGCGCCTTGGGCGTCTTCGAAAGCGCCTTGCCGAGTACCGACCAAACCGAGATCGTGCGTTCGCCCATCGAACGCATTATGTTGCCTTGCGCAGGATGAAGCTGCGGCAGGCTCCCTTTTTCCGGGTGCGGGCGCGGGTTCGACCGCCGCGCCGGCGAGGGCGCAGCGAGTTAGACGGGAACCTTGCGCAGCATCTCGAGACCGACTTCGCCGGCGGCGATCTCGCGCAACGCGGTCACGCCGGGCTTGTTGCGGCTCTCGATCTTGGGCGTGTGGCCCTGGCTGAGCATGCGCGCGCGGTAGGTCGCGGCGAGCACGAGCTGGAAGCGGTTCGGGATCTTGACGAGGCAGTCTTCGACGGTGATGCGGGCCATGACGGTGTTCCGGGCGGCGTCCGGCGTGGACGCGTCAGCTGAGATCGAGGGCGGCAAAGACAGCGGGCTTGCTGCGTGCCTGCGCAGCGTACCTGAGGCGCTGCGAGTGGACGATCGCCTTCAGGTCGAAAAGCGCCGTCTCGAATAAGGCGTTGATTATAACGAAGTCGAAGTGCCGGGCCTGCGCGACCTCGGCGCGCGCGTTCGCCAGGCGCTGGGCGATCACCTCGGGCGGATCCTCGCCGCGCCGCGTCAGCCGCTGCCGCAGCTCGTCCCAGCTCGGCGGCAGGATGAAGACGAGCACCGCGTTCGCGAACAGCTTGCGGATCTGCAGCGCGCCCTGCCAGTCGATCTCGAGCACCACGTCCTGCCCGCCTCGGATGCGCGATTCGACCTCGGCGCGCGACGTGCCGTAGAGGTTGCCGTGGACCTGCGCCCATTCGACGAACTCGTCGCGCTCGACCATCGCGCGAAACGCCGCCTCTTCGACGAAGTGGTATTCGCGCCGATGCTGCTCCTGCCCGCGCGGTGCGCGCGTTGTGTGCGAGACCGATACGACGATGTGCGAGTCGAGTTCGAGCAGCGCATTGACGAGGCTCGACTTGCCGGTGCCGCTGGGTGCGGCGACGACGAACAGATTGCCGGGATAGTCGCTGCCGTTCATTCGATTGCTCGCGTCAGTGCTTCGGGTTCGACATCTGGGGGCGGTCGTCTCATCGCTTCTTGTCCTCGCCCGCCCGCGCAAGCGAGGCGAAACGGCGCCTGGCCTGCAGGCGGCAGTGCCTCACCGCGGGCCGGAGCCGGTTCGTGCAGGCCCGCAACTGTAGCGCGTGGGCCGGGCGTTCGAGCGTGCAGGGTTCGTTCACGGATGCTCAGGCCGTCAGCGGGCGCTCGCGCGCCAGCGCGCCGTAGATCGCCGCCCCGGCGAGCAGCGCCGCGGCAGCGATCTGCAAGGCCAGCGTGAAGCCCGCGGCAGGGCTTGCGCTGCGTTGCAGCAGCCAGGCCACCAGCGGCGGGCCGGCGATCTGCCCGAGGCCGTAGGCGGCGGTCAAGCCGCCGATCAGCGCCGCCGTATCGTGCGGCCGCAGGCGGCGCGCCTCCTGCAGTGCGAAGAGCGTGATCGCGGTGAACGGCAGGCCCAGCAGCACGCTGCCGAGCGCGAAGCCGGCGAGCGAGGGCAGCCAGACGCCCGCCATCACGCCCGCCGCCTGCATCGCATAGCAGCCGATCAACAGGTGGCGGCGGTCCAGCGCGAGCGGCACGCGCATCGTCAGCAGCGAGCCGATGGAGACGCCGATGCCGAAGATCGGCCAGAACAGATCCAGCCACACCGACCCCGCAGGCAGCGCCTGGCGGGCGATCACCGGCAGGAAGGTGGCGGTGACGATATAGCCGAAGCCGGCCAGCCCGTAGGCGAGCGTGAAGGCAGCGATCGTCGCGTGCGGCGGCGGCGGGTCGCCGCCGGCCGCGGCCGGCGGCGCAGGCACCTCGCCGCGCAACTGCGGCCACGCGATCGCGGCAAGCAACACGGCGAGCAGTGCGAAGACCGCCCAGCCGGCGGCGGCGCTCACGCCGCCCGCGACCATCGCCGTCGCGGCGAACCCGCTGATCGCGATCCCGAGCCCGGGCCCGACATAGATGATGCCGGCCAGCGCGGGCGCCCCGAGCGCGGCCAGCCGCGCCAGGCACCAGCCGGAGACGAAGACGAAGACCAGCGCGCTCGCGACGCCGGCCAGAAAGCGCCACAGAGGCCAGAGCAGCGCCGGCGGCAGCGCCATGCAAAGCGTCAGCAGCGCCGTCGCGACGAGACCCAGGCGCACGACCCGGGTATGGCGCAGCGGCGCAAATGCGCGGCGCCGCCACAGCGCCGGCTGCACCGCGCAGGCCATCGCGCCCAGCCAGTAGCCGAAATAGTTCGCGGTGGCGAGCCAGCTCCCGCCGGCAAGATCGGTCACCCGGTCGTGCAGCATCATCGGCAAGAGCGGCGTGAAGGCGAAGCGGCCGATGCCCATCGCGACGGCGAGCGCGAGCATGCCGCTCAGGGCAATCGCGATCGGCCGGGGTTCGTGCGGCGCGCCGTGCATGCCCGGATTGTCAGTGCCGCCTGCGCGCGGCGCTCGGGCACTGTCGGTCCCGATCGGGCCGTGGTGGTTTGAGCCCTTCGGTGCGCAGGTGCCGCAATCCAGGTTTTGTACCAAGTTGGAGCACGGCGCGCGCCAGAGGCGTGCGAGCGCGGTCGATGTCAGTGGCAAGATCGGCTTGAAGAACGGGGAACAGTCATGAACCTGGGTGAACTGCAGTCCGAGTTGCGGCACTTCGCGGCGGAGCGCGACTGGCAACCGCTTCAAACTCCCAAGAACCTGACCACGGCGCTCATGGTCGAGGCGGCTGAGCTGGCGGAAATCTTTCAATGGCAGACGCCCGAGGAGTCGCGACTTGCCCATGCGGACAGCACAGCCAGGCAACGCATTGGCGAGGAGGTCGCAGACGTGCTGCTCTACCTGCTGCAGGTGGCGGACCACTGCCAGATCGATGTCGAGCAGGCGGTCAAGGACAAGCTGGCGAAAAACGCGGTGAAGCACCCGGCGAAGCGTGTGATTGCACGGGTTTCGCCGACGTGTTCAACGGCGCCGCGCACGCACGTTCTACTCGACTACGAGAACACCCAGCCCAGCGATGCCCAACTGCGTGCATTGGTCCCGGACGTAAGCGACGTCTGGGTGTTCCACGGGCCGCACCAGCGCGAGGTCGAGAAGCGCTTCATCTCGTTCGGCGGCAGTGCCACAGCCGTACCGATCAGCAGGACCGGCAAGAACGCGCTGGACTTCCATCTTTCCTTCTACATGGGTTACATCGCGTCTCGCAACCCGGACTCGAAGATGGTGGTCGTCGCCAACGACAAGGGCTACGAGCCCATGCTCGAGCACGCGAAGGCGATGGGATTCATGGTGCGCCGGCAACCACACGGTGAGCTCGAGGCACCCGCCAGGAAGACCGCTGCGAAGAAGGTGGTAGCCAAGAAAGTGCCAGCGAAGAAGCTTGCGGCGAAGAAGGCTGTCGCGAAGCCTGCGGCGGCCAAGCAACCGGCCGCACAGAAGGTGGCCGCGAAGACGGTGCCGGCCAAAAATGCTGTGCCAGCCAAGCAGTCTGCGACCGCGAAGAACTTGGCGGCCAAGTCCAAGACGCCTGTGCCCGCTGCGAAGGCGGCTGAGGCGGTGTCGCCTGATGTCGTGAATGCGGCGGCAGCCAAACTTGCAGTCGTGGCGCGGAACGCTGCGGGAACCCTCGAGAAGCTGACGAACAGCCTGAGGAAGATGGGCGACAAGCGGCCGACCAGACCGGCGTCACTATGGCGGTCGCTGAAGTCCTTGCTGGGTGCCGATGCAACCGAGGAGTCGGTCGAGGTGGCGTTGGCCCGGCTGATCGCCGAAGGCGTGGTGAAGGTGGATTCGGTGGGGGGTGCGTCGTATCCGATGTTCGATGCTTCGAACGGGCCCGTTGCCACCCGGGCTTGAGTAGCTGGTGAAACAGGTGCTGCAGTCGATACGCTGAGATCCGACGAGAAACCTACTCTAGGTTTTGCACCTGCTCGCGCAGCTGCTCGATCGCGACCTTCATCTCGACCGCGATATTCGTCAGTTCGATCGCGGCCGACTTGGAACCGAGCGTGTTCGCTTCGCGCAGCAGTTCCTGCACCAGGAAGTCGAGCCGTTTGCCGAGTTCGCCGCCGGTGGCGAGCAGGCGGTCGATCTCGTCGAGGTGCGAGCGCAGGCGGGCCAGTTCCTCGGCGACGTCGATGCGGATTGCGAACGCCGCCGCTTCGTTCAATGCGCGCTCCTGCAGCGCTTCGGGTGCGATCGTCTGCGCCGCGCCGCTCGTCGCGAGCGCTTCGTTCCAGCGTTCCAGAAAGCGCTGCTGCTGGCGCCGCACGACGACCGCGACGAGCGGCTCGGCTTGCGCTGCGAGCGCGCGCAGACGCTCGACGCGCTCGGCGAGCACCTTGGCCAGGCGCTCGCCTTCGCGCGCCCGGGCGTCCTGCAACCCGGCGATCGCGTCTTTCGCAGCTTGAAGTACCGCTTCGTCGAGGCGCTCGGCGGCGGCGCCGGCTCTGCACCACTGCAGCGCCTCGTTCACCGACAGCGGCCGTGCATCGGGCATCCAGCCGCGCACGCCGTCCTGCAGCCGCGCGAGTCGGTTCAACTGCTCGGCCTGCGGCTGCGGCCAGAGTGCCGCAGCGTCGTTGCGCGTGCTCGCCCGCAGCTCGATCTTGCCGCGGCGAAACGCTGCCGCCACCAGTTCGCGCAGCGCCGGCTCGAGCGAACGCAGTTCGTCGGGCAGGCGCAGCGAAAGATCGAGGAAGCG
>CALMIL010000174.1 GCA_937864005.1 uncultured Burkholderiales bacterium
GCTGCTGCATTCCATGTCCCGGCCGACTTCAGGCCAGGCCCCGTCACGTCCGCGGTGAGGTTGTCTTCCACATTAAAGTACCTGTCGATCAGCACCCTCGACAACCCCGAGGTCGTCGTCTACCCCGATTCCGACAAATACCTGCTGCTCGCCCTGCACGATGCGGGCGCGCATCGCCTTCGCGCGATTCACCGCGCGAACGACGACCTCGACTACTGGGACGGCGAGCCTTGAGTCGAAGGCACGCCGCCGGCCGCTCCGGCGGCGCTCAGACGGCGAGCAGCTCGACCTCGAACATCAGCGTCGCGTTGGGCGGAATCACGCCGCCCGCGCCGCGCGCGCCGTAGCCGAGCGCGGCCGGGATGACGAGCACGCGCGTGCCGCCGACCTTCATGCCCTGCACGCCTTCGTCCCAGCCGCGGATCACGTGGCCGGCGCCGAGCGGAAATTCGAACGGGTCGCTGCGATCCTTGCTCGAATCGAATTTCGTGCCCTTCACACCGTCGTTGTAGAGCCAACCCGTGTAGTGGACGCGCACATTGTGGCCGGCCTTGGCTTCGTCGCCGCTGCCGGCGATGGTGTCGACATATTGCAGTCCGGAGGGGGTCGTATTCATCGGAGGGGTTCTCGCAGAGTGGGGCAACCCCCGATCATGCCATCGTTGCGCACCGCATCCGGCGCCACCCAGCGCGCGCGCCAGGCATCGGTCGCCTGCGCCAGCCAGCCGCCGACGTCGGCGGCATCGCTTCGCACGCCGAGCACCGCACCCGCCGCACGCAGCGCGGCCAGCGGTTCGGCGAGGCCGATCGATGCGGCGCCGTTGTGCTTCGACAGCTTCTCGCCATCGGCGCCGAGCACGAGCGGCGCATGCAGGTAGCGCGGGGCCGGCAGGCCGAGCATGCGCTGCAGCACGATCTGGCGCGGCGTATTGTCGGCCAGGTCCTCGCCGCGCACCACATCGGTCACCCCCTGCGCGGCGTCGTCGACGACGACCGCCAGTTGGTAGGCCCACAGCCCGTCGGCACGGTGCAGAACGAAGTCGCCGACGGCACGCGCCACGTCCTGGCGCAACGGCCCGAGGCGGCGGTCGGTCCAGGCGATCGACGTATCGGCATCGAGCCGCAGGCGCACCGACCGCGCCGGCTTGTCGCCGAGCCCGCCGCGCTCGGGCCGGCAGCTGCCTGGATAGACCCACTCGGCGTGGCGCGCGTGCGGCCGGCCGGCGGCGTTCAGTGCGCGTGCGATATCGCTGCGCGTGCAGCCGCACAGGTAGGCCCGCCCGCTCGCGAGCAGACGGTCCAGCGCGGCGCGATAGAGCGCGTCGCGTTCGGATTGCCGGACCGGTTCCTCGTCGGGTGTCAGGCCGCAGGACGCGAGCTGCGCGAGGATCAGGCGGTCCGCGCCGGCCACGCAACGCGGGGTGTCGACGTCTTCGATGCGCACAAGCCAGCGACCGCGATGCGCGCGCGCGTCGAGCCAGCTTGCCAGGGCGGCGACGAGCGAGCCCGCGTGCAGCGGCCCGGTCGGCGAAGGCGCGAAGCGCCCGACGTAGCGCGGCCGCACGGCGCAGCCGGCGGCGCTCACCGGCGCACCCCGCGGCCTTCGGGCGGCCGCGCGAGACTCATATGATGAGCCCGGCGTGTCGCTCCAGAAGCGCCTTGCGCGTGGCCGTCGCTTCGAGCTGCTGCAGCCACCAGGCGAGCGCGCGGCCGGGCGGCACGTCGCGGCCGTCGTCGGTGCGCTGCGCCCGCCAGGCGCAGGCAAGCCGCGCCCGGGTGAGCTGGCGCTGCACCGGGCGCACGACGAGCAGGCCGGCGCGGATATGCTCGCGCACCATCGGCTCGGCGAGGAATCCGCAGCCCAGGCCGCGCAGCTGGGCCTCGATCTTGGCCGGCACGTTCGCCACCGTCAGCACGTCCTGGCCGGGCAGCAGGTTGACCGTCAGCGGCGCGAGGCGGCGCGCCGAATCGGCGACCGCGATCGCCCGGTGGCGCAGCAATTCGGCGTCCGACAGCGGTTCGTTCGGCGATTTGGCGAGCGGATGGTGCGGCGCCACGGCGAAGACGAACTCCATCTCGCCGAGCGGCATCGAGCGCAACCCGGCCGCCGGCGACGAACCGAGCGCGCAGCCGATGGCCAGATCCGCCTCGCCGCTGGTCAGCGCCTCGAGCGTACCGGCCAGTACCTCGCTGCGCAGGCGCAGGCGCGTGCCGGGCGCGTCGAGGGCATAGAACGCCTCGCACAGCTCGAAGATGGTGATGCGCGAAATGACGTCGTCCACCGCCACCGTGAGCTGCGTCTCCCAGCCCGCCGCCACGCGCTTGACGCGATTGGAGACGGCGTCCATCTCGGCCAGCAGGCGCCGCCCTTCGGCGAGCAGCTCGGCGCCCGCGGCCGTCAGCTGCGCCTGGCGCGAGCTGCGGTCGAACAGCAGCACGTCGAGCGCTTCTTCCAGCTGGCGCACGCTGTAGGTCAGCGCCGAAGGCACTTTGCCGAGCTCGCGCGCGGCGGCGGCGAAGCTGCCGCAGCGGGCGATCGCATCGACCATCGCGAGGGCGTCGGGGGTGAGGGCGTTGCGGGCGGCGGTCATCGGCGTGCAGGGTGAATGTGCCGGTTCATCATATTTGAACGCCAAGGTCAACGCCTGAGGCCCATCCCGCGCCGCGCGGCGCCTACAGTCGGAGCATGAAAGGAGCATTTCGATGATCACCTTGCGCAAGTCCGCCGAACGCGGCCATGCCGACCACGGCTGGCTCGAGTCGTTTCACACGTTCTCGTTCGCCGAGTACCACGACCCGCGCCACATGGGCGTCGGCAACCTGCGCGTCATCAACGAGGACCGGGTCGCGCCCGGCACCGGCTTCGGCACTCACGGCCATCGCGACATGGAGATCGTCTCCTACGTGCTCGAAGGCGCGCTCGGCCACAAGGACAGCCTCGGCCAGAGCGCGACGATCCGCCCCGGCGATGTGCAACGCATGAGCGCCGGCAGCGGCATCCGGCACAGCGAGTTCAACGTCGAGACCGACAGGCAGACGCACTTCCTGCAGATCTGGATCCTGCCCGACACGCTTGGCATCACCCCCGGCTACGAGCAGATCCATGTCCCGGATGCCGAAAAGCGCGGCCGCCTGCGCCGTATCGCCAGCCCCGACGGCAGCAACGGCTCGGTCCGGCTGCACGCCGACGCGTCGCTCTACGCCGGCCTGTTCGACGGCGGCGAGGCGGCGCGCATGACGCTCGATGCGGCGCGCCACACCTACGTCCAGTTGGCACGCGGCAGGCTGACCGTGAACGGTGTCGCGCTCGCGGCGGGCGATGCCTTGCATCTGCATGGCGAGCAGGAGTTGACGCTCGACGGCGGCGCCGATGCCGAAGTGATCGTCTTCGATCTCGCGCCCTGAAGCCGCGCCGGCGCGCAACGCGCCGGCCGCGAGGGCGTGACGGGGCTTCGCGCGGCGCGTGACTCTCGCTGCGGCCGGACAGGCGCTGGGGGTGCCTCCTAGAATGCCTGTCATGCCCTTCGTCCACCTGCGCACCCACACCGAATATTCGGTCGTCGATTCGACCTTGCGGGTCGACAACATGGTCGCAGCGGCGGCCGCCGACCGCCAGGGCGCGATCGCGATCACCGACCTCTCGAACCTGTTCGGTGCCGTCAAGCTCTACCGCGCGGCCCGCAAGGCGGGCGTCAAACCGATCGTCGGCGCAGATGTCTGGCTCGCGCCGCAGGGCGGCGAGAAGCAGCCCAGCCGGCTGCTGCTGCTCGCCGCTTCGGCGGCCGGCTACGCCAACCTTTGTCGCCTGCTGACCAGCGCCTGGACCGAGCAGCCCGATGCGCTGCGCCGCGCGCAGGCCGCCGTCGACTGGAAGACGCTGGCCGAATGCGCCGAGGGTTTGATCGCGCTGTCGGGCGCCGATCAGGGCGCGGTCGGCCAGGCGCTGCTGGCGGGCGACGGCGATGGCGCGCGGCGCATCGCGCGGCGGCTGGCGGCTATCTTCCCGCGGCGCTTCTACATCGAGCTGCAGCGCGCAGGCGGCGCGACGAACGAGGCGCATGTGCGCGCCGCGGTGCCGCTTGCGGCCGAACTCGGCCTGCCGGCCGTTGCGACCCATCCGGTGCAGTTCCTGACGCCGCAGGACTTCGAGGCGCACGAGGCGCGGGTCTGCATCGCCGATGGCGAGACGCTCGCCAATCCGCGCCGCGTCAAGCGCTTCAGCCCGGAGCAGTACTTCAAGTCGCAGGCGCAGATGGAGGCGCTGTTCGCCGACCTGCCTGGCGCGCTCGCCAACACGATCGAGATCGCGCGCCGCTGCAACCTCTCGCTCGTGCTCGGCAAGTCGCGCCTGCCTGACTTTCCGACGCCGGCCGTGGACGGTGTTCAACTCGCGCCTGAGGCCTACTTTCGCCAGCTTTCGCACGCCGGCCTCGAGCGACGCCTGCTGCAGCTCTACCCCGATCCGACGCAGCGCGACGCCGAGCGCCCGCGCTACGTCGAGCGCCTCGAGTTCGAGATCGAAACCATCCTGAAGATGGGGTTCGCCGGCTACTTCCTGATCGTCGCCGACTTCATCGCCTGGGCGCGCGACAACGGCTGCCCGGTGGGCCCGGGCCGCGGCTCGGGTGCGGGTTCGCTGGTCGCGTACTCGCTCGCCATTACCGACCTCGACCCGCTGCGCTACAAGCTGCTGTTCGAGCGCTTCCTGAACCCGATGCGGGTGAACATGCCCGACTTCGACATCGACTTCTGCCAGGGCAACCGCGACCGCGTGATCGACTACGTGAAGCACAAGTACGGCCGCGACGCGGTGAGCCAGATCGCAACCTTCGGCACGATGGCTGCGAAGGCGGCGCTGCGCGACGTTGGCCGCGTGCTCGGCATGAGCTACGGCCATGTCGACAGCATCGCCAAGCTCGTTCCGGCGCCGCCCGGCAAGACGGTGACGCTGGCGCGCGTGCCCGACGCGCCCGACAGCGGCGTGATCTATGCGCGCCTCGAGAACCCGGAGATCGGCCGGCGCGAACAGAGCGAGGAAGAGGTCGCCGAGCTGCTCACACTCGCGACGCGCGTCGAAGGCCTCGTTCGCAACGTCGGCATGCATGCCGGCGGCGTGCTGATCGCACCGGGCCGCATCACCGACTTCTGCCCGCTCTACATGCAGCCCGGCAGCGACAACGCGGTCAGCATGTTCGACAAGGACGACGTCGAGGCGATCGGCCTCGTCAAGTTCGACTTCCTGGGGCTGGCGACGCTCACCGTCCTCGAACTGGCGAAGACGTTCATTCGCGAGCGCCACGCCGACCGGCGCGACTTCAGTTTCGAGGCGCTGGCGCTCGACGATCGGGCGACGTATCAACTGATGGCCGAAGGCCGCACGGTGGCCGTGTTCCAGCTGGAGAGCGCCGGCATGCAGCGCATGCTGCGCGAAGCCAGGCCGAGCGTGTTCGAAGACGTGATCGCGCTCGTCGCGCTGTTTCGCCCCGGGCCGATGGACCTGATCCCGAACTACTGCGCGCGCAAGCACGGCCGCGAGGCGGTCGAGTATCCGCACCCGCTGATGGAAGACGTGCTCGCCGAGACCTACGGCATCATGGTCTACCAGGAACAGGTGATGCAGGTCGCGCAGATCGTCGGCGGCTATTCGCTCGGCGGCGCCGACGAGCTGCGCCGGGCGATGGGCAAGAAGAAGCTCGAGGAGATGGTCAAGCAGCGTGTGATCTTCGCTGCCGGGGCGGCCGAGAAAGGCATAGCCGAGGCGAAGGCGAACGAGATCTTCGACCTGATGGAGAAGTTCGCCGGCTACGGCTTCAACAAGTCGCACGCCGCCGCGTATGCGCTGCTGTCGTACCACACGGCGTGGGCGAAGGTGCACTATCCGGCCGAGTTCGTCGCCGCCAACATGAGCGTCGCGCAGGACGACACCGAGAAGCTGAAGATCTTCCACGCCGACGCCCGCGCGATGGGGGTGGACTTCGAGCCGCCGGACGTGAACCGCGGCGGCTATCGCTTCGAGCCGATCGGCGAGCGCCGGGTGCGCTACGGCCTTGGCGCCGTCAAGGGCACCGGGCAGGGGGCGATCGAGGCGATCGTCGAGGCGCGCGAGGCGGGCGGGCCGTTCAAGAGCCTGTTCGACTTCTGCGCCCGCGTCGACCGCACGCGCATCAACAAGCGCGCGGTCGAGGCGCTGATCAAGGCCGGCGCGTTCGACACGCTCGAGGCCAATCGCGCCGCGCTCGTTGCGAGCATCGGCCTTGCGTTCGACTTCGCCGACAGCCAGCTTGCGCACGCCGACCAGGGCGGGCTGTTCGACGACATGACCGACTCGCACGCCGCCTCGACGCAGGAGCCCGCGCTCGTCGCCGCCGAGCCCTGGAGCATCCGCGAACGCCTGACGCTGGAGAAGGCGGCGGTCGGCTTCTTCCTCTCCGGCCACCTCTTCGACCAGAGCGTCGATGAAGTGCGCCGCTTCGCGAAGCGCACTATCGCCGACCTGCTCGACAGCCGCGAGCCGCAACTGCTGGCCGGCATCGTCAGCGACCTGCGCATCGTCAACAGCCAGCGCGGCCGCATCGTGCTCTTCAAGCTCGACGACAAGACCGAAGTGATCGATGCCCGCGCGAGCGAGGAATTCTTCACCGCTCACCGCGAGTGGTTGAAGGAAGACGAACTCGTCATCGTGCAGGGCAAGGTGCAGCCCGACCGCTTCTCGGGCGGGCTGCTCGTCAGCGTGCAGCAGATGTGGGACCTGACCGCCGCGCGCTGTCGCTTCGGCAAGTTCCTCGAGGTCGACGTGAACGGCAGCGTGCCGCCGATCGCCGAAGTGCTGCGCGATTTTCCGTCGCGCAGCGTCGCGACCGAACACGGCGAGACGACGCAGGGCCTAGGCGTCCGGCTGCAGCTCCATCGAGACGCGGCGAGCGCCGCGCTCGATCTCGGCAGCGACGTGCGCTTCTATCCGACCGACGCCGCGATCGCGCGCTGGCGCACCGCGGCGCGCGAAGGCCGCGCGCAGGTGGTCTATGACTGATGGGGTTTCGCGAGCGAATGTGTAGCACTGGACGCCTGCATACGGCGTGTTGATATCGCTGGACGCGACGAACTGGCGGGCAGCGATTCAGCGGGAGAGGTCGCCCGCAGTCGCAACTTCAGCAGCCGATCTCGGCCAAGTTGCGATCACTTCGTACAAACGACATCAACGCGATTTACCGGTCTCAGATGCGCCGCGACGTTGCCAACTGACCAGCGGGATCAAGTAATTTTGATCTCAGTCGATTTGGTGAGCGAAACCACCTGCACGATTTCAATCTGATGCACTACGCGCCGAACCGAAACTTGCTCGCCTCAAGGTACTCATCCAGCAGTTCCATCCCGACCCATCGACGGCCCAGCCGTTCTGCGACCATGCCAGCGGTGTTGGAACCTGCGAACGGATCGACCACGAGGTCACCCTCATCGGTCAGCAGCCTGACGAAGACCTCTGGCAGCGCGGTAGGGAATCGCGCGGGGTGAATCTTGATGCCTGCCTCCTTGCAGCGCATCGTGTACGGATCGTTGGCCGAGTTGTTGCCCGCGATCAGCATCTCATTCGCGATCTGGTCTTCCAAGACGTTTGACGGGATCGACCCGCCCGAATCGATCTTGTCGAATGACGAGGTGATGTTGTGGCCCGACGGGCGCACGGTCGTCTTGACGCCCTTCTTCGCGAGCCGGAGCATGTCGGCGCTGTAGGGCTTCAATACCTTGCGATTGTCGGCCTTCGGGAATGGGGTCTTGGACAGCCACCAGACGTGTTCAACGGAGTCTTTGATCCGCACGCGGCGCACCGTCACCCACTCCGCCGGCACCGGCATCTTTGCCGGGTTGTACCAGTAGCACTCCTGGGCGAGGTGGAAGCCGAGTTCCTCCACCAGCGCGATCATCAGCTTGTAGTGATACAGCGAGCGAGTCGGCGAGCCCTGATTCCAACTGCCGCCGATGTTGAGCACGAAGCTGCCGTCATCGGTCAGCACGCGGTGAACCTCCCGCGCGAACGGCAGGAACCACTCGACGTATTCGGCCTTGCAGACGTTGCCGTATTCCTTCTTGAAGTGCAGCGCATAGGGTGGTGACGTGAACGCGAGATTCACCGACCCGTCGGGCAGCGCCTTGGCGAGCTTCTCTCGCCGCTTGACGTTTCGCTCATCGATGGCCTTCTTGCTGCGGTCGTTGGCCTTGCGGAAGCCCTTGAGTACCCACACGACGTCAATCTCGAACGTGCCCTTCAGGCGCACAGACTGTCGGACATTCCAGAAGGCCCAGCGGAACTTGTGCAGCAGCAGGTAGAAGAATCCCACCATTTTGGTCCCCCAGACGATGCGTCCGCTGAGTACGAGCGCGAGGCGGCGAGCACCGTTGGCATCGTGCGCCTTGCAACCAACCGAATTCGGAACTCGGCCATCGGCGGCTCATGCCGGGAATAGCCTGTGCAGCCAGCGAAGCCGGCTCCAGCAGTTCGCCAGCAGGGTACCGGCAGCCAACCTGGCCTGGCGGCAGTCGCAGGCCCGCAATGCTGCGATTGTCCTGCACCTGGAAACTTCCAGCGGGCTCGAAATTGCTGTCAATTCAGGGGTCGGGCAAGGGCCTTGAAGGGAGCTGACGCTCACTACACTGGCAAGGACAACGAACACTTCAAAACCAATGGACTTGAAATTACGAGGACTGCACGGAACGTGTGTAAGTCACGCCAAGTCGATTCTGGCGAATGGCGTAAGGGCAGCGCCCGAAGGAAGGGCTGGCGCTGGCCTCTACCTGTGGGCCTACGTCTCGGACCCGAGTCGCGCCGTTGAGCTGGCTGAGGACTGGTATCACTGGAAGCTCGGAAGCCACGACTACGACAGGCTGTACGAGAAGCCGGTACCTTCGTTCCCGAGGACCTTTGAACTCCCCCTCTACGTTCGCCTGGCTCTCGGCC
>CALMIL010000175.1 GCA_937864005.1 uncultured Burkholderiales bacterium
TCGTCCTTCAGCAGCGCGACGGCGGCGGCGGCGACCTCGCGCAGGTTGTGGCTCGGCACCTCGGTCGCGAGGCCGACGGCGATGCCGCTTGCGCCGTTCAGCAGCACGAACGGCAGCCTTGCCGGCAGCAGCCTCGGCTCCTCGGTCGAACCGTCGTAGTTCGGGACGAAGTCGACCGTGCCCTCGTCGATCTCGTCGAGCAGCAACCGCGCGATCGGCGCGAGCCGCGCCTCGGTGTAGCGCATCGCCGCCGCGCCGTCGCCGTCGCGCGATCCGAAGTTGCCCTGGCCGTCGACGAGCGGATAGCGCTGCGAAAAACCCTGCGCCATGCGCACCAGCGCGTCGTAGGCCGCCTGGTCGCCGTGCGGGTGAAAGCGCCCGAGCACGTCGCCGACGACGCGCGCGCTCTTCACCGCCTTCGCCCCGCCCGGCGTCGTGAAGGCGAGGCCCATGCGCGCCATGCTGTAGAGGATGCGCCGCTGCACCGGCTTGCAGCCGTCGCAGACATCGGGCAGCGCGCGGCCCTTGACGACCGACAGCGCGTATTCGAGGTAGGCGCGCTCGGCGTAGCGCGCGAGCGAGAGGGTGTCGGCCGGGTCGGCCGGCGGCGGGTCGAAGAGATCGTTCATGAACGGGGATCAGGACATCAAACGACCGTGACGAGCGGCGAATAGCGCGCCAGCGCGGCATCGTGCGTGATGAGGTGCATCGGTTCGCTCACCGCCTGCGCGACGAGCATGCGGTCGAAGGGGTCGCGATGCAGAAGGGGCAGTTGACGCAGCGCCGTCGCGTGCGCCCAGGTGACATGCAGCGGCAGGAAGGTCGACTGGCGCAGCACCGACTCGAGCCTTTCCATGTCGACCTTGAGCTTGCCGAGCCTGACCTTGATCGACGCTTCCCACAGCGAGACGCTGCTCACATGAACCTCGGCCGCAGCCTCGATGAGCCGGCGCGCCTCGCGAGGCAGTTCGCTCGCACCCTGCAGGATCCACAGCAGGATGTGCGTGTCCAGCAGCAGCCTCAAGGCTGGCCCTTGCCTTCCCAGAGGTCGAGTTCCTCGTCGGACAGCGGGGCGTCGAAATCGTCGGCAATCTCGATCTGCCCCTTGAGCAGGCCGAACTTGATCTTCGCCCGCGGCCCCTCGGACAGCGGCACGAGCTTGGCCATCGGCGTGCCCGCCTTGGCGATGATCACCGTCTCGCCGGCGTGCGCCTGCTCGACGAGTTCGGACAGCCGGGTCTTGGCTTCGTAGATGTTGACTTGCATGGCGGACGCGCGTTTGACCAACCTTGGTCAATTATAGAACTTGCCGCTCAACCCGCGCCGTGGCACTTCTTGTACTTGCGTCCGCTGCCGCAGGGGCAGGGATCGTTGCGGCCGATCTTGGGCCCGGGGCGAACGTAGGGCTCCCCCGGCGCGTTGCCGAGCGGCGCCTCGAGCCCGGGCATCGTATCGGGCTCGCTCCAGCGCGAGCGCGGATCGAACAGGTACCACCACGACATCTCGGACGCCGCGTCGGCGACGTAGCCCTGCTTGCGCTGCAACATCCTGGCCCTCGCCTCCTCGTGCGGTTCGGCGATGGCGCTCTCGATGAAATTTAGGTCGGCGAAGGTCGCGTCGAGCAGGCCCTCGGCCATCCATTGGCGGATCGCCGCCAGATGCTCGATCGCACCGAGGTCGGTCAGTTCGGCGACGATCGAATCGAGCAGGTTGAAGCCATCCCGGCCCGGCGCAGCGTCCGCGCGCATCGCCGCCGCCTCGCGCTCGGCGGCCGACTTCAAATAGGCGACCACGGCCTCACGATCCGCATCCCCTTCGAGCACGCAGGCCGTCAGGCCGCCAAGGACGGCCGAGCGCAGCCAGACGTCGCACAGCGGATCGTCGGCCAGCGCCATCATCGGCTTCAGGTCGCCGCCCGAGACCGACGCCAGGCAGCGGCCGTAGCTCTCGTGCACGAGATCGCCGAACCAGGCGTCGATCACGTCGGCGTCATGCACGCTTCCGATCGCCAGCAGCGGCGCGAAAGCACGCCGGTCGCGCCAGCCGGCGAGCAGGTGCATCGCGAAAAGGTGCAGCGTGTAGTCGTCGTCTTCCGCCAGTGCCGGATCCTCGGCGATCGCCTCGAGCGCGGCAACCAGATGCGGCGCCACCTCGTCGCGGTGCGCCTCGGCGAGCGCGACCGCGGCCGCGGGATACGGCTGCTGCAGGAACTCGAGCCCGTCGCGCACGCGCGTCCACACGCCGTCACCTGCGGCTTCGGCGGCACGCCACGCATCGCCTCGCAAAACGTCGCCGCGCCAGAAGTCGCGAATCTCGAAGAGGCTCGGAACGATGCTGTCGAGCATCGCCTCGGCCTCGTCCTCACCGAGCCGGCGCAGAACTTCGCTGTCGGCCGTGGCGAGCAGGCGTATCGAGCCCAGCGCTTCGGGATCGGCCGCGTCCAGCGCCGCCCAGTCCGAGTGCGCGAGACCGACGCCGATCATGAAGCCCTCGCAGAACTCGGCCGCGCCCCATTGCGCCTCGCGCCAGAACAGCGGCTCGAACCCGACAGATTCGCCTTCGAACGCCGCCACGACCGCGTTGTACAGCCGCATGACGACGGCCAGGATCGCGTCGGCCTGCTCCAGGTTGGCGAACGCGGGCGAACGCTCGCCGCGCGCCCTGTCCCACACCCAGGGCAACCACGCCGACGGCATCACCCGCCGCGGGCCGATCGCGAGCGCGGCGGCCAGCCCCTGCAGGCTGCTCGCATCCATCGCGTGGTTCTGCATCGCCGCGGATGCGGTGAAGTCATCGAAGGTCCGCGGATCGTCGTCGCCCGGTGCGGTGGAGGAAGGATTCATTGCGCGGACTGGCTCGGGGTGATGGCCCAACGGCGGGCGTCGAACCGCGCAGGATAGCGTCAGCCCGGTTCCAGCCCGGCCGCGACGCGCTGCGCGTATTCGGCTTCGAGCATGGCCATCACGATCAGCGACTCGTAGCCGCCCTCGACGCGCACCGCGTCGCGCAGCGTGCCCTCGACGACGAAGCCCTCGCTCACGTAGAGCGACTGCGCGCGAACGTTGCCGGCCTTCACGTCGAGCCAGAAGCGGTGCGCGCGCAGGTCGCGGAATGCGAGCTGCTTCAGGCGCCGCACGCAGGCGCGGCCGAGACCCTCGCCCTTCCTCTGCAGCACGATGCGCTTCAACTCGACGGCGCGCTGCGGGCTGCGGCAGCCCTGCAGGATGACGAAGCCCGCCGCCTGCGTGCCGGCGCCGGCCTCGACGATGAAGTGCCGAAAGTCCGGGAAGCGCACCGCGCCCTCGTGCTGCGTGCGCTCCCAGGGCGTGATCGAAGGCAGGTTCGCCGGGTCGCGCTCGACGCCGAGCACGAAATCGAGGTCCGACAGCATGGTCGGGCGCAGGCGCAGGGGGTCGTGCAGAGAATCGACAGTCATCGCAATCCTGAATCGGCTGACCGCGAGTGTGCCAGCAGATGCGCCGGTGCCGGCTGGCGCCGCGCTGGCGCGCTGCCGCGAGGGCGGCGTGGACCTGCACGACCGCCTGATCGCGAGCCTGGCCGGGCAGCGCAGGGCGCGCGTCGCGACCTTCGACGCCAAGGCGGCCAGGCGGCTGGGGATGGAACTGCTGCGTTGAGGCGCCGCGGCGCCCGGCGAGCCAACGCTCGTCACCTTCCCTGCCGCCTGCCTGCATCGCCCGCTCGCGCTCACGGCTCGTAGCCGGCCTCGCGCTGCGCCTTCACCGCCAGCACGAGCACCAGATCGGCGACGGCATCGTGGTGGTACAGCCCGAGGTAGCCGCGCGCGCCCTGACCGATCACCAACTCGCGCAGGTCGGCGCCGACCCGGCGTCCGATCAGCGGATGCCGCTCCAGGACGGAGCAGGCGTCGATGATGTCGCCGATGCGCGCTTCGACATCCGCCGCTTCATGCGCCAGCAGATGTTCGACGCTGCGATCGACGTCGAGCGTGACGCGCTCGGCGAACTCGACGCGGGCCACGCGGCCGCCTACAGCACCACCTTGCGCGCCTTCGGACGCGTTGTTGCCCGTCCGGACGCCTTGTCCTGCATGTAGCTTCGCATGTCGGCCAGCGCAATCGCCTTGCCGCTGCGTTCGAACTCCTCGAGCCGCTGGCGCGCGAGCGCTTCGAACGCCTGGCGCGCCTCGACCTCGGCGGCGCGCGCGGCGACCGCCTCGACGATGAAACCGTGCGGGCTCACGCCGGCCGCCGCCGCCGCCTTGGCGACGCGCGCCTTCAACTCGTCGGGTAGTCGTATCGTGGTCGTGGACATGGCGCCTCCGGGGTTGCGCCAATGTAGCACGGCGGTGTCACAGCGCTGTGCATAGCAGCGGCGGCACCACTCGAACCCGGCTCAGCGTTGCCCCGCGGCGCGCTCGAGGTTGAGCGCCAGCAGCCGGCGCAGGATCTCGTCGTCGGCCAGCGCGGGCGTGTGGTCGGCCCAGCCGTAGGCGGCGGCGACGGCGGCGTCGAGCAGCTCGTGCGCCTGCGCGAGCCAGGCCGGGCGCTGGTTGTAGAGATTCGTCAGCGTGCGCTTGGCGACTTCCTTTTCGAAGCCGGCCTTCGCGACGATGCGGTCCGGGTACGGCGAGGTGTTCATGCCGAGCGGGACGACTTCGGGGAGCGCTTCAGTCCACTCGGGTGGATTCAGCCACGCGTCGCGCAGGTCGACGAGGCGCTTCGCGGCGCGCGCGATCGCTTCGGCGTGCGCGCG
>CALMIL010000176.1 GCA_937864005.1 uncultured Burkholderiales bacterium
TTGTCGTCGGCGCCTCGCCGCATTCGCTCGCTTCGATCCCCGCTGCGCGGGGCCCCTCTTTCGCGGCTCATGCGGCGATCGCCTCGAGCAGTTCGGTTTCGATCTCGATCTGCGCGCGGTTGGATTGGAGCGCCGGGCCATCGACGAGAAAGGTGTCCTCGACGCGTTCGCCGAGTGTCGTGATCTTCGCGAGCTGCAGATTGACGTGGTATTTCGCCAGCACGCGCGCGATCGAGTAGAGCAGGCCGCTGCGGTCGCTCGCCGAGACGCCGAGCAGCCAGCGCTGGCCGCGTTCGTCGGGACGCAGCGTGACGCGCGGCGTGACCGGAAAGCTCTTCACGCGGCGCGAGACGCGGCCGCGCCGCGGCTCGGGCAGCGGCCCGGTCGCCTCGAGCGCCTGCGCGAGTTGGGACTCGACGATCGGCACCAGGTCGCGGTAGTCGAGTTCGGGGTGCGGGCTGATGACCTGGAAGGTGTCGAGCGCATACGCACTGCGCGAGGTGTGCACCTTGGCGTCGACGATATCGAAGGCGGTATTGTCGAAATAGCCGCAGATGCGGGCGAAGAGGTCGGGGCGGTCGGGTGCGTAAACGAGCACCTGCAGGCCCTCGCCGAGCGGCGAGGACCGCGCCCGCACGACCGGTACGGCGCTATCGACGACGCTGTTCAGCACCCGCGCATGCCAGGCGATGTCGCCCGCGTCGTGGCGCGAGAAATAGCTCAGCTCCAGGGTCGCCCACAGCCGCGCCTCGGCGCCGCGCGGCACCGACAGCAGATTGAGCAGGTTGCGTGCCTCGTGCTTGCGGGTCTCGATCTCGGCGTCCAGATTGATGTGCTCGCCGCCCAGGGCGCGCAGCGCGAGGCGGTACAGATCCTCGAGCAGCTTGCCCTTCCACGCGTTCCAGACCTTCGGGCTCGTGCCGCGCACGTCGGCGACGGTCAGCAGGTACAGCGCGGTCAGCTCGCGCTCGCCGCCGACCTCGCGCACGAAGGCGCTGATCACCTCGGGGTCGCTCAGATCCTCCTTCTGCGCGACACGGCTCATCAACAGGTGCTTGCGGACCAGGAACTCGATCAGCGCGGCGTCGGCGCCGGTGATCGCGTGCTCGCGGCAGAAGCGGCGCACGGCGACCGCGCCGAGCTCGGAGTGATCGCCGCCGCGACCCTTCGCGACGTCGTGGAACAAGGCGGCGACATAGAGCACCCAGGGCCGGTCGAACTGCGCCGCAAGCTGCGAGCAGAACGGGTATTCGTGCGTGTGCTCCGGGATCAGGAAGCGGCGCACGTTGCGCAGCACCATCAGGATGTGCTGGTCGACGGTGTAGACGTGGAACAGGTCGTGCTGCATGCGCCCGACGATGCGCCGGAAGACCCACAGGTAGCGCCCGAGCACGCTCGTCTGGTTCATCAGCCGGAAGGCGTGGGTGTGGCCCTCGGGCGCCTGCAGGATGCGGCGAAAGAGCGCGCGGTTGGCCGGGTCGCGGCGCCACGCGGCGTCCATCACCTTGCGCGCGTTGTACAGCGCGCGTAGCGTGCGCGCCGAAAATCCCTTGATGCCGGGCGTTTCCTGGTACAGCAGGAAGGATTCCAGGATCGCCGTCGGCTCGCGCACGTAGAGATCGTCGCTCGCCACTTCGAGCATGCCGCCGCGGTCGAAGAAGCGCGCATTGATCGGCCGCATCGGCGCGTTGGCCGAGCCGCGCACGCGCTCCTCGATATTCTGCATCACGATCTGGTTCAGCTGCCGGACCGCCTTGGCCGCCCAGTAGTAGCGCCGCATCAGCAGTTCCGAGGCGCGCGCCTCGTTCGTCGACTGGTAGCCGAAGCTTTCGGCCACCGCGGTCTGCAGATCGAATACGAGCCGGTCCTCGCGCCGTCCGGCGACCAGGTGCAGCCTGGCGCGAATGAGCTTGATCAGGCCCTCGTTGTGCTCGAGCTGGTGCGCCTCGAAGGCGGTGATGAGGCCGCTCGCGGCGAGCTCGGCCCAGTTGCGCCCGAGGCCGGCGGCACGCGCGACCCAGATCACGAGTTGCAGGTCGCGCAATCCGCCGGGGCTTTCCTTGCAATTGGGCTCGAGCGAGTAGGGCGTGTCCTCGAATTTCTGGTGCCGCTGGCGCATCTCGAGCATCTTGGCGACGAAGAAGGCCTTCGCATCCATCGCCGCGGTATTGGCGATGCGAAAGGTCGAGAAGACGCGCCGCGAGCCGCACAGGAAGCGCGATTCGAGCAGCGAGGTCTGCACCGTCACGTCGCGCTGAGCCTCGGCGACGCATTCGTCGACGGTGCGAACGCTGGAGCTGATCTCGAGGCCGCTGTCCCAGCAGGCGGAGATGAAGCGCTCGATCGCCTCCTTGCGGCCGCCGCCGTCGTCGGCCAGCTCCGCGCCGCGCCCCGGCGGCAGCAGCACGAGCACGTCGATATCGGAGTACGGGAAGAGTTCGTCGCGGCCGTAGCCGCCGACCGCGATCAGCGCGGCGTCGCCCGGCATGCCCGATCGCGCCCAGAGCGCAACCAGATTGCGGTCGACCTGGCGCGTCAAGGCGCGCAGCAGGCGGGTCGCCGCGGCCGCGCTCGCGCGCGAGGCGCTGAATTGCTCGAGCAGCGCCGCCTTGCCGTCGCGAAAGCCGGCGCGCAGCTCGGCGAAAGTCGGTTCTGCCGTCGCGGACGGCACGGCAGACATCGCGATCAGACGGCGAGCGCCGTGTGCGCGACGAAGGCCGGCGGTGCGGGCGTGCCTTCGGAGAGGGTCAGGACTTCGTAGCCGGTATCGGTGACAAGCACCGTGTGCTCCCACTGGGCCGAGAGCGAGCGGTCGCGGGTGACGATGGTCCAGCCGTCGCCCGCCTCGCGCACCTCGCGCCGGCCGGCGTTGATCATCGGTTCGATCGTGAAGATCATGCCCGGCACGAGTTGCTCGAGCGTCCCGGGCCGGCCGTAGTGCAGCACCTGCGGCTCCTCGTGAAAGCGCGTGCCGATGCCGTGGCCGCAGAACTCGCGCACGACCGAGAAGCCGGCGCCCTCGGCGAAGGTCTGGATCGCGTGGCCGATATCGCCGAGGTGCGCGCCGGGGCGGACCTTGACGATGCCTTTCCACATCGCGTCGTACGTGAACTGGCACAGCCGCCTGGCGGCGATCGAGCCTTCGCCGACGATGAACATGCGGCTCGTATCGCCGTGCCAACCGTCCTTGATGACGGTGATGTCGATATTCACGATGTCGCCGTTCTTCAGCACACGCTCGCCCGGAATGCCGTGGCAGACCTGATGGTTGATCGAGGTGCAGATCGACTTCGGATACGGCTGGTAGCCGGCCGGCGCGTAGTGCAGCGGCGCCGGAATCGCCTGCTGCACGTTCACGATATGGTCGTGCGAAAGGCGATCGAGCTCGTCGGTCGTGACACCGGCGCGCACGTGCGGCGTCAGCATGTCCAGCACTTCGGCGGCGAGCCGCCCGGCGACGCGCATGGCGGCGATATCGGCGCCGGTCTTGAGGGTGATAGTCATTGCGGGGATTATGTCTTTGGCGCGCGGCCCTTGCGCCGTGCCTGCGCGGCGCCGCCCGAGGCCCG
Organism: uncultured Burkholderiales bacterium; assembly: GCA_937864005.1. Classification (GTDB taxonomy): domain Bacteria; phylum Pseudomonadota; class Gammaproteobacteria; order Burkholderiales; family Burkholderiaceae_C; genus CAIKUF01. The sequence goes on from CALMIL010000176.1 coordinate 3,570, forward strand.
GTCGTGTCGCCCGAGCACGACAAGGCGCGGGCCGCATTGTCTCACCCGCCCCGTAAAATCGCGGGCGTCCGCCGCAGTGGCCGAGCGTGAGCCGCGGCCTTTTCCGTCGCTGCCGGCATGGCAGCGAGTCTGCCGTACCCGCCCAGCCCGCAACCCCCGATCAGCGTGCCATCCACTGCCAAGCATCTGCGCCACTTCGAGGGTGGCAACGCGGTTTCCGGATTTCGCCTGCAGGCCCTGCTGCCGCGCCTGCAGGCGGTTTGCGAGCGCATCGTTGCGCTCGACGCGCGTCATGTGCACTGGGTCTCGAGCGAAGCGCCGCTCAGCGGTGCCGAGGCCGACCGGCTGGCCGCGCTGCTGCGCTACGGCGAAGCCGCGCGCGCGCCGGGCGGCGACATCTTGATCGTCGTCGCGCCGCGCCTGGGAACCGTCTCGCCGTGGGCGTCGAAGGCCACCGATATCGCGCACAACTGCGGGTTGCCGATTCATCGCGTCGAGCGCGTCACCGAGTGGCGGCTGTCGCTGCGCGGCGGCCTGCTCGGCGGCAGGAAGCTGCTTGCGAAGGACGAACTCGACGCCTGCGCCGCGCTGCTTCACGACCGCATGACCGAGAGCGTGCTCTTCGGGCGCGACGACGCGCGCCGCCTGTTCGATGCCAAGCCGGGTCAGGCCATGGTACACGTGCCGCTGCGCGCGCGCGGGCGCGGCGCGCTCGCCGAAGCCAACGCCGAGTTCGGGCTCGCGCTGTCGCCAGAGGAGATCGACTACCTGGCCGATGCCTTCGGCGCGCTCGACCGCGACCCGACCGACGTCGAGCTGATGATGTTCGCGCAGGCCAACAGCGAGCACTGCCGGCACAAGATCTTCAACGCCCGCTTCACGATCGACGGCCGCGAGCAGGAACACTCGATGTTCCAGATGATCCGCCGCACGCACGAGGCGGCACCGCAGCGCACCGTCGTCGCCTACAGCGACAACGCCTCGGTGATGGAGGGCGGCGAGATCGAACGCTGGGCGCCCGAGGGCTACACGAACGCGCCGCGCTACGCGGCCCGCCGCGAGATGGTGCACGTGCTGATGAAGGTCGAGACGCACAACCATCCGACCGCGATCTCGCCGTTCCCCGGTGCCGCGACCGGCGCCGGCGGCGAGATCCGCGACGAAGGCGCGACCGGCCGCGGCTCGCGGCCGAAGGCGGGGCTCACCGGCTTCTCGGTCTCGAACCTGCAACTGCCGCAGACAAACGAACGCTGGGAGCAGTCCGCGATCGGCCGGCCGGCGCACATCGCCAGCGCACTGCAGATCATGATCGACGGCCCGCTTGGCGGTGCGGCGTTCAACAACGAATTCGGCCGGCCGAACCTGCTCGGCTACTTTCGCGTCTTCGAGCAGCGCGTGGCCGGCGTGCAGCGCGGCTATCACAAGCCGATCATGATTGCCGGCGGCCTGGGTCAGATCGCAGCCGGCCAGACGCACAAGATTGCGTTTGCGGCCGGCACGCTGCTCGTCCAGCTCGGCGGGCCGGGGATGCGCATCGGCATGGGCGGCGGGGCGGCGAGTTCGCTCGCCGCGGGAGCGAACGCGGTGGCGCTCGACTTCGATTCGGTGCAGCGCGGCAACCCCGAAATCCAGCGCCGCGCGCAGGAGGTCATCAACCACTGCTGGGCGCTCGGCGACGTGAACCCGATCCTCGCGATCCACGATGTCGGCGCGGGCGGCATCAGCAACGCGTTTCCGGAGCTCGTCGAAGGCGCGGGGCGCGGCGCGCGCTTCGATCTGAAGCGCGTGCCGCTCGAGGAAAGCGGCCTCGCGCCGAAGGAAATCTGGTGCAACGAGAGCCAGGAGCGCTACGTGCTCGCGATCGCGCCCGGCAGCCTGCCGCTCTTCGAGGCAATGAGCGCGCGCGAACGCTGCCCGTTCGCGGTCGTCGGCGTCGCGACGCAGGAAGCGGAGCTCGTGCTCGAGGACGGTCCGGGCGGCGAGCGCGTGATCGACATGCCGATGGACGTGCTGCTCGGCAAGCCGCCGCGCATGCTGCGCGACGTGGCGCGCGTCGCCTGGCGCGGCGAGCCGCTCGATCTGACGGGCGTTGCGCTCGCGCAGGCGGCGTTCGACGTGCTGCGCCATCCGACCGTCGCGAGCAAGCGCTTCCTGATCGCGATCGGCGACCGAACGGTGGGGGGCCTTAGCCACCGCGACCAGATGGTCGGGCCGTGGCAGGTGCCGGTCGCCGACTGCGCGGTGACGCTCGCCGACTTCGTCGGCGTCGCCGGCGAGGCGATGAGCCTGGGCGAGCGCACGCCGCTGGCCGCGCTCGATGCGCCGGCGTCGGGCCGGATGGCGGTCGGCGAGGCGATCACGAACCTGCTGGCGGCGCCGATCACGCTCGATCGCGTCAAGCTCAGCTGCAACTGGATGGCGGCCTGCGGCGAGCCGGGCGAAGACGCCGCGCTGTACGACACGGTGCGCGCCGTCGCGCTCGAGCTTTGCCCGGCGCTCGGCATCAGCGTGCCGGTCGGCAAGGACAGCCTGTCGATGCGCACGCGCTGGAGCGAAGGCGGCGCGACGCAGCAGGTGACGGCGCCGGTCTCGCTCATCGTCAGTGCCTTCGCGACGCTCGACGACGTGCGCGGCACGCTGACGCCGCAGCTGCAGCTGCAGCCGGGCGATACGACGCTGATCCTCATCGATCTGGGCGCGGGCCGCAACCGCATGGGCGGATCGATCCTCGCGCAGACGCTCGCGAGCTTCGGCGACGAGGTGCCCGACCTCGACGATGCCGATGCGCTCGTGCGGCTCGTCGCCGCGATCAACCGCCTGCGCGCCGACGGCCGGCTGCTCGCCTATCACGACCGCAGCGACGGCGGCCTATGGGCGACGGTCTGCGAGATGGCGTTTGCCGGCCATGTCGGCGTGAGCCTGAATATCGACATGCTCGTCACCGAGGGCGACGGCATTCGCGACAGCCTGGCCGACAGCGGCGAGGCGAAGAACTGGACGGCCCAGGTCGGCGAGCGGCGCAACGAACTGAGTCTGCGTGCGCTCTTCGCCGAGGAGCTCGGCGTCGTCATCCAGGTCGCGCGCGCCGATCGCGACGCCGTCCTCGCGGTGCTGCGCGAGCACGCGCTGTCGCGCCACAGCCACGTGATCGGCAAGCCCAATACGCGCGGCGCGGTCGAGGTCTGGCGCGATGCGAAGAATGTCTTCAGCGCGCCGCTCGAGGAGCTGCACAAGGCCTGGGACGAAGTGAGCTGGCGCATCGCGAGGCTGCGCGACAACCCGGAAAGCGCTGATGCCGAACACGCCGCGGCCGGCGCGGCGGACGATCCGGGGCTGCATCTGCAGCTCGGCTTCGACGTGCTCGAGGATGTCGCCGCGCCCTACGTGAACGCGAAGCGCCCGGCGGTCGCGATCCTGCGCGAGCAGGGCGTGAACAGTCACGTCGAGATGAGCCATGCGATGGCGCGCGCCGGGTTCGACACCTTCGACGTTCACATGAGCGACCTGCAGGCCGGGCGCGCGCGGCTCGACATGTTCCAGGGCTTCGTCGCCTGCGGCGGCTTCAGCTATGGCGATACGCTCGGCGCCGGCGAGGGCTGGGCGAGGTCGATCCTCTTCAACCCGATGCTGCTGGAGCAGTTCGCCGCATTCTTCCAGCGCGCCGACAGCTTCGCGCTGGGCGTCTGCAACGGCTGTCAGATGATGGCCGCACTGGCCGACATCATCCCCGGCGCCGCCGCCTGGCCGCGCTTCACGCGCAACCGCAGCGAGCAGTTCGAAGCCCGGCTCTCGATGGTCGAGGTGATCGAAAGCCCGAGCCTCTTCTTTGCCGGGATGGCCGGGAGCACGCTGCCGATCGCCGTCGCGCACGGCGAGGGCTTTGCCGATTTCTCGCAGCGCGGCGACGCCAAGGCCGTGCATCGCGCGCTGCGCTTCGTCGACAACCACGGTGCGGCGACCGAGCGCTATCCGTTTAATCCGAATGGCAGTGCCGGCGGACTGACCGCGGTGACGACCGGCGACGGGCGGTTCACCGTGCTGATGCCGCATCCCGAGCGCGTCATCCGCAATCTGCAGCTGAGCTGGACGAGCGGCGACGCGAATGCGCCGAGCCCCTGGGCGCGGATGTTCGCCAATGCGCGGCGCTGGGTGGGGTGAGCTTCGCAGCGCAGCGCTGCGCCGATCGAGCGTTCGAACGCCTGCCACGAATCGATGAACGCCCTGTGACGGTCAGGGTTTCCCGGTGTTGCGCGGTAGCACCCTGTCACACCTGACAGTAGCGATGCGCGCGCCGCATGCGCAGAATCGGCCGGGCCGCAGCGAATCTTGCACCGACAGGCGATTGCCCCTTTCAACCCGTCCCGAAAGCCCGAGCCCATGTCCCCGTTCTTCCCCGACCTCGTGACCCGTACCGACGAGGTACGCCGCGCATTCGAGAACGATCCCGTGATCCTGGATGCCGTTGCGCACGGCATGGATATCCAGCGCTACCGCAAATTCCTGCTCGAGCTCTATCACGTCGTCTGGCACTTCAACCCGGTCACCGCCGCTGCCGCGAGCCGGATCCCGGATACGCACCGGCAGGTGCGCTACCACCTCTACGAGCACATGCACGAGGAGTCGGGGCACGAACAATGGGTGCTCGACGACCTGGATGCGGTCGGCGTCACGGCGCAGGATGCGCGCGCCTACCCGGCGAGCGCCGATACGCTCGCGATGTGCGGCTACAACTACTGGCAGGCCGATCGCGGCAACCCGTGCTCGGTGCTCGGGATGCTCTATGCGCTCGAGGTCATCGCGTCGGTCTATGGCGGCACCTTCACCTCGGCGATCCGCGAGTCGCTGCTGCTCGTCGGCGAGCGCGGCACATCGTTCATCGGCTCGCACGCGACGATGGACGTCGCCCATATGGCAAGCCTGCGCGTCGTCCTCAATACGCTGAACGACGATGCCGCGCGCGACGCGGTGGTCGAATCGACGAACGTCAACTTTCATCTGCTGACGCGCATCTTTGCCGCCGTATGAGCCGCGCCCGGCCGCTCCGGCCCCGAAGGGGTCACTTGCGTGCCCCGTGGGCTCATTCCCGCCCGGCGGGACCGGCCGAAGGCCGTAGGGTGCGCCAGTGAGCCGCGCCCGGCCGCCCCGGCCCCGAAGGGGTCACTTGCGTGCCCCGTGGGCTCGTTCCCGCCCGGCGGGACCGGCCGAAGGCCGTAGGGTGCGCCAGTGACGGACGCGACGGGCATTCCGGGGCTGCTCGCGCGGCCGTACAAATACATCCGGCTCGAATGGAGTTCGGAATTCAGCCTGCTGCGCCTGCGCACCGCGGTGCGGCCCATCCAGTGCTACAGCCTCGCGGTGATGGGCGAGATGCACCAGCTGATCCGCGATATCAACGCCAATCCCGGCCTCATCAAGCACTACGTGATGTCGTCGGATGTCGCCGGCGTCTTCAATTTCGGCGGCGACCTGTCGCTCTTCGTGCTGCTCATCCGCGCCCGCGATATCGAATCGCTGAAGCTCTACGGGCGGCGCTGCGTCGACCTCGTCTGGTGGCTCGAGAATGCGCCGAGCCTGGGCATCCACACGACGGTCCTGGTGCAGGGCGATACGCTCGGCGGCGGGCTCGAATCGGTGCTGCCGTTTCACCGCGTCATCTTCGAGCGCAGCGCGCAGGCGGGCTTTCCCGAGGTGCTGTTCAACCTCTACCCGGGAATGGGCGCGTGGAACTTCACGCTGCGCAAGGCGGGTTTTGCGGTGGCCAACGAGATGATCCTGTCGGGGCGCCTCTACAACGCCGATCAACTCTTTCGGCGCGGACTGGTCGATCTGGTCGTCGATGACGGCGAGGGCGAGGCGGCGATCGAGCACGTCGTCACTTCGGTTCATCCGCGGCTTCGCGGCACGCTCGCCGCGCTGCAGGCGCGCCGGCTCGCCGCGCCGATCACCTACGAGTCGCTGATCGCGATCGTCGACCAGTGGAGCGAGACCGCGATGGGCCTCACCGACCGCGATCTGCGCCTGATGGAGCGCCTCGCGCGAGCGCAGGTACGCAAGGCAGGCGGCGGCGACGAGGGCGCGGTGGAGGAAATCAAGCGCATGGAACTCGATACCGCCTGGGGCGAGGAGCGCAGCCTGCAGACCGGCTGGGGCGACGAGCGCACCGGCATCACGGAGTGGTCGACGCCGCACTGAGGCGCGGAACGCGCGATCGCGGCTCCCCTTCGATCGGCTGCTGGCCTGGCTCGGCCGAGACCGAAGCGAACCGCTCAACCCACTCGACTTGAGGGGGATCAAATAAGAATCATTCTTATGTAACTAGAATGGCCGGGTTTCTGCCAATGAACCCGTCTGCCGTGAACAGCATCGATCGCAAGCCGCTTTCGCTCTCGCACTTTGCGGTGACCGCGATGCGCAGCCTGCTCTGCGTGGCACTCGCGGCGCTCGTCATGGCTCCTGCGGCCCGGGCCGACAAGCTGCCGGTGCTCGTCCTCGGCGGGCCGCCGGCATCGGTGTCGGACGCCCTCATCCACATGGTCGATTCGGGTGCGCTCGCCGATGTTGCCGAGCGCGTCGAGTTCCTGCCCTGGCGCGACCCGGACCAGTTGCGCGCGATCGCGCTCGGCAAAAAGGCCGACGTGCTCGCGATGCCGGTCAATGTTGCGGCCAATCTCTACAACCGTGGCGTCCCGCTCGCGCTGCTCAACGTCTCGACCTGGGGCATCCTGTGGGTCGTGACGCGCGATGCGAACGTGCACACGCTCGCCGACCTGCGCGGCAAGGAAGTCGCGATGCCGTTTCGTGGCGATATGCCCGACCTGCTGTTCAACCTGATCGCCGAGCGCGAGGGCATCGACGTGCGCAAGGACATCAAGCTGCGCTATGTCGCCTCGCCGATCGACGCGATGCAATTGCTGATCCTGCGGCAGGTCGACAACGCCCTGCTCGCCGAGCCGGCGGTATCGATGGCGTTGCGCAAGACCCATTCGTTTCCGATCAGCGTCGTCGCGCCGACGCTGTACCGCGGCATCGACCTGCAAAAGGAATGGGGCCGCGCCTTCGGGCGCGACGCGCGGATCCCGCAGGCCGGCATCGTCGTCATGGGCGCGCTGCGCGACAACGCGGCGCTTGCGGCGCGCATCGAGCAGGAGTACGCGAAGGCGCTGCAGTGGTGCCAGGCGAACGCGAAGCAGTGCGGCGAGGGGGTCGCCAAGCGGGTGCCGATGATCTCGGCCGAGGCGGCGGCCGACGCGATCGCGTCGAGCCCGCTCGACGCCGTCCCGGCGGCGAAGGCACGACCCGACGTCGAGTTCCTCTTCAAGCTGCTGCTCGAACGCAGCCCGGGGCTGGTCGGCGGCAAGCTGCCCGACGACGGCTTTTACTGGAGCGCGGCGGGCGCGAAGCCGGCCAGGCCATGAACCTCCTGCGCCTGTGGCTGCGCGGCCTGCCGCGCTATCTGTGGAGCGGCTGGGGCGCCGTCGCGAGCCTGCTGCTGCTGATGGCGGTGTGGGAGGCGGTGAGCCGGCGCTACGGCGCGCTCGTGCTGCCCGATCCGCGTGCCGCGTTTCACACGCTCTATACGCTGCTCGCCGCGGGGCCTGGCGTTGGCGAGCTGGCGATCACCGCCCGGCGCGCCCTCGGCGGGCTGGCGCTGGCGATCGCCGCCGGCAGCGTGATCGGCCTGGCGGCAGGGCTGTCGATGACGGCATCGACGATGTCGCGGCCGCTCGTCACGGTGCTGATGGGGACGCCGCCGATCGCCTGGCTCGTGCTCGCGATGCTGTGGTTCGGCGCGAGCGACGGCACGCCGGTCTTCACCGTCTTCATCGCCTGCTTCCCGCTCGTCTTTCTCGGCGCGCTGCAGGGCGCGCGCACGCTCGACGGCCAACTGCGCGACATGGCGCGCAGCTATCGCCTGCCGCTGCGCATGCAGGTCTTCGACGTCTACCTGCCGCACATGCTGTCGTATCTGTTCCCGTCGTGGATCGCCGCGCTCGGCGTATCGTGGAAGGTCGTCGTGATGGCCGAGCTGCTCGCGTCAAGCGACGGCGTCGGCGCCGCGCTCGCCGCCTCGAGATCGCAACTCGACACGGCGACCACGATGGCCTGGATCTGCGCCATCGTCGGCCTGCTGTTGGCGGCGGAATATCTGATCCTTGAGCCCTTCAAGCGCGAGGTGGAGCGGTGGCGGGCGCCGCAGGCGTGATCGGCATCGCGCCGCCGGCACGGATCGGCGCGCCGTCCGACGCGACCGCTCCGGCCGGCGCGCAGAAGCACGGCGCGCCGACCGCTGTGCTGCCCGAGCCCGAGCTGAAGTTGAGCGGCGTCGGCCACGCGTTCGGCCCGAGCGCCGTGCTCGAGGGTGTCGAACTGTCGGTCTCGCGCGGCGAGACGGTCGCGCTCGTCGGGCCGTCGGGTTGCGGCAAGACGACGCTGCTGCACCTCGTCGCCGGTTTGCTGCCGCTGCGCGAAGGAGCGATCGAGAACCGCTTCGCGAGCACCGCCTGCATGTTCCAGCAGCCGCGGCTGCTGCCGTGGAAGACGGCGCGCGAGAACGTCGCGCTCGGCCTGAAGGCGCGCGGCGTCGCGCGCGCCGAGCGGGCCAGCCGCGCCGACGAGCTCGGGCGGCGGCTGGGCCTGAGCGCGCAGGATCTGGCGAAGTTTCCGCACGAGCTCTCGGGCGGCATGCAAAGCCGGGTCGCGCTCGCCAGGGCGCTCGTGCTCGATCCGCAGCTGCTGCTGCTCGACGAGCCGTTCGTCTCGCTCGATATCGGGCTGAAGGCGGAGCTCTATGCGTTGCTCGCCGAACATCAGGCAAGCCGCGGCATGGCGGTGCTGATGATCACCCACGACCTGATGGAGGCGGTGCGCCTGTCGAACCGCATCCTCGTCATGGTGGCCGACCCGGGGCGCATCGCACGCCGCCTGGCATTGCGCGGCGACCCGGCGCCGCGCGACGACGACTGGGTCTATCGCAGCACCGCGGCACTGCTGCGCGACGAGGTCGTGCGCCTGTCGTTCGGACTGCACCGGGCGGGCGGCGCGTGCGAACCGGCGCTGCGCGTCGTCGGACCCGGCGCGATCGCCGATCTCGGCACGGCCGCCGGCGCCTTCGCGATCGAAGACGACCCACCGGCGACGAAACCGTCGGCGCACCGATGCTGAGGGCCGCCATCGACCGCGTGCTGGCGCGCCCGCTGTTCCTGTGCGGGTTTCGCCCGTTCTTTCTGTTCGGCGCCTGGTTCGCGGCGCTCGCCATGGGGCTGTGGCTCGCCTTTCTTGCCGGCGCGCTGCCGCTGCCGGCGATGCCGGGCGGCCCGTTCGTGTGGCACGTGCACGAACTCGTCTTCGGCTTCGCGCTCGCCGCGGTGGTCGGATTTCTTCTGACCGCGGTGCCCGAGTTCACGTCGAGCGCCGACTTCGAGCCGCCGCTGACGCTGGCGCTGCTTGTCGCCTGGCTTGCCGCGCGGCTCGCGGTCGCCGCTTCGGGCTGGATCGGCATCGTTCCGGCCGCGGTCGCGCAGCTGAGCCTGCTCGCAATCCTCGTCGTGCGCGTCGCGCCGCGCGTGTGGCGCGATCCGGCGCGTCTGCATACGGGCTTCCTGTGGGCGCTTGTCGCGCTCTGGCTGATCAGCGCCGGCTTTTATTTCGACACCTGGCGCGGCGCGCCGGCGATGCGCTGGCTTTATGCGGCGATCGGCGCGCTGATGGCGCTGATCGTGCTTGCGATGAGCCGCATCTCGATGCGCATCGTCAACGAGGGGCTGGACGCGCTGCGTGCCGCCGGTCGCGATGTCGGCGACGAATACCGCGCCCTGCCGCCGCGGCGCAATCTGGCGGTGGCGACGATCGCGCTGCATACGCTCGTCGAGTGGCTCGCGCCCGGCGAAGCGGTCACCGGCTGGCTCGCGCTCGCCGCCGCCGCGGCGCTGCTCAACGTGCTCGGCGACTGGCACCGCGGCCGCGTCCTGCTCGACCGCTGGGTGGCGATGCTCTACGCGGTCTACCTCTTGATGGCGTTCGGCTACGCGACGATGGGCATGGCGCTGCTGTTCGACCTCGGCAGCGTGAGCGGCGGACGCCACCTGCTTGCGGCCGGCGCCCTGAGCCTTGCGATCTACGTCTCGATGAGCATCGCCGGGCGCGTCCATAGCGGACGCAAGCTCGACATGCGCGGCTGGCTTCCGCTCGGTGCGGCGTGCATCGTCGGCGGTGCTTTCATCCGCGCTGCGGCGGCCCTCGGCGGGCCGCATGCGCAGTCGCTTCTGTATGCGGCGGCCCTCGTCTGGCTGGCCGGATTTGCAAGCTGGGCGGCGCACTTTCAGCGCGTGCTGGCCGGCGCGCGCGACGACGGCCGCGCCGGATGCGCCGGCCTCGCCGGCGAGCATCCGACGGTGCGCCCCTGAGGGCGGCGCGACCCCGCGGCCGGGCGCTCAAAGCCAGCGCGTCAGCATCTCCTTGAGCTTGGCACGCGTATACGGCTTGGCGAGGTGATCGTCCATGCCGGCGTCGCTCGCGAGGCGCGTATCCTCGTCGAAGGCATTTGCCGTCAAGGCGACGACCGGCAGGCGCGGCAGGCCGAATTTTGCTTCGCGCGCCCGGATCTGGCGCGCCGCGGCGTAGCCGTCGAGGACCGGCATCTGGCAGTCCATCAGCACGAGATCGAGCGGATGCGCGCCGATCAGATCGAGCGCCTGCTGGCCGTCCTCGGCCTGGATCACGTCCAGGCCGAGCGACTCGAGCATCTCGTGCGCGATCAGCATATTGACCGGGTTGTCCTCGACCAGCAGCACGGTGCCGGACAAGGCGACCGGGCCGTCCAGGCCGCCCATCGCCGAGTCGAGGATCACCTGCGGCACCGGCGACGCATCGAGTTCGAGCTCGAGCGTGAAGGCAAAGCGTGAGCCATGGCCGGGGTTGCTGCGCACTTCGATATGCCCGCCCATCGCCTCGACGATGCGCTGGCTGATCGCGAGCCCGAGTCCGGTGCCGCCGCGGCGCCGGTTGCGCGAGCTGTCGATCTGGTGGAAAGGCTGGAACAGGTTCTGCGCCGCCTCCGGCGTGATGCCGATGCCGCTGTCCTCGACCTCGAAGGTGACGCGCGCGCGGCCTTCGGTCGCGGCGACCGGCGACAGCCGCAAGGTCACGTGGCCGCGCTCGGTGAACTTGATCGCATTGCCCACCAGGTTGAGCAGCACCTGCTTCAGCCGCTGGGCGTCGCCGACGACCCAGTTCGCGACATCGGGCTCGATCTCGAAGCGCAACGCGAGCCGCTTGCTCTCGGCATTGGCGCGAAACAGCGCCGCGACCGATGCCGCCAGGCTGTGCAATGCGAGCGGCGCATGCGCGAGGGCGAGCTTGCCGGCCTCGATCTTCGAATGATCGAGCACGTCGTTCAGGATCGCCATCAGCGACTCGCCCGACGACGCCGCGGTCCGCACCAGCCGGCGCTGGTTGTTGTCGAGCTGCGAGTGGCGCAGCAGGTCGAGCGCGCCCAGGACACCGTTCATCGGCGTGCGGATCTCATGGCTCATCGTCGCCAGAAACTGCGACTTCGCGACGTTCGCCGCTTCGGCCGACTCCTTGGCCTGCTGCAGCGATGCGTTCGCCGCCTCCGCCGCCTCCTTGGCCTGCTGCAGAGAGGCATTCGCCGCGTCGGCCTCGAGGCTGTGCCGGATCGCCTGCGTCGCGGTACTCCTGAACTGCGCCGCGCCGCGCAGCACCGTGATGCCGAAGACGACGACGAGCACGCCCAGCAGCCATGAGCCGACCGCATTCGTGAGCCAGCTCACGAGCGTGAGCGAACCCACCTGCAGCACGGTCAGGTAGAGAAACGAGCGGCCGACGAGCGTCATGAAGAACGCCGCGGTCGTGATCGTGCCCAGCAGCACGGTGACGTACGCGGTTCCCATGTCGCCCTGCAGGCGCGGATAGATCCAGATCGTGCCGATCATCCACACCACCCCGGCGAGCACCGAATTGCCCTCGAACTCGCGCTCGGCGCGGGCGACGACCGGGTCGGACAGCCGGGCCGCATCCTCGTAGCGGCTCGAGATCGCGAGCCGCCAGATGCCGACCAGCACGCCGCAGGCGACGACGCCGGCTGCCGCCGGAATGTGATCGACGGTCACCCCGAGATACGCCACGAACCCGACCGCAAGAAGCTGCAGCGCGACGGTGCGCCCGGCGATTCGAAGGGCCAGTTGCAGCATCTCGCGCCGCACGGCCGCGTCGACGTTGGAGGTGGTGGGCGTCACCCGGCGAGGATATCGCGCGGTCCGCTCGATCGCGCGCCGCGTCGCCTCGATGCGACGCCCGCCGTCGAGGCGCCGGGCGGCACTTGCGCTATCGTCGCGCGGTGTCGTCATCGCTCACTCACGCCTCGCGGCGGTTCGATCGGCTGGATGCACTGCGCGGCGGCGCCATCGTCTGGATGGCGGCATTTCACTTCGCGTTCGACCTGAACCACTTCGGCCTCGTCGCGCACCAGGACTTCCGCGCCGATCCGCTGTGGACGGTGCAGCGCACCTGCATCGTGAGCCTGTTCATGTTCTGCGCCGGGCTGTCGCAGGCGGTGGCTTTCAGGCAGGGCCTGGGCTGGCCGCGGTTCTGGCGCCGCTGGGCGCAGGTCGCGGGCTGCGCGCTGCTCGTGACGGCGGGCTCGTGGCTCATGTTTCCGCGCACCTACATCACGTTCGGCGTGCTGCACGGCCTGGCGGTGATGCTGATCGTCGCCCGCCTGAGCGCGGGCTGGCGGGCCTGGCTCTGGCCGCTCGGTCTGCTCGCGATCGCGCTGCCGCATGTCGCCGCGCACCCGGTCTTCGATGCACCGGCGCTGAGCTGGATCGGCCTCGTCACGCGACGGCCGAATACCGAGGACTATGTGCCGCTGCTGCCCTGGATGGGCGTGATGTGGTGGGGCATGGCGAGCGGACAGTGGCTGCTCGCGAGGGCGCCGCAGCTGATGCAGGGTGCGCTGCCGGGTGCGATGCGGCCGCTGGCCGCGCTCGGCCGCTGGTCGCTGAGCTTCTATATGCTGCACCAGCCGATCCTGATCGGCCTCGTGATGCTTTGGCTGCATTGGAACGGCCCGGCGTGACATTGCGCCCCTTCGCCGCAGGCGGTCATGCTCCGGCCGCGTCGCGCGGTCGGGATCGGTCAACTAAGCTAACCCGGGATTGCAGGCGTGTGGCGCAGGAGCCTCCCGCGCCAGAACTGATCCGGAGGCAGCAGGCATGGACGAGATGAACGCGAAGGGCGAGCAGGAGCCGGCGCGGCGAAGTGGCCGCTGGCGCGCCGTTGTCCGCTCGTTCGCCGCTGGCGCGCTGCTGGCCGGGCTCGGCGGTCCGCTTTCGGCGCAGCAGGCCGATCAGGCCGCCCCGGTGCCCACCGCCACGCTCACGCTCTTCGAGAACGTCAGGATCTTCGACGGCAAGGGCGGCGCCCTGTCGGCACCGAGCAACGTGCTGGTGCGCGGCAATCGTATCGAGCGCATTTCCACCCGGCCGATCCCGCTCGACGGCCAGAGCGCGGGCGTGCGCATCGATGGCGGCGGCCGTACGCTGATGCCGGGGCTGATCGACGCCCACTGGCATGCGATGCTGGCGCGGCCGACATTTGCGGGCTTGCTGACGGCCGATGTCGGCTACCTCAACCTGCTCGCCGGGGCCGAGGCGACGGCGACGCTGATGCGCGGTTTCACGACGGTGCGCGACATGGGCGGGCCGTCGTT
>CALMIL010000177.1 GCA_937864005.1 uncultured Burkholderiales bacterium
GTCGGCTACGGGCATTCGGCGTCGCGCTACACCGAGGAGAAGCGCGTCGTCTTCCACAAGGACGTGGGGCCCCTGATCTCGATGGAGGAGATGACGCGCTGCATCCACTGCACGCGCTGCGTCCGCTTTGGCCAGGAGATCGGCGGCGTGATGGAACTCGGCATGATCAACCGCGGCGAGCACTCCGAGATCACGACCATCGCCGGCGATACGATCGACTCCGAGCTGTCGGGCAACATGATCGACATCTGCCCGGTCGGTGCGCTCACCAGCAAGCCGTTCCGGTTCACGGCGCGCACCTGGGAGCTGTCGCGGCGCAAGTCGGTCAGCCCGCACGACAGCACCGGGGCGAACCTCGTCGTCCAGGTCAAGAGCAACCGCGTGATGCGCGTCGTCCCGCTCGAGAACGAAGCCGTCAACGAATGCTGGATCGCCGACCGCGACCGCTACGCCTACGAAGCGCTGAACAGCGACGACCGGCTCACCGCGCCGATGATCAAGGAGGGCGGCGCGTGGAAGGCGGTCGACTGGCAGGCGGCGCTCGACTATGTCGCGCGCGGCCTGCAGCAGGTCGTCCACACGCGCGGCGCGCAGGCGCTCGGCGCGCTCGTCTCGCCGCAGCGCACGGTCGAGGAAATGCATCTGCTCGCCAAGCTGGTGCGCGGCCTCGGCAGCGACAATATCGATCACCGGCTGCGGCACGCCGACTTCTCGAATGCCGCCGCCGAAGGCGGCGCGCGCTGGCTCGGCATGCCAATCGCCGCGCTCTCGACGCTCGAGCGCGTGCTCGTCGTCGGCTCCTTCCTGCGCAAGGACCACCCCCTCTTCGCGCAGCGCATCCGCCAGGCGACGCGCCACCACGGCGCGAAGGTCTACAGCGTGCATGCGCTTGCCGACGACTGGCTGCTGCCGGTCGCCGGCCGCATCACCGCCGCGCCCGGCGACTGGCCGCGCGCGCTGGCCGATATCTGCGCCGCGGTCGCGAAGGCCAAGGGCGTCGGCGCACCGGCGCCGGGTGAAGCGACGGCGCAGGCACAGGCGATCGCCGACGGCCTGCTGTCGGGCGAGCGCAAGGCGGTCCTGCTCGGCAATGCCGCCGCGCAGCATCCGCAGGCTTCGACGCTGCTCGCGCTTGCGAACTGGCTCGGCGAGCAGACCGGCGCGCGTGTCGGCTACCTCGGCGACGCCGGCAACGGTGTCGGCGCGCAGCTCGCCGGCGCGCTGCCGCGCGCCGGCGGGCTCGATGCCGGGCGCATGCTCGGCGCGCAGGGCGGGCTGCAGGCGATGCTGCTGTTCGACGTCGAACCCGCGCTCGATGCCGCCGATGCCCGCGCCGCGGCCGCCGCGGTGGCGGGCGCCGGCCTGGTCGTCGCCTTCACGTCGTTTCGCTCGGCGGCCGCCGAGATCGCCAACGTCATGCTGCCGATCGCGCCATTCACCGAGACCTCGGGCACCTTCGTCAACGCCGAGGGCAGGGTGCAGGGCATCCTCGGCGTCGTCAAGCCGCTCGGCGAAACGCGTCCCGGCTGGAAGGTGCTGCGCGTGCTCGGCAACCTGCTCGAGATCGACGGCTTCGACTACCAGACGAGCGAAGAGGTGCGCGCTGCGGTGCTCGGCGACGGCGAGATCGCTGACCGGCTCGACAACCGTGCCGCGCCGATCGCGGCCATGGCGGCGCAGACCGGCGATGGGCTGGAGCGGATCGCCGACGTGCCGATCTACGCCGGCGACCCGCTCGTGCGCCGGTCGCCGCCGCTGCAGGCGACGCGCGATGCGCTCGCACCCGTCGTCGGCGTGCCGACCGCGCTCTGGGAGCAACTCGGCCTGCAGCGCGGCGACCGGGTGCGCGTCTCGCAGGGTGAGGCGAGCGCCGAGTTGCCCGCGCAACTCGATCCGACGCTGGCCCCGAATGCGCTGCGCGTCGCCGCCGGCCATCCGGGCACGGCGGGCCTGGGCGCGATGTTCGGCACGATCCGGATCGAGAAGGCCCGAGCATGATCGATTCCTTCACGACATACGGCAGCTCGCTTCTCGGCGGCTGGTGGGACCCGGTGTGGGCGCTGATCAAGATCATCGTCCTCGTCGCGCCGCTGATGGTCTGCGTCGCCTACCTCACGCTGTGGGAACGCAAGGGCATAGGCTGGACGCAGATCCGCCCCGGCCCGAACCGCGTCGGCCCCTACGGGCTGCTGACGCCGATCGCCGACGCCGTGAAGCTGATCTTCAAGGAGATCATCCTGCCGTCGGCGGCGAACCGGCCGCTGTTCCTGCTCGGGCCGGTGATGACGATCATGCCGGCGCTCGTCGCCTGGGTCGTGATCCCGTTCGGGCCCGAAGTCGCCCTCGCAAACGTCAACGCCGGGCTGCTGCTGCTGCTGGCGGTGACGTCGATCGAGGTCTACGGCGTCATCATCGCCGGCTGGGCCTCGAACTCGAAATATGCCTTCATCGGCGCGCTGCGCGCTGCCGCGCAGATGGTGAGCTACGAGATCGCGATGGGCTTCGCGCTGGTCGTCGTCGTGATGGTCAGCGGCACCTTGAACATGACCGAGATCGTGCTCGGCCAGGACCGCGGCTTCTTCGCCGACATGGGGATCAACTTCCTGTCCTGGAACTGGCTGCCGCTGCTGCCGATCTTCCTCGTCTATTTCATCTCGGGTCTGGCCGAGACGAACCGTCATCCGTTCGATGTCGTCGAGGGCGAATCCGAGATCGTCGCCGGCCACATGATCGAGTACTCCGGCATGGCGTTCGCGATGTTCTTCCTCGCCGAGTACGCCAACATGATCCTCGTCTCGATCATCGCGGTGACGCTCTTCCTCGGCGGCTGGCTGTCGCCGATCGACAGCGCGGTCTTCAACTGGATTCCGGGCTGGATCTGGCTCGGCATCAAGACCTTCGTCGTCGTCACGATGTTTCTCTGGATCCGCTCGACCTTCCCGCGCTTTCGCTACGACCAGATCATGCGCCTGGGCTGGAAGGTCTTCATCCCGATCACGCTGATCTGGCTGGTCTTCGTCGGGCTGTGGATGCAGTCGCCGTGGAACATCTGGAAGTGAGCCTGCCCATGTCTGCCGCCGCATCGATCAAGAACGTATTGTCCAGCCTGATGCTCGCCGAGCTCTTCAAGGGCCTGGCCGTCACCGGGAGGCACTTCCTGTCGCCGCACATCACGGTGCAGTTTCCCGAGGAGAAGACGCCGCTCAGCCCTCGCTTTCGCGGCCTGCACGCGCTGCGCCGCTACGAAAACGGCGAGGAGCGCTGCATCGCCTGCAAGCTGTGCGAGGCGATCTGCCCGGCATTGGCGATCACGATCGAATCCGATCAGCGCGCCGACGGCACGCGGCGCACGACGCGCTACGACATCGACCTCGCGAAGTGCATCTTCTGCGGCTTCTGCGAGGAAAGCTGCCCGACCGACTCGATCGTCGAAAGCCACATCTTCGAGTACCACGGCGAGAAGCGCGGCGACCTGTACTACACGAAGGACATGCTGCTCGCCGTCGGCGACCGCTACGAGCGAGAGATCGCCGCGAACCGGGAGGCCGACGCGAAATACCGCTGAGGCCCTGCGGCCCCTGGCCGCAGCGACTCGGGCGAGACGCGCAAGCACGACATGACGACCATCACCGCACTCTTCTACGCCTTCTCGGCCGTTTTGCTGTTCGCGGCATTTCGCGTCATCACCGCGCGCAGCACGGTGCATGCCGTGCTCTTTCTCGTCCTTGCCTTCTTCAGCGCCGCCTGCGTTTGGATGCTGCTGAAGGCCGAATTCCTCGCCATCACCCTCGTGCTCGTCTATGTCGGCGCGGTGATGGTGCTGTTCCTGTTCGTCGTCATGATGCTCGATATCAACCTCGATTCGATGCGCGTCGGTTTCTGGCGGCATTTCCCGCTCGCGGCGTTCGTCGGCGTCGTCATCGCGCTGGAGATGTCGGCGGTGCTGCTCGTCGGCTTCGATCTGGCCGAGGCGCCGGCGGCGAGCGCGCAGGCGATCGAACTCGGCAATACCAAGCTGCTCGGCATCGAGATGTATACGCACTACATCTATCCGCTCGAGGTTGCGTCGGTGCTGCTGCTGGTCGCGATCATCGCCGCGATCGCGCTGACGCTGCGCGGCCGCAAGGACGCCAAGTCGCAGGTGCCGGCCCAGCAGGTCCTGGCGAAGAAGGCCGAACGGCTGCGCATCGTGAGCGTCGAGCCGACGATCGAGGCGCCGTCCGCGCCGGCCGCCGGAGCACAGCCATGACGGCGCTCGGCCCCGTCACCCTCGGGCACTACCTGGCGCTCGGCGCGGTGCTGTTCGCGCTGTCGGTGATCGGCATCTTCCTGAACCGCAAGAACCTGATCGTGCTGCTGATGGCGATCGAGCTGATGCTGCTCGCCGTCAATACCAACTTCATCGCGTTCTCGCACTTCCTCGGCCAGATGGACGGGCAGGTGTTCGTCTTCTTCATCCTCACCGTCGCCGCGGCGGAGGCCGCGATCGGGCTTGCGATCCTCGTCGTGCTGTTCCGCAACCGAAGCACGATCAACGTCGAGGACCTCGACGAACTCAAGGGCTGAACCGATGAGCGCCCAGATCTCGCAATCCACCCTGCTCGTCATCGCGCTCGCGCCGCTCGCCGGCGCCATCGTCGCCGGCATGACCGGCCGGCGCATCGGCCGTGTCAACTCGCACCGGGTGACGACGCTCGGCGTGCTGATCTCGTTCGTGCTCTCGGTGCTCGTGCTGCTCGACGTGCTCGACGGCGCGCGCTTCAACGCGACCGTCTACGAGTGGATGAATATCGGCGGCTTGAAGATGGAGGTCGGCTTCCTGATCGATGGCCTGTCGGCGATGATGATGGTCGTCGTCACCTTCGTCTCGCTGATGGTGCACATCTACACCATCGGCTACATGGCCGACGACGAGACCTCGCCCGGCGGCTACCAGCGCTTCTTCAGCTACATCTCGCTGTTCACCTTCAGCATGTTGATGCTCGTGATGAGCAACAACTTCATGCAGCTCTTCTTCGGCTGGGAAGCGGTGGGCCTCGTCTCGTACCTGCTGATCGGCTACTACTACGCCAAGCCGAGCGCGATCTTCGCCAAC
>CALMIL010000178.1 GCA_937864005.1 uncultured Burkholderiales bacterium
ACGGTCTTCACCGAGCTGCGCGAGATCGTCTTCGCGAAGGCGACCGAGGGCGCGGCGCGCAGCATCACGCTGTCGGTGTTTCGCCATCTGCACGCGCTGTCGCTGCGCTTTCACCTGGAGCGCCAGACGGGCGGCATGACGCGCGACATCGAGCGCGGCACGCGCGCCGTGCGCTCGCTGATCTCGTACTCGATCTACAGCATCATCCCGACCGCGATCGAGGTCGGCCTCGTGCTCGTCTATCTGGCCTGGAAGTTCGACGCCTGGTTCGCCGGCATCACGCTCGCCGCGCTCGTCGTCTACATCGCCTTCACCGTCTCGCTCACCGAATGGCGCACCCAGTTCCGGCGCCAGATGAACGAGTTCGACTCGCTCTCGCACAGCCGGGCGATCGATTCGCTGCTGAACTACGAGACCGTCAAGTACTTCAACAACGAGGAGTTCGAGGCGCGCCGCTACGACGAGAACCTGGAAAAGCTGCGGCGCGCCACGCTCAGGAGCCAGCGCACGCTGTCGCTGCTCAACACCGGCCAGCAACTGATCATCGCCACCGCGCTCGTCGCGATCCTGTGGCGCGCGACGCAGGGCGTCGTCGATGGGCGGCTCACGCTCGGCGACCTGGTGATGGTCAACGCCTTCATGATCCAGCTCTACGTGCCGCTGAACTTCCTCGGCACCATCTACCGCGAGATCAAGCAGAACCTGACCGATCTGGACCGCATGTTCGGCCTGCTCGAGCGCGAGCGGGAAGTCGCCGACGCGCCGGGCGCGAGGCCGCTGGCCGTCGAGCACGGCGTCGTCCGGTTCGAAGGCGTGAGCTTTTCGTACGACGCCGCGCGCCCGATCCTGCACGACCTCGACTTCGAGATTCCGGCCGGCAAGACGGTCGCCGTCGTCGGAGCGTCGGGCGCCGGCAAATCGACGCTCGCGCGGCTGCTCTACCGCTTCTACGACGTGAGCGCCGGCGCCATCACGATCGACGGCCAGGATATCCGGGCCGTGACGCAGGCGAGCCTGCGCGCCGCGATCGGCATCGTGCCGCAGGACACGGTGCTCTTCAACGACACGGTCGAATACAACATCGCCTACGGCCGGCCCGGCGCGAGCCACGACGAGGTGGTGGCGGTGGCACGCGCAGCGCGCATCCACGCCTTCATCGCGTCGACGCCTAAGGGCTACCAGACGATGGTCGGCGAGCGCGGCTTGAAGCTCTCCGGCGGCGAGAAGCAGCGCGTCGCGATCGCACGCACGCTCTTGAAGAACCCGCCGATCCTGATCTTCGACGAGGCGACCTCGGCGCTCGACTCGGCCAACGAGCGCGCGATCCAGGCCGAGTTGCAAGGCGTCGCGCGCAACAAGACGGCGCTCGTCGTCGCGCACCGGCTGTCGACGGTCGTCGACGCGCACCAGATCCTCGTCATGGAGCACGGCCGCATCGTCGAGCGCGGCACGCACATCCAACTGCTGGCGCAGGCCGGCCGCTATGCCGAGATGTGGCGCCTGCAACAAACAGCGACGCCGACGCGAATGAAAACGCCCGTCAGGCCTTGACGGCGTGACGGGCGCTGGGCGGGCGGCGTGCGCCCGGCGGATTGCTTTCGCTCAGGCGCTCCTGCGGCGGCGCGTGACGAGGACTATGCCGGCCAGGCCGAGCGCCATCAGCGCGTAGGTCGAGGGTTCGGGCACACCGGGGGTGATCGAGCCGAAGGTCACGTCATCATAGGCAATGTAGTTGGCTGTGCCACCGAAGTCGATCGACATGGCCGTCCCGGCAAAGCCGAGAGAGCCGATGCTCCAGTTGCTGTAGGGCCCGCCGGGCCCCGAGCCGGGACCATTGATGGGCAGGTAGATCGAGCCCAGCAACGTGCCGGTCTTGTCGAGGCCGGAGTAAACCGACACTTGACCGTCGTAGTAGGGCGTCGCGAATCGGAACGAAAAGCCGGTATCAAAACCCGCGGCGTAATTCAATACGGCCGCGTTGTCCAGGAAGATCATTGCCGTCTTGCCCGAAAACGCGTTGCCGTTGAACGAGCCGCCCTTGTCGCTGTCGATAACGCCGAGCGCGCCGCCGGGAGCGAAGGACACGTGATAGTTGGGGCCGCTGTTACCCTGGCTATCGGTGCCACCGTTGTAGAACTCGTTGATTGCCGCCAAGTTGCCAACGCCCTCGAAGTCGAGCGAGATTACGTCGGCCATTGCGGGTGCCATGGCAGCGGCCAGCGCTGCAATGACCGCGAGCTTCTTGAATACTTTCATCGAGTTCTCCTGACGGGTTGAGATCTGAACGTGAACCGGGTCCCGACCTCATCGCCGGGCCCCTGTATGGAAATGTATTCAGCGGACCCGGGGATGACCAGAGCGTCAGCCCCCTCGGTCAGGGGGGATGCGAGACGAGGGATAACCCTGAAGGCAGGACGTCTCGCCTCTCGGCTTCGCAGCGTGCGTTGGGACTGTCCGGCCTTCGAACGGGCCCGGAAGTGCCGCGCGCATCGCGATGCGAGAATGCCCCGATGACGACGCAGATCACGCTCACGCGCCCCGACGACTGGCACCTTCATCTGCGCGACGGCGCGGCGCTCGCCGCGGTCGTTGCGCACAGCGCGCGCCAGTTCGGCCGCGCGATCGTGATGCCCAACCTGAAGCCGCCGGTCGCGACGACGGCGCAGGCGCTCGCGTATCGGGCGCGAATCGTCGCCGCGCTGCCTCCCGGGACGGACTTCGAGCCGCTGATGACGCTCTATCTGACCGACACGCTCGCGCCGGACGAGATTGCCCGCGCGAAGGCGGCGGGCATCGCCGCCGTCAAGCTCTATCCGGCCGGCGCGACGACGAACAGCGACGCCGGCGTGACCGACCTGCGCAAGACGTATCCGGCGCTCGAGGCGATGCAGCGCGAAGGCCTGCCCCTGCTCGTGCATGGCGAGGTGACCGATCCGCAGGTCGACGTCTTCGACCGCGAAGCGGTCTTCATCGAGCGCGTGCTCGCGCCGCTGCGGCGCGACTTCCCCGGCCTGCGCATCGTCTTCGAGCACATCACGACGCGCGAGGCGGCGCAGTACGTCGCCGAGGCCGGCGAGAACCTTGCGGCGACGATCACCGCGCACCACCTGCTGTTCAACCGCAACGCACTCTTCGCAGGCGGCCTGCGCCCGCACTTCTACTGCCTGCCGGTGCTCAAGCGCGAGGTGCATCGCCGCGCGCTGGTCGACGCGGCGACGTCCGGCAGCGCGAAGTTCTTTCTCGGCACCGACAGCGCGCCGCACGCCGTCGCGCTGAAGGAGCAATCGGTCTGCGGCGCGGGCTGCTTCACCGCGCTTTCGGCGCTCGAGCTCTACGCCGAAGCGTTCGACGCCGCGAATGCGCTCGACAAGCTCGAAGCCTTCGCGAGTTTTCACGGGCCGGATTTTTATCGCCTGCCGCGCAACACCGGCCGCGTGACGCTCGAGCGCCAGACGTGGACGCTGCCCGAATCGGTCGCCTTCGGCGACGCCCGCCTGAAGCCGCTGCTCGCAGGCGAAACGCTGAACTGGAAGCTGCAATGAAATCGACGCCGCGCGTGATGGTGCTGATCGATGCCGACAACGTCTCGGCAAGCGTGCTCGAGCAGGCACTCGCGACGGTCGTCGAACGCCACGGCGCGGCGCACGTGCGCCGCGCCTACTGCACGGCAGAGGCGGCGCTCAAGCACCTCGCGCTCTTCAAGCGGCTTTCGATCCGGCCGATCGTGAACGTCTCGACCGGCAAGAATTCGACCGACATCGCGCTCGCGGTCGACGCGATCGACCTCGCGATCGCCGATCATCCGGCGGTCGCGGTGATCGTCTCGTCGGACTCGGACTTCGCGCCGCTCGTGATCCGTCTGCGCGAGAAGGGCTGCCGTGTCGAAGGCATCGGCCAGAAGGGCAAGACCGGCGAGGAGTCGAAGCAGGTCTACGACGATTTCGTCGAGATCGACCACCGTGCCGCCAAGGCGCGCACGGCGCCGGCCGATGCGGCTCGGAAGGTGGAAGCGGCGAAGCCGGCTAAACCGGCAAGACGCGCCGCCGCGAAGGCGGCGCCGGCACCCAAGCCCGCGATTCCGCCCGACGCAAGGCAGGCCGCGAGCGCGCTGCCGAAGGATGTGCAGGACATCCTCGACGCGGTGCCTGCGCTGCGGGCCGGCCAGTGGGTCGAACTGCGCACCGCCGCCGAGCCGCTGCGCAAGGCCAAGCTGCTCGGCAAGACGGCGGCGTCGACCAAGGTCTTCAAGAAGCACGCCGATCACTTCGCGCTGCAGCCCGAGAAGGCGCCGAATCAGGTCCGCTTCGTCGGCCCGGCTTGAGCGCGCGCGGGCACGCAGCGCCCGTCACTGGGATAATCGGCAGCGTGAAGCGGGCCAGACCGCCGCTGGTGCGAGGCCCGAAAGGGCGCACTGGAGGAAGGTCCGGACTGCACGGGGCAGCGTAGCGGGTAACGCCCGTCCACCGCGAGGTGCGAATCAGAGCCACAGAGACGAGCCGGTTCAGTCCGGAGTGAAACGCGGCAATCTTTACGCGCAGCAACACCGAATAGGCCGGCGATGAGGCGGCCCGCGGAGCCGGCGGGTAGGTGGCACCGAGCCGTGCAGCGATGCACGGCCCAGAGGAATGGCGGTCACGGCGTGGC
>CALMIL010000179.1 GCA_937864005.1 uncultured Burkholderiales bacterium
GGGCTTCGCCGCCGAAAACTACGTCTTTTGCTGCCATTTGATTTCTCCGAATTTGGGGGACTTTTGTCTACGGCCGGCCCTTTGGGCCTTAACTTGGCTGCGCCAAGTTAGCCTTCGACCAAATCAATCGCCGCGGGCGATTACTTTTCTACGACCGCGAAGAGGTCTTCCTCGCGCATCACGAGCAGTTCGTCGCCATCGACCTTCACGGTCTGGCCGCTGTACTTGCCGAACAGGACGCGGTCGCCGACCTTGATATTCAAGGCGACGAAATCGCCCTTGTCGTTGCGCTTGCCGGGGCCCACGGCCAGCACTTCGCCCTGGTCGGGCTTCTCGGCCGCGTTGTCGGGGATGACGATGCCCGACGCGGTCTTGGTTTCCTGTTCCAGGCGCTTGACGATCACGCGATCGTGCAACGGACGAAGTTTCATGGGATCTCCTTGATTCAGGGTGGGAAACAACGAACTGTGATGGACAGCCAGTGCCGCAGTGTGTGGCTGCTGACTTCCAGATCCTGGTAGCGTCGGGAACAACGCCACCTTCGATAGTTAGCACTCGACTCGAGCGAGTGCTAGCAAGCAAGATTATAGGGTTCGGACTTCGACTTTCAAGGGCTCGTGACAGGCGGCGAAAGCGAGCTTTGGCGGGCTGGGCTACGGCCGCGTCGCTCGGCCCCGCTCAGCCGAAGACGGTATCGATCGCGCGCCGAAAGATCGCCGGCTCCATCAGCGCGACAAATACGAGGCCGGCGATCGCGCCCGAGAAGTGCGCGTCGTGGTTGACCCGGCCGCGCATCGAGCGCGACGCCCACCAGGTGTAGGCGAGGTACGCGACGGCGAACAACGGCGCCGGGATCGGCACCGGCAGCGGCAGGATGAAGATCGACGCCGTCGGGAAGTAGACGATCGAGGCGAACAGCACCGCCAGGATCGCACCCGACGCACCGAGCGTCGCATAAGCCGGGTCGCGCCGGTGCTTGAAGTAGGTTCCGGCGTCGCTCTCCAGCAGGCCGAAGAAATAGAGCAGCAGGAAGGACGCCGAGCCGATCGTGCGCTCGAGCGTAAAGGCGAATGCCCAGAACGTGAAGCCGTTGAAGAACAGATGGGCGAGGTCGGCATGCACGAATGCGCTCGTGACGAGCGTCGGGTATTCGCTGCGGCGCACCAGCCAGTACGGCCGAAAGAGGCTGCGCTCGATCAGTCTCTGGTTCGCGAACAGCCCGACGAGGCCGACAACGACGATGACGGCGAGGATCAACGCCGCCGCGGGGGCACCTTGGGTCAGAGCGATGAGGGTTTGCAACGGGGGTCCATCCAGGCCGGTTGGCCAAAGCGCCGATTGTCGCGGCGCGCGGTGCGCAGCGACTCCGAGGTGCATTTCGCGTCGTCCGGCGCATTGCGGCGGCCGACACCGGCCGCGCGCATCCTTCTATAGTCGAAGCAGTGACCCGGGGAGCCTGCCGATGACCGATGTGATGGACGCCAGCCGATGCGTGCTCGTGCTCGTCGACTACCAGGCGCGGCTGCTGCCGGCGATCGATCAGGGCGAGCGGGTCGTCGATGCCGCCGTGCTGCTCGCCGACGCGGCGCGCCTGATCGGCATCCGCGTCGTCGGCACCGAGCAGAACCCCGCGCGCCTCGGGCCGAACGCGCCGCGCGTGCGCGAGCGTTGCGACGCGACGATCCCGAAGATGCACTTCGACGCCTGCGAGGACGGGCTGGCCGGCGCATTGTTCGAAGGCCGCCCCGATGCCGCGCGGCCCGAAGTCGTCGTCGCCGGCTGCGAGGCGCACGTCTGCCTGCTGCAGACAGCGCTCGGCCTGCTCGCGCGCGGCTTCGTCGTGCGCGTCGTCGAGTCCGCCTGCGGCTCGCGCCGGGCGGGCGACAAGCGCGCAGCGATGGAGCGCCTGCGCCAGGCCGGCGCGACGATCGTCACGCCCGAGATGGCGATCTTCGAATGGCTGGCGACCTGCGAGCACCCGGCGTTCAAGCCGGCGCTCGAACTGGTGAAGAACCACGACCGGCCTTGACGCGGCTGGGCGCCGTGCCCGAAGCGCGGGACGGCCACAACGCGGCGTGCTTCCTACAATCGACGCCTTTCCATTGCCTGCAAGGTTGCATGCCATGCCAGTCCACCTCGCTGCGCCGTCGCCACAATCGATCCACGCCGTGCCCGGCATCCAGCTCGGCACCGCGATGGCCGGCGTCAGGAAGGCGGGCCGGCGCGACCTGACGGTGATGACGCTCGCGCCCGGATCGCAGGTCGCGGCCGTCTTCACGCAAAACCGCTTCTGCGCCGCGCCGGTGCAGGTCTGCCGCCAGCATCTTGCCGCGGGCGCGGCGGTGCGCGCGCTCGTCGTCAATACCGGCAATGCGAATGCCGGCACCGGCGAGCCGGGCCTGGCCGATGCGCGCGCGACGTGCAGCGCGCTGGCCGGCCTGCTCGGCATCGCGCCCGCGCAGGTGCTGCCGTTCTCGACCGGCGTGATCATGGAGCCGCTGCCGGTCGATCGCATCGTCGCCGGGCTGCCGGCCGCGCTCGCCGACCTCGACGCGGCGCACTGGACGCAGGCGGCCGAGGCGATCATGACGACCGACACCGTGCCGAAGGCGGCGTCGCGCCAGGTGCGCATCGACGGCCGCACCGTCACCGTGAGCGGCATCAGCAAGGGCGCGGGGATGATCCGCCCGAACATGGCGACGATGCTCGGTTTCGTCGCGACCGACGCCGCGATCGACGGCCCACTGCTCGATGCACTCGTGAAGGAGGCGGCCGACCGGTCGTTCAACCGCATCACGATCGACGGCGATACCTCGACCAATGATTCGTTCGTCCTCGTCGCGACCGGCGCGGCCGGGAATTCGCCGGTCGCGCAGTTCGACAGCGCCGACGGCGCGCTGCTGCGCGACGCGGTGATCGAGGTTGCCGAGCAGCTCGCGCAGGCCATCGTGCGCGACGGCGAGGGCGCGAGCAAGTTCATCACGGTGCAGGTCGAAGGCGGGCGCAGCGAGGCCGAATGCCGGCTCGTTGCCTACGCCGTCGCGCATTCGCCGCTCGTCAAGACGGCGTTCTTCGCGAGCGACCCGAACCTCGGGCGCATCCTCGCCGCGGTCGGCTACGCCGGCATCGCCGACCTCGACCAGTCGCTGATCGACCTGTACCTCGACGACGTGCTCGTCGTCGAACGCGGCGGCCGCCACCCGGCATACCGCGAAGAGGACGGCCAGCGCATGATGAAGCAAAGCGAGATCATGGTGCGCGTCAACCTGAACCGCGGCGACGAGCAGGCCTCGGTCTGGACCTGCGACCTCAGCCTGGACTACGTGCGCATCAACGCCGACTACCGGAGTTGAGCGCGCTGCGCGCGCGGCGATTCGTCGGCTGCGCGCTACAGTCGGCGTGTGTCTCGCTTGAGTGAAATCAGGGCTCGCTGCTACGATCATGCCCTTGGATTCCGAACCGAGCGACCAATGAAACCACGCCACTTGCACCGACCGCCGTCCGCCTTGCGCGGCGCTGCCGTCGTCGGTCCGCGTGGCTGGCCGGCGCCGCAGGACATTCCGATGGCCGCGTCCCGCGCAAGCGCCCGTCTCGGCGGCATTCGGGCCCGAATCTAGAGCTCCCGGCGATACGCAACCAAAGGTTGCGCCTCCGCTGTGAGCACAGCGGATGGAAGAGGCGATCCTGTATCCGCTGTCGCAATCGAAATCCGGCCCCGCCCACGAGGCGCGCGGCCAGCCCGGGGCCCCAACAGGTGCGCCGGGCATGTCGGGAGAAGAGAGTGAAGATCAATACTTGGCGTTTCGGCCTGCTCTGGACGGCCCTGTGGAGCGCGCTGCCCGCCGCGCTGCGCCGCCACCTGCGCGTGCCGGCGGGCGACCTGCTGCGCGACGCGACCTACCGCCGCCTGTGGAGCTCGATCCTCATCAGCTCGTTCGGCGGCCAGGTCACGATGCTCGCGCTGCCGCTCACTGCGGCCGTGCTGCTGCACGCGACGCCGTCGCAGATGGGCTGGCTGACCTTCGTCGAGATCCTGCCCTTCGTGCTGTTCTCGCTGCCGTCGGGCGTGTGGCTCGACCGCGTTCGCAAGCTGCCCGTCTATGTCGTCGGCGAATCGGCGCTCGCCGTCGTCGTCGCGAGCGTGCCGTTCGCGTGGTGGATGGGCTGGCTCGGCATGGGCTGGCTGTATGCGGTCGCATTCGTCATCGGCTCCGTCTATACGGTGGCCGGCTCGGCGGCGCAGATCGTGCTGACGCAGGTCGTCGCGCGCGACCGGCTCGTGGAGGCGCACGCGAAGAACGCGCTTGCCTCGTCGGGCGCCGAGGTCGCCGGGCCGGGTCTGGCGGGTGCGCTGATCAAGCTGCTCGGCGCGCCGCTCGCGCTGCTGGCCGACGCGCTGCTGCTCGTCGTCTCGGCGGCGATCCTGCGCGGCATCCGCGTCGACGAGCGTCGTCTGCGGCGCGCCGACGCGCACTTCTGGCGCGACCTGATGGCCGGCGTGCGCTTCGTGCGCGGGCATCGGCTGCTCGTCTCGCTCGCCGCCGTCGTAGGCCTCTGGCAGATGTGCCACAACGCGGCGCTCGTCGTTCAGATCCTGTTTGCGACGCGCACGCTCGGCCTGTCGGCACAGGCGATCGGACTCGCCTATGTCGGCATGGGTGTCGGCACCGTGCTGTCGAGCCTGCTCGGCAACCGCATCTCGCGCCGGCTCGGACCGGGGCCGTGCCTCGTGCTCGGCATCGGCGTCTGCGGCGCGGGCTGGCTGGCGCTCGCGATGGCGCCTGCCAGCGGGCTTGGCGTCGCGCTGTTCGCGCTGATGCTGGTGTGCTTCTCGTTCGGCGCGGTGCTCATCTTCATCAACTTCCTCGCGCTGCGCCAGGCGGTGACGCCCGAGCCTCTGCTCGGCCGCATGACGAGCACGATGCGCTGGCTGATCCTGCTGCCGGCCGGTCCGGGCGCTCTGCTCGGCGGCTGGCTCGGCGAGCACCACGGTCTGCGCAGCGCGCTGGCCGTCGCCGGTGGCGCAGCGCTGCTGCTCGCGCTCGCCGCATGGCGCCATCCGGTGATCCGCGGCGTGCGCGAGCTGCCGCGCGCCGAGTCGGTGGAGGACGCCCTTGGCGCCGAGGCAGCGGTGCGCGTGCCGCTTGCGCAGGGCTGAGGCTGTCAGTCGAGCAGCGTCCCGCCGCTCGCGGCCGGCGAGAAGCGATCGACGGCGTCGGTGATGATGCCGTCGATGCCGAGTGCGATCAGGCGCTGTGCCTCGGCGGGGTCGTTCACCGTGTAGCACAGCGCGCGCAGGCCGGCGCCATGCAGCCGCGCGATCACGTCCGCGTCCATCAGCGGGTAGGCGGTCACGACCGCGGCGCAGCCGAGTTCTTGCGTCAGTTCGAACCAGCCCGGGGCAAGGCGGTCGAGGAGCAGCGCGCGCGTCAGACCGGGCTCGGCATCGCGCGCGGCGGCAAGCGACGGCGGCTCGAAGGAGCTCAGCAGCGGCGGGATGACCGAGCCTTGCCACAGGCGCTTTGCCTCGCGCGCGACGATGCGCCCGGTCTCGGCTTCGAGTCCGGGCGTCGGCTTGATCTCGATGTTGAGTGCAAAGCCGTTGCGGCGCACGAAGGCGGCGACGGCTTCGAGGCTCGGAATCGGCTCTCCGGCAAAGGCCCGGCTGTGCCAGCCGCCGGCGTCGATGCGCGACAGCTCCGACCAGGGCCGCTCGCCGGCCACGCCGTGCGCCGGCGTCGTGCGCTGCAGCGTGTCGTCGTGGAGCAGGAAGGGCACGCCGTCCGCGCTCAGCTTGACGTCGCATTCGTACGCCCGGTAGCCGTGGCTTGCACCGGCACGAAAGGCGGCGAGCGTGTTCTCGGGCGCGAGATGCCCGGCGCCGCGGTGCGCGATCCACAGCGGGTAGGGCCACGGCGCAAGGGCAGTTGTCGTCGCATTCATTCGATGCGTGCCTTAGTCTGCGGATCGAACCAGTGTAGATGCCGCGTGGCGGGGGCGAGCGTCAGCTTTGCCCCCGGCTGCGGCGCGGGCAGCGTGCTGTCGATGCGCAGCGTGAACGCGGCGTCGCCGATCTGGCCGTAGACCAGTCGTTCGGCGCCGAGCATCTCGACCGTCTCGACCTGCATCGCCCAGCCTGCGGCCGCGTCGCCGGCGCCCGCGTGCTCGGGGCGCAGCCCGAGGATCAGATTGCCGTCGCGCGGTGCGGCGGCGGGGAGCGCGAGCGTCTGGCCGCCGAGCTGGAAGCGCTCGCCCTTGGCCTCGCCTTCGAGCAGGTTCATCGGCGGCGAACCGATGAAGCTCGCGACGAAGGTCGTTGCCGGCCGCGCATAGACGTCCTCGGGCGTGCCGATCTGCTCGATGCGCCCGGCGTTGAGGACGAGCATGCGCTGCGCGAGCGTCATCGCCTCGACCTGGTCGTGGGTGACGAAGAGCGACGTCACGCCAAGCTCGCGGTGCAGCTTCTGGATCTCGAGGCGCGTCTGCGCGCGCAGCTTGGCGTCGAGGTTCGAGAGCGGCTCGTCGAACAGGAACGCGGCCGGCTGGCGCACGATCGCACGGCCCATCGCGACGCGCTGGCGCTGGCCGCCGGAAAGCTCGCGCGGCCGGCGCTTCAGGTAGGGCGCAAGCTCGAGGATCGCCGCCGCCTTGTCGACCCGGGCGCGGATTTCCGCCGCCGGCACCTTGCGGATCTTCAAGCCGTAGGCCATGTTGTCGAATACGCTCATGTGCGGGTAGAGCGCGTAGTTCTGGAACACCATCGCGATATTGCGGTCGGCGGGCTCGACGTCGTTGACGACCTTGCCGCCGATCGCGATCTCGCCGCCGCTGATCTCCTCGAGCCCGGCGACCATGCGCAGCAGCGTGCTCTTGCCGCAGCCCGAGGGCCCCACGATGACGATGAACTCGCCGCTCGCGATCTCGGCGCTCACGCCGTGGATGACCTGCACGGCGGCGGCGTCGCGCCCGTAGCGCTTCGAGACGTTGCGGATGGAGATCGCTGACATCGGCTGCCCGTTCTATTTCTCGGTATCGACCAGACCCTTGACGAACCACTTCTGCATCAGCACGACGACCAGCGCCGGCGGCAGCATCGCGAGCATCGCGGTCGCCATCACGAGCTGCCACTCGGTCATCGCGTCGCCGCCGACGATCATGCGCTTGATGCCGATCACCGCCGTGTACATGCTCTCGTCGCTCGTGATCAAGAGCGGCCACAGGTACTGGTTCCAGCCGTAGATGAACTGGATCACGAAGAGCGCCGCGATCGTCGTTGCCGAAAGCGGCAGCAGCACGTCGAAGAAGAAGCGCAGCGGCCCGGCACCGTCCATGCGCGCGGCTTCGAGCAGCTCGTCGGGCACGGTCAGGAAGAACTGGCGAAAGAGGAAGGTGGCCGTCGCCGACGCGATCAGCGGCAGCGTCAGGCCGGCGTAGGTGTTCAGCATGCCGAGGTCGGAGACGACCTTGAAGGTCGGGATGATGCGCACCTCGACCGGCAGCATCAGCGTGATGAAGATCATCCAGAAGAACGTCCGCCGTAGCGGAAAGCGGAAGTAGACGATCGCGAACGAGCTGATGATCGAGATCGCGATCTTGCCGATCGCGATGACGAGCGCCATCACGAGGCTGTTGAACATCATCTGCCCGACCGGCGCGCCTGAACCGCGCGTCGAGCCCGAGGCCAGCACCTGGCTGTAGTTGGCCCAGAAGCGGTCGCCGGGGACGAGGCGCATCGGCACCTCGAGCACCTGCTCGAGCGTCAGCGTCGACGCAACGAAGGTGATGTAGAGCGGAAACGCGATGACGACGATGCCCAGCGCAAGGCCGACATGCGTCAGCACGGTCAGCAGCGGGCGGCGTTCGACCATGCCTTGGCAATTTCTAGTAGTTGACCTTGCGCTCGATGAAGCGGAACTGGATCACGGTGAGCGCGATCACGATCAGCATCAGGATCGCCGATTGCGAAGACGAGCCGCCGATATCGGCCGACTTCACGCCGTCGACGTAGACCTTGTAGACGAGGATATTGGTCGCCCCCGCGGGGCCGCCCTGGGTCGTCGCGTCGATCACGCCGAAGGTGTCGAAGAAGGCGTAGACGACGTTGACGACGAGCAGAAAGAACGTCACCGGCGACAGCAGCGGAAAGACGATCGTCCAGAAGCGGCGCAGCGGGCGCGCGCCGTCGATCGCCGCCGCTTCGATCAGCGAGCGCGGGATCGACTGCAGCCCGGCGAGGAAGAAGAGAAAGTTGTACGAGATCTGCTTCCAGACCGATGCGATGACGACCAGCGCCATCGCCTGGTTGCCCTCGAGCACCCAGTTCCATTCGATGCCGAACTGCTTGAGCCAGAAGGTGACGATGCCGATCGACGG
This sequence comes from uncultured Burkholderiales bacterium, assembly GCA_937864005.1. Taxonomy (GTDB): domain Bacteria; phylum Pseudomonadota; class Gammaproteobacteria; order Burkholderiales; family Burkholderiaceae_C; genus CAIKUF01. The sequence continues at coordinate 8,374 of CALMIL010000179.1, forward strand.
CGCGAAGAGGAACCCCCACAGCACGCCGGCCACCGCGGCGGCGACGGCGTAAGGCCAGATCAGCAAGGTGCGGTAAAGCAGCGCGCCCTTGATCACGCGATCGGCCATCACCGCCATCGCGAGCGCGATCGCGATGCCGCCGAAGGCGACGAGCAGCGAGAAGACGGCCGTCACCTGGATCGAGTCGAGATAGCTCTCGCTTGCGAACAGGAAGCGGAAATTGTCCAGGCCGGCGAACTCGGCATTCATGCCGAACGCGTCCTGGCGCTGGAACGCGTAGATCAGCGTCTGCCCGGCGGGAAGAAAGAAGAAGATGATCGTGATCGCGAGTTGCGGCGCCACCAGCAGGTAGGGCAGCCACGCGGATCGGAAGACGACGCGCTTTTCCATGGGGCTTCAACGCGAAAAATCGCCGGCCGCGGGCGTGGCTCGCGGCCGGCGATTCGCGTGCCTGGGTTCTCAGTCTTCCTTCACCGTCGCCTGGAACTTGCGCAGGATTTCGTTGCCGCGCTTGACGGCGTCGTCCATCGCCGCCTGCGCGCTCTTCTTGCCGGCGAGCGCGGCTTCGATCTCTTCCTCGATCACGTCGCGCCCCTGCACATAGTTGCCGAAGCGCAGGCCCTTCGAATTCGCGGTCGGCGGCTTGTAGTTGAGCTGCTTGACGGCGATATCGGCGCCCGGCACCTTGTCGTAGTAGCCCGACTTCGTGACCAGCTCGGCGGCGGCGTAGGTGATCGGCACGTAGCCCGTCGCCTCGTGCCACTTCGCCTGCAGTTCGGGCTGCGAGAGGTAGTTGAAGAACTGCGCGACACCCTTGTATTCGGCCGGCTTCTTGCCGCCCAGCGCCCACAGCGTCGCGCCGCCGATGATCGAATTCTGCGGCGCGCCCTTGATCTCGGCGTCGTACGGCAGGAAGTTGACCGAGAAGGCGAACTTCGCGTTCTTGCGGATGTTGGCCTGCGCGCCCGAGCTCGAGGTCAGCATCGCGCACTCGCCGCTGAAGAATTTGGCCTCGGCCTCGTTCTTGCGCCCGGCATAGGTGAACCAGCCGTTCTTCGCATAGTCGACGAGGCGCTGGATGTGCTTCACGTGCAGCGGCGAGTTGAAGACGAATTTCGTATCCAGCCCGCCGATGCCGTTTTCGAGCGTGCCGATCGGCAGGTTGTGCCAGGCGCTGTAGTTCTCGACGTGGACCCAGCTCGGCCAGCCGGTGGTGTAGACGCACGCCTGGCCGCTCGCCTTGAGCTTGCCGGCGACGGCGCTGAACTCCTGCCACGTCTTGGGCGCCTTCTCGGGGTCGAGCCCGGCCTTCTTGAAGGCGTCCTTGTTGATATAGAAGACCGGCGTCGACGAGTTGAACGGCAGCGACAGCATGTTGCCGTGGCGGTCCGAGTAGTACAGCGCGACGGCGCTGATGTAGGCCTTCGGGTCGAACTTCATCCCGGATTCCTTCATCAGCTGATAGACCGGCTTGATCGCGCCCTTGGCCGACATCATCGTCGCCGTGCCGACCTCGAATACCTGAACGATATTGGGTGCGTTGCCGGCGCGGTAGGCGGCGATCGCGGCCGTCATCGACTCCGGGTACGAGCCCTTGTAGACCGGCACGATCTTGTAGTCCTTCTGGCTCGCGTTGAAGCCATCGGCGAACTCGTTGACGCGCTCGCCGAGCGCGCCCGTCATCGAGTGCCACCAGGTGATCTCGGTCTGCGCCCGGGCGGGCAGGGCGGTCAGGGCGGCGGCGGCGAGCGCGGCGATGGCAAGGGGCTCGAGTCTCATGGGTTCTCCAAGTCTGATCGGTCGAACAGGAAGCGGGATGATCCTGCAGAAATATGACAACCGCGTTTCTCTCACCGAGCGCGGCCCTGCGGCAAGCGGGATAACCCGCTCGCGCCGGAGGTGGAAATGCTGCACTGCGGTAGCATCGACCGCCCGTCATGAATGCACCGCTTCCGATCGCGCCGACCGCGGCGAACGCCGCCCCCCGCCTGCGCGAGATCCCCTACAACTACACCTCGTTCTCGGATCGCGAGATCGTCATCCGCCTGCTCGGCCGCGCGGTGTGGGACCGCCTGAACTGGCTGCGCGGCGAGCGCGCGACCGGCCGCTCGGCGCGCATGCTCTACGAGGTGCTGGGCGACATCTGGGCGGTGCAGCGCAACCCCTATCTGCAGGACGACCTGCTCGCCAATCCGCGCCGCCGTGCCGCGCTGATCGAGGCGCTGCACCACCGCCTGCGCGAGGTGAATGCGCGCCGCCGGCCGCAAGAGGATGCCGCGCGCGACGCCGCGGTCGGCGAACTGCTGGCCGCGGCGAACCGCGCGGTGGACGATTTCGCGCACGGCTTCGACGAGCTTGCCGCCCTGCGCCGGCGCACGGCGCGCGTGCTGCGCCGCGCAACGGCGGCCGACAATATCAAGTTCGACGGCCTGTCGCGCGTCTCGCACGTCACCGACGCGACCGACTGGCGGGTCGAGTATCCGTTCGTCGTCCTCACCCCCGATACCGAGGCCGAGATGGCGGCCGTCGTTGCCGCCTGCATCGAGCTCGGCCTGACCATCATCCCGCGCGGCGGCGGCACCGGCTATACCGGCGGCGCGATCCCGCTGACATCGAAGAGCGCGGTCGTCAATACCGAGAAGCTCGAGGCGATGAGCGCGGTCGAGCACGTCGCGCTGCCGGGCGTCGAGGGCAGCGTCGCGACCGTCTGGAGCGAGGCCGGCGTCGTCACCCAGCGCGTCGCCGAAGCGGCCGAGCGCGCCGGCTTCGTCTTCGCCGTCGATCCGACCTCGGCCGATGCGTCGTGCATCGGCGGCAATGTCGCGATGAATGCCGGCGGCAAGAAGGCGGTGCTGTGGGGCACGGCGCTCGACAACCTTGCCTCGTGGCGGATGGTGACGCCGGACGCGAAGTGGCTCGAGGTCGTGCGCCTGGACCACAACCTCGGCAAGATCCACGACGTCGAGATCGCGAGTTTCGAGCTGCGCCGCTTCGAGGCGAACGGCCGCGGGCATGTCGACTGGTCGCGCCCGGCGCGCACCGAGCGGCTCGACATCGCGGGCCGGGCCTTTCGCAAGGAGGGCCTCGGCAAGGACGTGACCGACAAGTTCCTCGCCGGACTGCCGGGCATTCAGAAGGAAGGCTGCGACGGCCTGATCACGAGTGCGCGCTGGATCGTGCACCGCATGCCCGAGCAGGTGCGCACCGTCTGCCTCGAGTTCTTCGGCAGCGCGAAGGAGGCCGTGCCCTCGATCGTCGAGATCAAGGACTACATGTTTTCGCTCGCGCGCAGCGGCACGAATACCGAGCAGGGTGCGCAGCCGGTCTTGCTCGCCGGGCTCGAACACCTCGACGACCGCTATCTGAAGGCGGTCGGCTATGCGACCAAGAGCAAGCGCGGCGGGCTGCCGAAGATGGTGCTGATCGGCGATATCGTCGGCGACGACGCCGATGCCGTGGCGCGCGCGGCGAGCGAAGTGGTGCGGATCGCCAATTCGCGCAGCGGCGAGGGCTTCACCGCGGTGAGCGCCGAAGCGCGCAAGAAATTCTGGCTCGACCGCAAGCGCACCGCGGCGATCAGCAAGCACACCAACGCCTTCAAGATCAACGAGGACGTCGTCATCCCGCTGCCGCGGATGGGCGAGTACACCGAAGGTATCGAGCGCATCAATATCGAGCTCAGCCTGCGCAACAAGATCGCGCTCGCCGACGCGCTCGAGGCCTTCTTCGCCGCCGGCAATCTGCCGCTGGGCAAGGCCGACGACAGCGGCGAGATCGTCTCCGCCGGGCTGCTCGAGAGCCGCGTGCAGCAGGCGCTCGAACTCGTGAAGGGTGTCCGCGAACAATGGCGGCACTGGCTCGCCCACCTCGACGCGACCGACCCGGCGCCGGATGCCGGCGGCCGCAGCTTCTTCACCCGCCTGCAGGAGCACAGCCTGCGCGCATCGTGGAAGACGCAACTGCGCGCGCCGCTCGCGGCGATCTTCGTCGGGCAGGCATTCGCGCCGGTCATCGAACGCTGCGCCGCGATCCACAAGGAGGTGCTGCACGGCCGCGTCTGGGTCGCGCTGCACATGCACGCCGGCGACGGCAACGTCCACACCAACATCCCCGTCAACAGCGACGACTACGCGATGCTGCAGACGGCGCACGAGGCGGTCGCGCGCATCATGGCGCTCGCGCGCTCGCTCGGCGGCGTGATCTCGGGCGAGCACGGCATCGGCATCACGAAGCTGCAGTTTCTGAGCGACGACGAGATCGCCGGCTTTGCTGCCTACAAGGAGCGCGTCGACCCGCAGGGTCGCTTCAACAAGGGCAAGCTGCTGCGCCAGCCGGCGCTCCACGCGGATCTGACGAACGCCTACACGCCGAGCTTCGGACTGATGGGCCACGAGTCGCTCATCATGCAGCAAAGCGACATCGGCGCGATCGCCGATTCGGTCAAGGACTGCCTGCGCTGCGGCAAGTGCAAGCCGGTGTGCGCGACGCACGTGCCGCGCGCCAACCTGCTCTACAGCCCGCGCAACAAGATCCTCGCCACCTCGCTGCTCGTCGAGGCCTTCCTGTACGAGGAGCAGACGCGGCGCGGCGTCTCGCTCGCGCATTGGCGCGAGTTCGAGGACGTCGCCGACCATTGCACCGTCTGCCACAAATGCCTCGCGCCGTGCCCGGTCGATATCGACTTCGGCGACGTGACGATGAACATGCGCAACCTGCTGCGCAAGATGGGACAGAAGAGCTTTCGCCCCGGCAACGCGGCGGCGATGTTGATGTTGAACGCAACCGATCCGCGTGCGATCAAGGCGATCCGCGCCGGCATGATCAACGTCGGCTTCAAGGCGCAGCGCATGGCCGTGACGCTGCTGCGCGGCTTCGGCCGGCGCCAGACGGCGAAGCCGCCGGCGACGGTCGGCGCAGCGCCGGTCAAGGAGCAGGTGATCCACTTCGTCAACAAGAAGCTGCCCGGCGGGCTGCCTTCGAAGACGGCGCGCGCGCTGCTCGATATCGAGGACAAGCACTACGTGCCGATCATCCGCGACCCGGCCGCGACGAGCGCGGACAGCGAGGCGGTGTTCTACTTCCCCGGCTGCGGGTCGGAGCGGCTCTTTTCGCAGGTGGGCCTGGCGACGCAGGCGATGCTGTGGCATGCCGGGGTGCAGACGGTGCTGCCGCCGGGCTACCTGTGCTGCGGCTATCCGCAGCGCGGCAGCGGCCAGTTCGACCGCGCCGAGAAGATGATCACCGACAACCGGGTGCTCTTCCACCGCGTCGCGACGACGCTCAACTACCTCGATATCAAGACCGTCGTCGTCAGCTGCGGCACGTGCTACGACCAGCTCGCGACCTACCAGTTCGACAAGATCTTTCCCGGCAGCCGCCTGATCGATATCCACGAGTTTCTGCTCGAGAAGGGCATCACGCTCGGCGGCGCCGGCGGCTATCTGTTTCACGTGCCGTGCCACGACCCGATGAAGCTGCAGGACCCGATGAAGACGGTGAAGGCGCTCGTCGGCGCCAACGTGATCGAGGCCAAGCGCTGCTGCGGCGAAAGCGGCACGCTGGGCGTCACAAGGCCCGACATCGCGACCCAGGTGCGGTTTCGCAAGGAGGAGGAACTGCGCGCCAACGAGGCGGCGCTGCGCGCGACCGGCGCGGTCGCCGAGCACGGGCCGGTCAAGGTGCTCACCTCGTGCCCGAGCTGCCTGCAGGGGCTGAGCCGCTATGTGGACGATCTGCAGGGCGGCCTGCTCGAGGCCGACTATGTCGTCATCGAGATGGCGAGGCACATCCTCGGCGAGAACTGGCTGCCGGAGTATGTCGCCCGCGCCAATGCCGGCGGCATCGAGCGCGTGCTGGTGTAGGCCGGCCCGCCAGCGCTGGCTACGGGGACATCGGGGGAGACTACACTGCCCGTTCCTTGTCGAACATGGCGTGTGCAGGGCATCATGGCTGGAACCAAATCGAACTCTCCGCAACCAACGACGATCACCGTGCACCAGGAGTCGCGCGTGCTCGAAATCGGTTTCGACGATGGCAAGCTGTTTCGCATTCCGTTCGAGTTGATGCGGGTCTATTCGCCGTCCGCCGAGGTGCAGGGCCACGGCCCGGGGCAGGAGGTGCTGCAGACCGGCAAGCGCAACGTCGGCATCGATTCGCTCGAGGCGGTCGGCAACTATGCGGTGCAGCCGACCTTCTCCGACGGCCACTCGAGCGGCATCTTCTCGTGGGAATATCTGCACTATCTGGGCACGCAGCAGGAGTCGCTGCAAAAGCGCTACGAAGAACGCCTGGCCGCCGCCGGCAAGAGCCGGGATGCGCCGATGGCGCAGGCGCATGCCCACGGCGGCGGCTGCGGTTCGCACTGACGCAAGCCGGCGATGTCGCAGACCCATTTCGGCTACCAGACGATCGACGAGAGCGAGAAGGTCGCTCGCGTGCGCGGCGTATTCGATTCGGTCGCATCGCGCTACGACGTGATGAACGACCTGATGTCGGTGGGCCTGCACCGCGCCTGGAAGGCCTACACGGTTGCCGTCGCCGCGCTGCGCGAGGGCGACCGGGTGCTCGATATCGCGGGCGGCACCGGCGACCTGGCACGCGCCTTCGCGCGCAAGGTGGGCGCCAGCGGCCTCGTCGTCCACACCGATATCAACGAGGCGATGCTGCGCCAGGGGCGCGACCGGCTGCTCGACGAAGGCCTCGTGCTGCCCACCGCGCTGTGCGACGCCGAGGCGCTGCCGTTCGCCCCTGCCAGCTTCGACCTCGTGAGCGTCGCCTTCGGCCTGCGCAACATGACGCACAAGGAACGCGCGCTCGCCGAGATGAACCGCGTCCTCGCGCCCGGCGGGCGGCTGCTCGTGCTCGAATTCTCGACCGTCGCCAAGCCGCTCGCGAAGGCCTATGACTGGTATTCGTTCAACGTCCTGCCGCTCATCGGCAAGATCGTCACCGGCGACGCCGACAGCTATCGCTACCTGGCCGAGTCGATCCGCATGCATCCCGACCAGCAGACGCTCAAGAACATGATGAAAGAGGCCGGCTTCGGCCATGTGGACGTGCACAACCTGAGCGCGGGTGTCGTCGCGCTGCACGTCGGCATCAAGTGCTGATCCGCGCCTTCACCGTGGCACGTGACTTGCGCACGGAATAACGCTTGCTTACAGCGTTTCGCCCCGCATTAGGGGTTGCCGGCGAACCATGCTTGGCCGCTACACTCATGCACTTTTCGGCCGGGTGGCCGATATGGAATCTTGACCCGATGGGAGCGAAGCCCGAATGACGCGAACTTTTCAAGCCCGCCCCGGCAGGGCCGCGGTGGCCGCTGCAATGGCGGCGATGCTGTTGCTCGCCGGATGCAGCGGCGACAAGAAGGACAAGGCATCGCAGACCGCGGCCAAGGTGAACAAGGAAGAGATCACCGTCCACCAGATCAACTTCGTGATGCAGCAGCAGCGCGGCCTCAAGCCCGAGCAGGCCGATGCGGCGAGCCGGCAGATCCTCGAGCGGCTGATCGACCAGGAACTCGCCGTGCAGAAGGCGGAAGACCTGAAGCTCGACCGCGACCCCAAGGTCGTGCAGCAACTCGAAGCGGCCAAGCGCGAGATCATCGCCCGCGCCTACGTCGAGAAGACCGGCGAGGCCGCGGCCAAGCCGACGCCCGAGGCGATCAAGAAGTACTACGACGAACATCCCGCGCTCTTCAAGGAGCGCCGCATCTACAGCATCCAGGAAGTGGGGATCGAAGCGACGCCCGATCAGCTGCCCGCGCTGCGCCAGCACCTGCAGGATGCCAAGTCGATCGGCGATTTCGTCGAGTATCTCAAGGCGAACAATTTCAAGTTCACCGGCAACCAGGCGGTGCGGTCGGCCGAGCAGTTGCCGTTGAATATGCTCGATGCCTTCGCGAAGATGAAGGACGGCCAGGCAGTCCTTGCACCGACGCCCACCGGCGCGCAGGTGATCGTGCTCGCCGGCTCGCGCACCGAACCGGTCGACGAGGCCCGCGCCAAGCCGGCGATCGAGCAGTTCCTCTGGAACGACGCCAAGCGCAAGCTGATCGAGGCCGACATGAAGGCGATGCGCGAAGCGGCGAAGATCGAGTACGTCGGCAAGTTTGCCGAGGCGGCGGCTTCGGCACCGGCGGCGGCGCCGGCGCCGACCGCGAGCGCAGCCGACAGCGTTGCGCCACCACCGGCCGCGCCGGCCGCGAGCGGCCTGGGCGCCGATGCGATCGCGAAGGGAATGGGGTTGAAGAAATGAATCGAAACAGCTTCCTGACCGGTCTGGCCGTCGCGGCCTTCGCGCTCTCTTTCGCCGGCACGCAGGCGGTGGCACAAACCGCAGCGCCGAAAGCAGCGAGTGCCGCCGCGGCCGACACGAAGGACTACCAGCTCGGCCCGGGCGACGTGATCCGCATCACCGTCTTCCAGAACCCGGACCTCATGCTCGAGACCCGCGTCAGCGAGTCCGGCGTGATCAGCTTTCCGCTGCTCGGGCCCGTCAAGATCGGCGGCATGACGCCGAGGCAGGCCGAGAAGGTGATTGCCGACGGGCTGCGTGACGGCAACTTCGTCAAGCAGCCGCAGGTCAGCGTGCTCGTCACGCAGGTGCGCGGCAACCAGGTGAGCGTGCTCGGCCAGGTCAATCGGCCCGGGCGCTTCCCGATCGAAGTGGCCGACATGCGCCTGACCGACATGCTTGCCAACGCGGGCGGCATTGCCGTGACCGGCGCCGATATCGTCACCGTCGTCGGCACGCGCAACGGCCAGCCGTTCCGCCAGGAAATCGACCTGCCGACCGTCTTCGGCGTGCAGGGCCGCGCGCAGGACATCGCGCTACAGAACGGCGACGTGATCTGGGTCGACCGCGCGCCTATCGTCTATATCTACGGCGAAGTGCAGCGCCCCGGCGCGATGCGCGTCGATCGGGACATGACGGTGTTGCAGGCGCTCGCCGCGGGCGGCGGCCTCACGCTGCGCGGCACCGAGAAGGGCATCACCGTGCACCGCAGGGGCGCCGACGGCAAGGTCGAGGTGCTCACGCCGAAGATGGACGAAATGGTGCGCGCCGGCGACGTCGTTTACGTCAAGGAAAGCTTGTTCTGACGGAGCCAAGAGATGACCTTCGGCCAAATCCTTTCGGTTCTGCGCGCGCGCTGGAAGATTGCGACGCTGGTTTTCGTGCTCACGGTGGGGATCACGCTGATCGTGAGCCTGGTGCTCCCCAAGCAGTACACGGCCACCGCCAGCGTCGTTCTCGACGTCAAGCCCGACCCCGTGACGGCCATGTTGTACGCGGGAATGGTTTCCCCTGCATTCATGGCCACGCAGGCGGACATCATTCAAAGTGATCGCGTCGCCTATCGTGTCGTACGCAACCTGAAGCTGGCCGACAGTCCGCAAGTTCGCCAGCAGTGGCTGGACGAAACGGGCGGCGAGGGCAGCATCGAAGTCTGGCTGGCGGCAACGTTCTCGAAGAAGCTCAATGTGCAGCCGTCTCGCGATTCGAACGTGATCAATGTCAGCTATTCGGCACCCGATCCGCGCTTTGCGGCGGGCTTGGCCAATGCCTTCGTGCAAGCCTATATCGATACGTCGCTCGAACTGCGCGTCGATCCGGCAAAGCAGTACTCGTCCTTCTTCGACAAGCAGGGCAAGGAGGCGCGCGATGCGCTGGAGAAGGCGCAATCCAGGCTCAGCGCGTTCCAGCGCGAGAAGGGCATCACCGCCACGGACGAACGTCTGGACGTCGAAACCGCACGTCTGAACGATCTTTCGTCGCAGCTGGTGATGATTCAGGCCATTGCCGCGGAGTCCAACAGCCGGCAGGGGCAGGCCAGGGGAAGTTCTGCGGACCAGATGCAGGAAGTGCTGAGCAATCCGGTCATCAACGGCCTGAAGTCCCAACTGTCGGTTCAAGAGGCAAGGCTGAAAGAGCTCAACGCGAGGTACGGCAGCGCACACCCCCAGATCGTCGAGTTGAAGGCGAATATCGCCGAACTGAAGACGAGCATCGCCGACGAGACCCGTCGCGTGACGGGCGGCGTCGGCGTGACGGGCACGATCAACCGCGCGCGAGAAGCGCAGGTTCGCGATGCGCTCGCAGCGCAGCGCGCGAAAGTGTTGAACCTGAAGCAGGTCCGCGACGAAGGGCAGGTGCTGGCGCGGGACGTCGAGAACGCACAGCGCTCGTACGACACGCTGATGGCGCGCTCGATGCAGACCGGCCTGGAGAGCCAGACGACACAGAGCAACGTCAACGTGCTGACGCAGGCCGTGCCGCCCATCGAGGCTTCGTCCCCGCGCGTTTTTCTGAATTTGGCGCTTTCGATCTTCCTTGGGGCCCTGTTGGCGATCGGGACGGCCGTGGTTCTCGAGATCAACGATCGGCGGGTGCGCAGCACCGACGATGTGTTTTCCACCCTTGGCCTGCCGGTGCTTGGCGTCATGCCCAAGCCGGGCGCCAAACTCAAGCTGGGTCACAGGCACCTGCCCGCCATGCAGCAGCGGCTGATGGCCGCGCTGCCGCAGCCAGCAAAGGGGGCGTGATGGCCAAGTTTCGAGATTCGACACCCGATCCGGTCGCCGTCATCGACGCCGCGGCAAGGCCGCAGGCGCCGCATTCGGCGCAGGCGACCGATGCCGGCAACAAGGTTCACGAGCATGAGCGCAGCATTGGCAACATCATTGCCGAGCTGCGCAATCTGACCACCGAGCAAGTGGAAAAGGTGCTCGAGCACCAGCGCCAGGCGGGCGTGCGCTTCGGGGAAGCCGCGGTTGCGCTGGGCTATGCGAGCAAAGACGACGTGCTCTTCGCACTGTCTCAGCAGTTTCACTACCCCTATGCGCCCGAGGAGCAGCGCCACGCCAGCCCCGAACTGGTGGCGCTCAACGAGCCATTCTCGGCGCGGGCCGAGGCCTTTCGCGCGCTTCGCAGTCAACTCATAATGCACCTGTTCGACGAGGGCGCGACGCCGCGAGCGCTCGCCGTCATCAGCCCCGACGCCGGCGACGGCAAGACCTACTGCGCCGCCAACCTGGCGGTCGCGCTCGCCCAGCTGGGCGGTCGCACGCTGCTGGTGGACGCCGACATGCGCGGGCCGCGGCTCCATGAGGTCTTCAAGCTCAAGAATCAAACCGGGCTCTCGGGCATCCTCTCCGGACGCAGCGACAGCCACGTCATTCAGCAGGTTGCCGGCGTTCCCAGCCTCTTCGTGCTGCCGGTGGGAACGACGCCGCCGAATCCGCTGGAGCTTGTCGAACGCCCGGCATTCGGCCTGCTGATACGCGAACTGGTCTCGAAATTCGACTACGTCGTGGTGGACACGCCGGCAGCCGTCTACGGCGCCGACGCCAGCGTGATTGCGGTGCGTTGCGGCGCAGCGCTGGTGGTTGCGCGCAAGGACAAGGGTCGCGTTGCCGATCTGCAGGAGATGGTGGCCAACCTGGCGGAAACTCCCACCAAGCTTTCGGGCGTCATCGTCAACGAGTTCTGATGTGTCCACGATCGCGCAGACCGACTCCGTGAAGGCATCCGGCGATCTGGCCCGCCCGCCCGAGCGCGGTATGGATGCGGTCGTCGTCGGGCTGCTTCTGCTGGGTCTTGCCGCGATGTACGTTCCCAGCTACATCATGCTGGCGCAACGTGTCTGGTCTACCGACGAGCAGGGGCACGGCCCGATCATCCTTGCCCTGAGCGTCTACCTGCTCTATGCCAAGCGGCACGAAATCGCTGCCGCCAAAGCGCCGCCCGACTACTTGTTCGGGGTGCCGTTGCTGTTGATCGGGCTGCTCATGTATGTGATCGGCCGCTCGCAGTTCATCATGTTCTTCGAGATCTTCTCGCAGATCGTGATGCTGATCGCCCTGACGCTGCTGTTTCTGGGGCGCAAGGCGCTGCGCCTGGCCTGGTTCCCGCTCTTCTTCATGCTGTTCATGGTGCCATTGCCGGGCACGCTGGTCGCGGCGATAACGTCGCCGCTGAAGTCGGCGGTCTCCGCGGTGGCGGCGAACCTGCTCTATCACATGGGCTACCCCATCGGGCGCGCTGGCGTGGTGCTTACCGTCGGCCCCTACGAATTGCTGGTGGCGGATGCATGTGCAGGCCTCAACAGCATGTTCACCCTCGAGGCGTTGGGCCTCTTCTACATGCATCTGATGCGCTACACGAACGCGGTGCGCAACGTCGTCCTTGCGGTGCTGATCATTCCCATCTCGTTCATCGCGAACATTGCGCGCGTGATGATCCTCGTGCTTGTCACCTACTACTTCGGCGACGAGGCTGGGCAGGGCTTCATCCACGGCTTCGCAGGCATGGTCCTCTTCATGGTCGGATTGATCCTGATGCTGGGGGTCGACCGGGTGCTCAGCGCGATCTTCAAGGGCAAGAACCAGAGGGCGGCATGAACGGCCTGCGATGGAGAGCATTGGTCGTGGCGCTGCTGATGCTGGCGGGTTCGGCAGCGGCGGTTTTGGCAAAGCCCACGAAGTCGCTGGCGGACCAGATCGGGATTCCCAACCTCGATGCCATGCTGCCGAAGCAGTTCGGCGAGTGGCGTGTCGATACGAACATGCCGACCATCCTTCCATCGCCTGACGTGCAGGCGCAACTGGACAAGATCTACAACCAGGTTCTCTCGCGCACCTACGTCAACAAGAGCGGCCAGCGCATCATGCTGTCCGTGGCGTACGGCGGCGACCAATCGGATGGCACCAGTGCCCATCGGCCGGAGGTCTGCTACCCGGCCCAGGGTTTCGCCATCACCAGCAATCAGTTGACAACGCTGCACGTCGGCGGCCGCGAGTTGCCCGCCCGCCGGCTGATGTCCAAGCTCGGCCAGCGCAACGAGCCGATCACGTACTGGGTGGTGGTCGGCGACGAAGTCGTGACCACCGGCATTGGGCAGAAGCTTGCGCAGATGCGCTACGGCCTGCACGGCGTGATTGCCGACGGCATGCTGGTGCGCATCTCGAGCATCGATGCCGATATGGAACGCGGCCACAAACTTCAAGAACAGTTTGCCAGCGACCTGTTCAGCCATATCGATCATGCAGCAGCGGCGAGGCTGTTCGGGAACGATACTCGTTGATGCCCCATTCCGTTCCACCTTGCGGGCGACACAGGATGTACGCGAGCCCCGTCCAGGGCAAACCTGATTCGACTCTGGATGAAGCGTAATTTCCTCTATACCTCAGTATCCATCGGAAGTCGGCTGCTTGTAAGCTTCTTGCTATTTCTGTTTCTAGCCCGCCTTTGGGGGCCGACACAATTCGGGCTCTTCGCGTTTGTATTTAGTCTGGCTGCGCTTCTAGCCGTGGTTGTCGACTTCGGCTTCCACGTCTACTTGCTGCGCGAAGTTGCCGCCACGCCAGAACGCGCTTCAATCTTGATACGTGAGGCGCTCCGCACCAAAGTCATGCTGGCTGCGATAGCGATCGTCATTGGGCCGTTCCTTGTCGTAGCGATGGGAGTAAGCACATTGCCGCCTCAGTTGGCCCTACCGCTTTTTCTGGCAGCGCTACTCGCATCATTCTCGGACTTCTTCGTTGCGCCGCTCCGTGCGCTTGGACTGTTTGATCAAGAGGCAATCGTCGTCACCTTGGCGAACCTCGTCCAGTTCACCGTCGCTGGAACCGTCGCCTGGAACGGGGGGGGCGTAGTGATGGTCGCCTGGGCTATCTGCGCTTCGAGAGGCGTCTACTTGCTTCTTGCCTATGGCAGGTTACGCACCGTCTGCCCGCTTGTGAGGAGTCAACCAACGCCGGAACTGGGACCGATAGCGACATTTCGCCGGGTCTGGACCTACGGTGCCGAGGGAGCACTTGGAACTGCATGGAGTCAACTCGACATCGTCTTGGTCCGCGCGCTCTGCGGACGGGAAGCGGTTGGCATATATAGTGCTGGGCAGAAGATAGTCGGTGGAATATACGCAATGGCGCCTGTCGTTGGTAACGTCATGATCCCGCGCCTCTCACTGCTCGCGTTCCGCCGGGATCAACAGTTCTGGCGAATATCAAAAATAACGGTATTCGCAATGGGCGGCATAGGTCTCGGCTTTGCACTGCCACTGATCGTCCTTTCGGATCCTATCGTACATACCTTGTTCGGAAAGCAATTTCAGCAGATGGTATATCTGCTGCCGATTTTCGGCTCGATTCTTGTAATTAAATATATCAATGGCGGGATTGCAATTGCCACCGTGTCGGCTGGATTGAACAATGCAAGAATACTTGCTCCCATCATTGGAATGGCTGTTGTAGGCGTCTTGCTCGTCGCCCAAGGCGACTCCGCCTTGCAAGTCGAGAAGTTCATGTTGATCTATATTGTTGGCCTGCTGGTTACAGGCTGCACTCATCTGGCTTGGCTCCACAGACTCTACCGGCGGCCCGCCAATGATGGTCGGCGTCAGTAATATCTATATGTGACAGAATGCAGCGCACAATATCATATACTGCGACACCCAAGGTCGATCGGGATGATGTCGATGCGCTCGCATCCGTCATTGTGAGGTGAACATGCAGCCCAAAAACATCAGTGTCGTATGGAAGAGAAGATCACGGACGACTCTGGGGTCGGTTCTTGCGCTTGGCGCCGCAGTTGTCTTTGCAACGCTATTCGCCAGTTTTGCTATCATTATGTTGCCGTGGTTTTTCGTGATCCCCATCGCGATAATACCGATCGGCCTTGCAATCACTTTTGCATATCCGGAAGTGGCGGTCGCTATACTGCTGGCCGCCGTTTTCGGAGTCATCCCTGGCTTTGTCTTGCCTAGCATTCCGCTCCTCGGCGGAAGGATCCGTCCGGAGGACCTGGGCATCATTGCCTTCTTCTTCATTCTCCTCGTGCGACACGCTGGACGGGTTGGGCCGAGTCTTGTGCTGATTCGCCCGTACTTGCTTCCGCTCGGCTCACTTCTCGTCGTTGCCGCCATCTCCGCTGTCTATGCCCTGATGCTGAAGAAGACACCCGCGCGGGATATATTCAATGAGATTCGGCCTTTCTACTATTGGCTCATCCTGCCTTTGCTGCCGCTTGCCGTTGACTCGGAGGCGAGGCTGAATAGATTTCTTCGGCTGCTGCTCATTCTCGCGCTGCTTCTTGCTGCCGGAATGCTCATTCAGTCCGTTGCGGGCGTTCGCCTGTTTCAGGGGGCACGGGTCATGGGGCTCACGACCGTCGACGAAACTTTCGGTGGAATTATAAGAAGCACATCACCTGGCGAGATATTCATGCACGGTGCATTTGTATATTTGTGCGCCGCATATGCGATGCGGCGCCCGATTCCAGTTTGGTTGCTGATCTTGGCTGGTGGACTTTTGGCTGGCGGCATCATTGTCGGCTTTACGCGAGGCATGTGGATCAGTGTGATAATAGGTCTCGGACTTCTCGCGCTATATTCAAAACAGCCGCGCTACCTGTCGCTTGCGGCAGTATTGGTGACGGCCGGCGTCATTGGTGTGAGCGTCCTGTCGGTGACAAATCCACGCTATCTCGATGCAGTTACAGAGCGAGTGACGAAGATTGATGCGGAGATCAAATCGGGCAGCTCATTCGGGCGAAGAAAAATCGAGATGGACTATGCAATACCAAAGATAGTCGATCATCCTTTTGCCGGCGTTGGGCTTGGCGGGCAATACAAGCCGCACACCCTGGAGGCATTTGGCTGGGAGGGCGAGACGAGATATATTCATACTCTCTATGTTGCTCTGGCCACGAAGCTCGGGCTACCAGGATTGATCTGTGCAGTATGGTTCGTTTCCTTTGCCTTGTGGCGCTCATGGCGGATCACGCGGATGCCCGCGCGGGATCCAGCCATCACATTTACTGCGCTATGGACCTTGCTGACCGCGACCGTCATCACTTCCGTCACGCAGCCAAATCTAGTCTCCACTTCTGGTGTGGCTACCGTCGCCCTGGCAATCTTCCTTATGGAGACGCAAGTGGTGCGGGAGGCGCCGGGGAGCGAAAGTGGCAGCAGGTTCCCGTTGCGACGATATCAGCGACTGCGTGCCGCATGAAGACTGCGAAAGATGATCAGCCGAGGGTTTGGGTTGTTGTGGTCAACTGGAACGGCTGCAGTGATACCATTGAATGCTTGGAATCACTTTTGAAATATGGTGGCCCGCTGTTGTCTGGTGTTGTTGTTTGTGATAACCAGTCGAGTGACGGCTCGGTAGTTCGCATTGCTGAGTGGCTTGGTTCGAGAGGTGTTCGATCAAGAGAATTTGCGTTTGACGGGAGCGCATTCACGAGGGTTGGATCCGAAACCTTCGATAGAGCGGATGAATGCGGCAGCCAAGTTATTATCATCAATACGGGTGGGAACCTTGGGTTTGCCGGTGGTAATAACGTCGGCATTAGATATGTGCGTGGCTCAAGAGGGTACGAATATATCTTCTTCTTGAACAATGACGCTGCCATCGGGCCAGGCTGCATTGACGCTGCAGTATCCAGATTTGCGGAGAATCAAGAGCTTGGGATGGTTGGATGCACGATACTGAACAAGGAGCCTCCCGAAGCCGTGCAGGCGTTTGGCGGGGCGTCGTTCCAGCCCTGGCTTGCGCGCGGCAGTGTGATAGGGGCAGGGGCGCCGATTGATCGGTCAGTGAATAGATCTTTGGTCGAAAGCAAGTTGGACTATATCCATGGCGCGGCATTGATGATCAACCGAGAGTGCCTCGAGAAGGTCGGGCCGATGGAAGAGGACTATTTCTTATACTACGAGGAGATTGACTGGGCTATTCGTGCAAAGCGCGCTGGATACTCGTTGGGCTATGCACAGTCGGCGCTGGTCTTTCACAAGGGCGGCGCGACAATTGGTTCCAGTTCGGATGATTCCAAACGCAGCCTGCTCTCCGAGTATTATCTGGTTCGAAATGCGGTGAGGTTTACGAAGAAGTTTTATCCGCACCGGTCGTTTACTGTGCTGCCGTTCCTTTGGCTGAAGACCCTGGAAGCTTGGTTAGGGGGCGATAGCCTGCGTGCGAAGGTCAGAGTTCGGGCCATAATGGGAAAACCTCGATGCCATGAGCCGATCAGCGCAACTCAATAGCGGTTGGGTTCGGCGGCTCCATGACTGCGGTGCGTTCGAGTATTTTCGCGTCACTCAAGAGCAAACAGAGGAACGACATTGCAGGAATACTCGACTTTTGGCAATTCTAGGGAAACGCTGAACAATTCGGCCCGAATCCTGCTTGAATAGGCCCCCATGAAGCACCGACCGCACCAGCCCCAGCAACTGAGTTTTGCCAGCTACGAGTTCGCGCAGAAGAAGCGCGTGACGCGGCGCGAGAAGTTTCTCGCGG
>CALMIL010000180.1 GCA_937864005.1 uncultured Burkholderiales bacterium
CTGAGCCTGTGAACAAATCCGGCATCCCGCCCGGACGCCGGATTCGTTCGAAGGTGCCGATCGAGCGCGTCAGCGTACCTTGCCCGCCCGCCACGCGTTGAGCAACGTCTCGTAGGCGATCGTCTCGCCTTTGGGCTTCTCGTTGGCCAGCTTCTTCCATGGCGCTTGCTGGTCGCTGAGCCACTTGTCGGGCGAGCTCTTCGGATTGAGCTTGGGCGCGCAGTGAGCCATGCCGGCGCGCTCGAGCCGCGCCATCACCTGGTCCATCTCCTCGGCCAGGTTGTCCATCGCCTGCTGCGGCGTCTTCTCGCCCGTGACCGCGACGGCGACGTTCTTCCACCACAGCTGCGCGAGCTTCGGATAGTCGGGCACGTTGGTGCCGGTCGGCGTCCAGGCGACGCGCGCCGGGCTGCGGTAAAACTCGATCAAGCCGCCGTACTTGGCTGCGTTCTGCGTGAAGTAGTCGCTGCGGATGTCGCTGTCGCGGATGAAGGTCAGGCCGACGATCGATTTCTTCAGCGAGGTCGTCTTCGCGGTGATGAACTGCGCGTAGAGCCAGGCGGCGGCCGTCTTGTTGGCGTCGTGGCCGGAGAAGAAGGTCCACGAGCCGACGTCCTGGTAGCCGTTCTGCATGCCCTGCTTCCAGTACGGCCCGTTCGGGCCGGGCGCCATGCGCCACTTCGGCGTGCCGTCGGCGTTGACCACCGGCAGGCCGGCCTTGGTCATGTCGGCGGTGAAGGCCGTGTACCAGAAGATCTGCTGCGCGATCTGGCCCTGCGCCGGCACCGGGCCGGCCTCGCCGAAGGTCATGCCCGTGGCTTCCTTCGGGGCGTACTTCTTCATCCAGTCGACGTACTTCGTCAGCGCGAAGACTGCCGCCGGCGAGTTCGTCGCCCCGCCGCGCGCCACCGAGGCGCCGACCGGCGTGCACTTGTCGGCAGCGACACGGATGCCCCATTCGTCGACCGGCATGCCGTTCGGGATGCCCTTGTCGGCCGCGCCGGCCATCGAAAGCCAGGCGTCGGTGAAGCGCCAGCCGAGCGACGGATCCTTCTTGCCGTAGTCCATGTGGCCGTAGATCGGCTT
The DNA here is from genome assembly GCA_937864005.1 of uncultured Burkholderiales bacterium. Lineage (GTDB taxonomy): Bacteria > Pseudomonadota > Gammaproteobacteria > Burkholderiales > Burkholderiaceae_C > CAIKUF01. The sequence goes on from CALMIL010000180.1 coordinate 1,087, forward strand.
GCCGTCGATCGTCTTCACGTCGCTGGTGAAGAACTCGGCGATGTCCTCGTAGGCGCTCCAGTTCAGCGGTACGCCGAGGTCGTAGCCGTACTTGCCCTTGAACTTGTCCTGCAGATCCTTGCGCGCGAACAGGTCGGCGCGGAACCAGTACAGATTGGCGAACTGCTGGTCCGGCAGCTGGTAGAGCTTGCCGTCGGGCGCGGTCGTGAAGCTGGTGCCGATGAAATCCTTCAGGTCCAGCCCGGGATTGGTGTAATCCTTGCCCGCGCCGGCCATGTAGTCGGTCAGGTTCATGATCTTGCCGTAGCGGTAGTGCGTGCCGATCAGGTCGGAGTCGCTGATCCAGCCGTCGTAGATCGACTTGCCCGACTGCATCGAGGTCTGCAGCTTCTCGACCACGTCACCTTCCTGGATGATGTCGTGCTTGACTTTGATGCCGGTGATCTCCTCGAAGGCCTTCGCGAGCGTCTTCGATTCGTACTCGTGCGTGGTGATGGTCTCGGAGACGACCGAGATCTCCTTCACGCCCTTGGCCTGCAGTTTCTTGGCGGCTTCGATGAACCACTTCATCTCAGCCATCTGCTGATCCTTGTTCAGTGTGGATGGCTGGAACTCGCTGTCGATCCATTTCTTGGCTTCGGCCTCGCCGGCCCATGCGCTATGGCCCAGGGCCAGAGCGGCGGCGGCAAAGGCCACGGCATTCAAGCGCAATTTCATATCGGTCTCCTCGGTTGAGCTTCCCTGGTCTGGCTGCCGGCGCCGGCCGGGAAGCATGCCTCCGGCGCCGGGTTCACGCTTCGAGAATCAGCCTTCCTTCATGACGAGCACGAGCAATGCCATCGATGCGACGAAGCTGATCCAGATCGACGGCTCCTGCGACAGGCCGAACCAGTCGATCATCTTTTCGCTGACGGCGACGAACGCGAGGTTCAGGTACGCGGCGGCGAGCAGGCCGATGAAGAGCCGGTCGCCGCGCGTCGTCGGAATCGGCAGGAAGCCCTTTCGCATCACGGTCGGCGACTTGATCTCCCACACCGTCATGCCGACGAGCATCAGGCCGATGCAGGTAAAGAAAACGGCCACCGGCAGGGTCCAGGCCATCCATTCGAACATCAGACTCTCCCCATCGCGAAGCCCTTGGCGATGTAGTCGCGCACGAACCAGATCACGATCGCGCCCGGAACGATGGTCAGCACGCCGGCCGCGGCGAGTACGCCCCAGTCCATGCCCGAGGCCGAGACGGTGCGCGTCATCACGGCGACGATCGGCTTGGCGTTCACGCTCGTCAGCGTGCGCGCCATCAGCAGCTCGACCCAGCTGAACATGAAGCAGAAGAAGGCCGCCACGCCGACGCCGGCCTTGATGAGCGGGATGTAGATCGTGAGGAAGAAGCGCGGGAACGAGTAGCCGTCGATATACGCCGTCTCGTCGATCTCGCGCGGCACGCCGCTCATGAAGCCTTCGAGAATCCACACCGCCAGCGGCACGTTGAACAGCAGGTGCGCGAGCGCGACGGCGATGTGCGTGTCCATCAGGCCGAGCGTCGTATAGAGCTGGAAGAAGGGCAGCAGGAAGACGGCCGGCGGCGTCATGCGGTTGGTGAGCAGCCAGAAGAAGACGTGCTTGTCGCCGATGAAGCTGTAGCGCGAGAAGGCATACGCCGCCGGCAGGGCGACGGCGAGCGAGATCACCGTATTCATCGCGACGTAGATCAGCGAATTGATATAGCCCGAGTACCAGGACGCATCGGTGAAGATGACCTTGTAGTTGCCCCAGGTGAAGGCGTTCGGCCAGAACGAGAAGACCGACAGGATCTCCTCGTTCGTCTTGAACGACATGTTGACCATCCAGTAGACGGGCAGGACCGCGAACAGCAGGTAGGCGCCGAGGAATACGGTGCGCTTGTGAAAGCGCTGCTCATTCATCGCGCGGCTCCTTGGCGGCGGTGCCGACACGCTGCATCCAGTTGTAGAGGATGAAGCACAGCAGCAGGATGATGAGGAAGTAGATCAGCGAGAACGCGGCCGCCGGGCCGAGGTCGAACTGCCCGACCGCCTTCTGAGTGAGGTACTGCGACAGGAAGGTCGTCGCATTGCCCGGCCCGCCGCCGGTCAGGACGAAGGGTTCGGTGTAGATCATGAAGCTGTCCATGAAGCGCAGCAGCACCGCGATCATCAGCACGCCGCGCAGCTTGGGCAGCTGGATGTAGCGGAAGACCGAGAACTTGGAGGCGCCGTCGATGCTCGCTGCCTGGTAGTAGGCGTCCGGAATCGCGCGCAGCCCGGCATAGCACAGCAGCGCGACGAGCGGTGTCCAGTGCCAGACGTCCATCAGCAGCACGGTGAGCCAGGCGTGGGTCGCGCTGCCGGTGTAGCTGTAGTCGATGCCGAGCGCCGCGAGCGCGGCGCCGAACAGACCGATATCGGTGCGGCCGTAGATCTGCCAGATCGTGCCGACGACGTTCCACGGGATCAAGAGCGAGAGCGCGACGACGACGAGTACCGCCGACGCCTTCCAGCCCTTGACCGGCATCGACAGCGCAAGCGCGATGCCGAGCGGAATCTCGACCAGCAGCACCGAGACCGAGAAGCCGATCTGGCGCACCAGCGCCTCGAGCAGATCGTCGTCGCGCATCACCTGCTTGAACCACTCGGTGCCCACGAAGACGCGGCGTTCGGGCGAGATGATGTCCTGCACCGAGTAGTTGACGACCGTCATCAGCGGCAGGATCGCGGAGAACGCGACGCAAAGCACGACCGGAAGGATGAGCAGCCAGGCGCGCTGGTTCACCGGCTTCACGGCTGTGCCTCTGCAATGCTGTCGGCGCTCGCGATCAACGCCTCGTCGCGTCCGTAGTAGCAGGTGTGCGCGCCGGTGACCTTGAGCCAGACGTGCGCGCCGGTCGGCGGTACGTCGCTGCCGGGCTCGAGCCGGGCGCGCAGCGTGTGCTCGCCGCAGCGCGCCGTCAGCAGCCAGTAGGTGCCGACATCCTGGCGCTGCAGGACGACGACGGGCAGCGCGGTCGGATCGTCGGCGGCGGCGAGTTCGACGTATTCCGGCCGCACGCCGAGCGTGAACTCGCCCGCCGCGGCGAGGGCGGCCGCATCGGCGATCGTCTGCAGCTTGTGCGACATCACCTCGACGCCGCCGCTGCCCCAGCGCGCCGGCAGGAAGTTCATCCCCGGCGAGCCGATGAAGTGGCCGACGAAGGTATGGCGCGGACGCTCGAACAATTCGTTCGCCGGTCCCACCTGAACCGCCCGGCCGCGCGTCATCACCATCACCTGGTCGGCAAAGGTCAGCGCCTCGACCTGGTCGTGCGTGACATAGACGAGCGTGAGCTTCAACTCGTGGTGGATCTGCTTGAGCTTGCGGCGCAGCTGCCACTTCAGGTGCGGATCGATCACCGTCAGCGGCTCGTCGAACAGCACCGCGCTCACGTCCTCGCGAACGAGGCCGCGGCCGAGCGAAATCTTTTGCTTGGCGTCGGCGGCGAGGCCGGCGGCGCGCTGGTCGAGCTGCGCGCTCAGCTCGAGCATCTCGGCGATCTGGCCGACGCGCTGCTTGATGCGCTCGCGCGCGACGCCGCGATTCTGCAGCGGAAAGGCGAGATTCTCGGCGACCGTCATCGTGTCGTAGATGACCGGGAACTGGAATACTTGCGCGATGTTGCGCTCCTTCGGCGAGAGTGCCTTCACGTCGCGGCCGTCGAACTTCACCGTGCCTTGGGATGGCGTGACGAGGCCGGAGATGATGTTGAGCATCGTCGTCTTGCCGCAGCCCGACGGGCCGAGCAGCGCGTAGGCGCCGCCGTCCTCGAAGCACATTTTCAGCGGCAGCAGCGCATAGTCTTCGTCGCTGCGCGGGTCGGGCCGGTAGGCGTGGGCCAGGTCGAGCTCGATGCGCGCCATGTCATGCCGCCCCGTTTGCCGGCGCGACGAGCAGATCGCCCGCGGCGTCGAAGATATAGACCTGCGCCGGGTTCAGATGCAGCCTCACGGTCGCGCCGAGCCGGAACTGGTGCACACCGGGCAACTGCGCGACGAGTGCACCGATCGCGGTGTCGACGTGGACGAAGGTTTCCGAGCCCGAGATCTCGGCCAGCTCGACGCGGCCGGCGAGCGCAGCGTCGCCATCGCGCGCGTCGACGCGCAGCGCGCTGGCGCGGATGCCCGCCGTCAACGCTGCACCTGGCGCGCCGGGCACCTCGAGCGGCAACGTCATGCCCGAAGACAAAACGATGCCGGACTGGCCGGCACTCGCGGCCACCAGGTTCATCGGCGGATCGCTGAACGCGCGGGCGACGCGGATCGACTTCGGGCGATGGAATACCTCGGCCGTCGGCCCGTACTGCAGCAGTTCGCCGGCGTCCATCAGGGCGGTGTGGCCGCCGAGCAGCAGCGCCTCGGTCGGTTCGGTCGTCGCGTAGACGACGGTCGAATCGCCGCTCGCGAAAAGCTGCGTCAGTTCCTCTCGCAATTCCTCGCGCAGCTTGTAGTCGAGGTTGACGAGCGGCTCGTCGAGCAGCATCAGCGGCGCCTTCTTGGCGAGCGCCCTCGCCAGCGCCACGCGCTGCTGCTGGCCGCCCGACAACTCCGCGGGCAGCCGCCGCAGGAAGGGCTCGATATGCAGCTTGGCGGCGAGCTGGTTGACGCGCGCATCAACGTCCTGTTCCTTGCGCAGCACGAGTGGCGACGCGATGTTGTCGTAGACCGACATCGACGGATAGTTGATGAACTGCTGATAGACCATCGCGATGTTGCGGGCGCGTACCGGCACACCGGTCACGTCTTTTCCGTCGGCGAGCACGCGGCCCTCGGCCGGCGCGTCGAGCCCGGCCATTACGCGCATCAGCGTTGTCTTGCCAGCCTGCGTCGCGCCGAGCAGCACCGTCACCGCGCGCGGCACAAGCTTCAGATCGAGCGGATAGAGGTAGGTCTGCGCCCCGGCCCTCTGTTCGATGCGCTCGAGCGTCAGCTCCATGCCTGCTCCCCCGTACTGGCTGCTTCGGCCGCCGCCGCCAGCGGCGCCTCGCTCCAATGCTCGACGCACCAGCGGGCGACGGCGGCGCGCTCGGCCGCGCTCATGTGCAGGCCGAGCTTGGTGCGGCGCCACAGCACGTCGTCGGCGCTGCGCGCCCACTCGTGGGCGTGAAGATGGTTCAGTTCGGCCTCGTGCAAGCCCGGTGCGACCTCCGCGCCGAGGCCGTCCGCGCCGAGAAGAAGCTCGACGCGCGAGCCGTAGCAGCGCGCGAGCCGCCAGCACAGCGCGGCCGGAAGTTCGGGATGGCGCCGCGCAAGGGCCTGGACGAAGGCGGCGAAGTCGGTATCGGGGCGCTTCGCGGGCCCGATCCAGGCGCTCAGGTCGCCACCAGGCAGGTGCGCGCCGTGGGTCCACGCGCCGCGCGCGATGGAAAGCGGCCCGGCGAGCAGGTCGGCGGCTTCCTCGCCGAGTTTGCGAAAGGTCGTGATCTTGCCGCCCCAGACGGTGAGCAGCGGCGCGGCCTGCGCGCTCGCATCGAGCTCGAGCGCGTAGTCGCGCGTCACCGCCGACGGGTCGCCCGATTCGTCGTCGAGCAGCGGGCGCACGCCGCTGTAGCTCCAGACCACGTCCGACGGCCGCACCGGCCGCTCGAAATAGCGGCTCGCCTGCTCGCACAGATAGCTCACCTCGGCGGCATCGATGCGCGCCGCGCCGATCGCGCCGTGGTGCTCGACATCGGTCGTGCCGATCAGCGTGAAATCGCTTTCGTACGGGATGGCGAAGATGATGCGCTGGTCCGGATTCTGGAAGATGTAGGCGTGGCCGTGGTCGAACAGCTTGCGAACGACGATGTGGCTGCCCTTCACGAGCCGAAGCTGCTTGTCCGGCGGTGTGTGCGCGCAGTCGGTCAGGAACTGCGCCGCCCACGGTCCGGCGGCGTTGACGAGCGCGCGCGCCGCGATCTCGCGCGTCCGGCCGCGCGCGTCCTGCAGCGTCGCGTGCCAGGCCTTGGGGCCGCGCCGCGCATCGACGCAGGTCCAGCCGGTGAGGATCGACGCGCCGCGCAGCGCGGCGTCGATCGCGCACAGCACGACGAGCCGCGCGTCGTCGACCCAGCCGTCGGAATAGACAAAGCCCTTGTGAAACCGCCGCTGCAGCGGCGTGCCGGCCACGTGGCGGCGCAGATCGACCGTGCGCGAGCCGGGCAGTACCTCGCGCCGCGCGAGATGGTCGTAGAGGAAGAGCCCGGCGCGCACCATCCACACCGGCCGCATGTGGGGGTCGTGCGGCATCACGAAGCGCAGCGGCCACATGATGTGCGGTGCGCTCCTGAGCAGCACCTCGCGCTCGGCGAGCGACTTCCTGACGAGCGCGAACTCGTAGTACTCGAGGTAGCGCAGTCCGCCGTGGATCAGCTTGGTCGACGACGACGAGGTATGTGCCGCCAGATCGTCCTTCTCGCACAGCAGCACCGACAGGCCGCGTCCGGCGAGGTCGCGCGCGATGCCGGCGCCGTTGATGCCGCCGCCGACGACGAGCACGTCGAGCGCTGGGTCGGCGACCGTGGCATTTCGCATGGCATCGAGTATGTTCGTTTGGTTTTCGTTTAACCTTCGGACTATCCCTAGTGACGGTTCGGTTTCGGTCGTCTAGATTCGCCTGCGATGCAACTCCAGCCCCGGCAGCTTCGTTTGATCGAGGAAGTGCGCCGCCTCGGCAGCGTCACGACCGAGGCGCTCGCCGAGCAGTTCGGCGTCACGCTGCAGACCGTGCGGCGCGACGTGCGCCTGCTCTCCGAGGCGGGCGTGCTGGCGCGCTTCCACGGCGGCGTGCGGGTGCCCGGCTCGACGACCGAGAACCTCGCCTACCGCCAGCGCCAGCGGCTCAACGAAGCGGCCAAGCTGCGCATTGCGCAGCGCGTCGCGCACGACGTTCCGCACGGCTGCTCGCTGATCCTCAATATCGGCACGACCGCCGAAGCCATCGCGCGCGAACTCGCCGACCACCGCGGCCTGCGCGTGATCACGAACAACCTCAACGTCGCGGCGATCCTGTCGGACCACCCCGACTGCGAGCTGATCGTCGCCGGCGGCGTCGTGCGCTCGCGCGACCGCGCGATCATGGGCGAGGCGACGGTCGAATTCATCGCCCAGTTCAAGGTCGACATCGCGCTCATCGGCATCTCCGGCATCGAGGCCGACGGCACGCTGCGCGACTTCGACTATCGCGAGGTGAAGGTGTCGCGCGCGATCCTCGAACACTCGCGCGAAGTCTGGCTCGCCGCCGACCACAGCAAATTCAACCGCCCGGCGATGGTCGAACTCGCGCGGCTCGACAATCTGGACCGCCTCTACACCGACATCCAGCCGCCCGAGCCGTTTCCGCGCCTGCTCGAGCAGGCCGGCGTCCAGTGCGTCGTCGCACAGGAGAGCGCCGAATGAGACGCGAAAGAGGGGCCCCGCGCAGCGGGGATCGAAGCGAGCGAATTCGGCAAGGCGCCGACAACAAGGCGCTGCGAACTGCTCCATCTGGCGGAGGCGCCGAATGAGATGCGAAAGAGGGGCCCCGCGCAGCGGGGATCGAAGCGATCGAATTCGGCAAGGCGCCGACGACAAGGCACTGCGAACTTCTCTACCTTGCGGAGGCGCCGCATGACCTATCTGCTTGCCCTCGATCAGGGCACCTCCAGCTCGCGCAGCATCGTCTTCGATGAAGGCGGCCGCATCGTCGCCAAGGCGCAGCGCGAATTGACGCAGATTTTCCCGCAGCCGGGCTGGGTCGAGCACGATGCGATGGAGATCTGGACCTCGCAGCTCGCGACCGCACGCGAGGCGCTGGCCGGCGCCGGACCCGCCGCCGCCGATGTGCGCGCGATCGGCATCACCAACCAGCGCGAGACGACGCTGGTCTGGAACCGCAAGAGCGGCCTGCCGATCCGCAATGCGATCGTCTGGCAGGATCGGCGCACCGAGCCGACCTGCGCCGCGCTGCGCGCGCAGGGGCATGGCGAGCTGTTTCGCGCGAAGACCGGACTCGTCATCGACGCCTACTTTTCGGGCACCAAGCTGAAGTGGATCCTCGACAGCGTCCCCGGCGCGCGTGCCGCGGCGGCGCGCGGCGAGCTCGCCTTCGGCACCATCGACAGCTGGCTGATGTGGCGCCTGAGCGGCGGGCGCATCCACGCCACCGACGCGAGCAACGCTTCGCGCACGCTGCTCTTCAACGTGCACGACAACGCCTGGGACGACGAGCTGCTGCGCCTGCTCGACATTCCGCGCGAACTGCTGCCCGAGGTGCATCCGTCGAGCCACATCTTCGGCGAGACGGATGCCGCGCTGCTCGGCGCGAGCCTGCCGATCGCTGGTGTCGCCGGCGACCAGCAGAGCGCGCTCTTCGGCCAGGCCTGCTTTCGCGCCGGGCTGGCGAAGAATACCTACGGCACCGGCTGCTTCATGCTGATGCACTCCGGCCGCCGCTTTCTGGCAAGCCGCAATGGATTGATCACGACCGCGGCAGCGCAGACGGGTGCGGGGGACGGCCCCGAGTTCGCGCTCGAAGGCGGCGTCTTCATCGGCGGCGCGGTCGTGCAGTGGCTGCGCGACGGGCTGCGCGCGATATCGTCGAGCGGCGAGGTGCAGACGCTTGCCGAGAGCGTGCCCGATGCCGGCGGCGTGATGTTCGTGCCGGCCTTCACCGGCCTCGGCGCGCCGTACTGGCAGGCCGATGCGCGCGGCGCGATCGTCGGCCTGACGCGCGGCAGCACGGTCGCCCACATCGCGCGCGCCGCGCTCGAGAGCATCGCATTCCAGAGCGCGGCGCTGCTCGGGGCGATGAACCGCGACGCGGCGGCCGCGGGCGCCGCGCCGGTCTCCGAACTGCGGGTCGACGGCGGCGCCTGCGTGAACGACCTGCTGATGCAGTTCCAGGCCGATCTGCTCGGCATCCCGGTCGTGCGGCCGCGCGTGATCGAGACGACCGCCCTCGGTGCCGCCTACCTCGCCGGCCTCGCCTGCGGCGTCTACCGCGATCTGGACGAACTCGCCGCGCAATGGCAGGCCGAGCGCCGCTTTCATCCGACGCTGGCGCGCGATCGCGCCGCCGAGCTGATGCAGCGCTGGGAACGCGCGGTGCGCCAGACCGTCGCCGCCTGAGGGCGCACGCTGTCCACTCGCCCCTGATCGGCCCGGCGCGACCGCGCCGGCAGCCGCTTCGGTAGGCCGCCGCGCGCGTCGCGTGCAGTCGTCACGCCGCCGTCATACCGGCTCCCTAACATCGCTCGAGCGCAAAGACGGCCGGCGCCGCCTTGCACCGACCCGCGACCGCGCTCGATGGAGGCATCGGCGCGGGCGTTTCACCACTCCATCTGGAAAGCATATGCCCCATACCCCCGATCCCACCCGCCGCAAGACCCTGCAAATGCTCGTCGGCCTGCCGCTGCTGCCGCTCGGCGCGGGCGCCTCGGCCACCGGCCTTCTGGCCGCATGCGGCGGCGGCAGCGATGCCGCGGCCCCGTTCGCGTCGGCCAGCTTCACGAGCATGGCCGCGCCCACGTTCGCCACCCCGGCCGCCATGGCCACCACGACGGTGGGCTCGGCGCTCGAGGTCCTCTACGCCGACGGCTCGAAGCAGACCTTTACCCTCGCCTACCAGCCCTTCTTCATCACCGGCGACCTGGTGAGCGACGGCAAAGGCGGCAGGATTCTGGCCGGCGGCTATGTGGACATCCGCAACCAGCCCATCATCGACAAGAGCGTGGCGGGTGCCGAGCGCCAGTTCTTCTCCGACGCGCCCGACGGCACTTCGCTGCTCACGGTGCCGAATGCGAAGGTCGACGGCGTCAAGGGCAAGCCTGTCTTCGCCGTGGTGCAGTTCGAATACACCACCGCCGCGCGGGACGGCAAGACCGACATGTACGGCAAGCTGCCGTCGCCGATCGCCGTGCTGACGCTCGATCAGGATCAGACCACGGGCAAGCTCACCCTGGCCAAGTACCACAACGTGGATACCTCCAAGGTGCACGGCCTGTGGATCACCTGCGGCGCCAGCCTCTCACCCTGGGGCACGCACCTGTCGAGCGAAGAGTACGAACCCGACGCCTTCGCCGTCGCGAGCAACGCGCAGTTCAAGGCCTACAGCCGCAACCTGTACGGCAGCGAGACGGCGGCCAACCCGTACCACTACGGCCACATGCCCGAGGTGACGGTGAATCCGGACGGCAGCGGCAGCATCACAAAGCACTTCTGCATGGGCCGCATCTCGCACGAACTGGTGCAGGCCATGCCCGATCAGCGCACCGCGCTGATGGGCGACGACGCCACCAACAGCGCCTATTTCGTCTTCGTCGCCGACCGGGAGAAGGACCTCTCCTCCGGCACGCTGTATGCCGCCAAGGTGGGCGCGGGCTTCTCCATCGACCCGGCCGCGAACAGCGCCGCGCCACTCGCCTGGATCAAGCTCGGCTCGGCCACCAGCGCCGAGATCGAGCAGCTCGCCGATACTTTGAAGCCGACCGACATCATGTCCGTCGTCAAGGCCGATCCCGACGACGCGAGCTACACAAGAATCGTGGCCAACGGCAAGACCGAGTGGATCAGGATCAACCCCGGCATGGACAAGGCCGCCGCCTTCCTGGAAACGCACCGCTACGCCGCCTACAAGGGCGCCAGCATGGGCTTCACCAAGATGGAAGGCACGACCGTGAATGCGCGCGACAAGGTCGCCTATTCCGCGCTGCAGAACTGCGAAAAATCGATGGTGACCGGTGACGCCGCCAACGTGCCCGGCAACGGCATCGCCATCCCCAAGGCGCTCAAGGCCGGCGCGGTGATGGCGCTCGCGCTCGGCGGCGGCCAGAAGGATACGGCCGGCGCCGCGATCGACAGCGAGTGGATGCCGGTGAGCACCCGCGCCCTGCTGGCCGGCGAGGACATCGCCGCCGACGCGCTGGGCAATACCGGCAACCCGGACAAGATCTGCAACCCCGACAACCTCAAGTTCTCGGAGAAGCTGCGCACGCTCTTCATCGGCGAAGACAGCGGCCAGCACGTGAACAACTTCCTGTGGGCGTACAACATCGACACCAAGGTCCTGTCGCGCGTCATGTCCATCCCCGCAGGCGGGGAATCGACGGGCCTGCACGCGGTGGACGAGATCAACGGCTGGACCTACATCATGAGCAACTTCCAGCACGCCGGTGATTGGGGCAGCATCCACAATGTCGTCAAGGACACGCTGGATCCGCTGGTGAATGCCAACTACAAGAACAAGTCGGGTGCCGCGGTGGGCTACCTCACCGGCACGGCCGGCCAGCCTGCGCTGGGCTGAATCCGCGCCCGCGCGCCGCTGCGGACGCCGCGACGCGCGGGCATCGCCTTCGAGAGCGGCGCCGGGGCCGATCGCGGGCCCGGCCCAGGCGACGCATGCCGATCTGCGTTCAACGGCGAGGATCAGGTGAGCGCTCGCCAGAATCCGCGGCTGCCCGCGCGCAGCTACTGCCAACTCGCCGGTCGGCGCCTCGCGTCATGCCGATGTGCGTTCGAACGCAAAGAATCCGGCGACCTCCGGCAATGCCTTGGGGCTTGGCGCGCAATGCCGCTGCCGCACGCGTCGGTCAGCGCATCGTGCCAGGCGCTGCCCGCCAGTGGCTCATGCTGCGCCTACGCTCGATCGAGCGGTTCGCAGCGCCTTGCCATCGGCGCCCTGCCGCATTCGCTCGCTTCGATCCCCGCTACGCGGGGCCCCTCGTTCGCGGCTCATCCGGCGGCACCAGAAATCGCCCCTGTCGGGTGGCGCCTGACACGAAGCCGGGGGGCGGGTGGTTCGCGCTACAAACACCACGAGCGCCGCCGCAAAGGCGGACCCGCACAGACTGCGATGCGCCTGCGAGGCGCCGAGGAACGCAGTGCCCATGGCCGGCGCGCGCAGCGCGCTTCGTGGTCTGACTTCGTCGCGAGTGTCTGAACGCAGCGAACGCAGTTCGCGAAGTGAGTTGGCGACGAGGCCATGGGCGCGAGTACCGCAGGGCAGCCGGCACCTTCCAGGCGACGGCCGCCTCGCCGAAGTGTGGCCGGCTGTGCGGGTCCGGCTTTGCCGTGCCTACCGGCGCGCGCACCGCGGCGGCTGGTCTTCAGCCGCGTGCTTTCAGCGAGCGTGCGTCTCCGTGCGTTCGATCGCGAATGGATATCAGGCACCGCCCGCCGCGGGTTCGACTTTGCGGCGCCGGCCCTGTCGGCCGCACGGCGTTGGTTGACGATCAACCACGCGCCGCGCGCGAAGGTTCATTTCGACGAGCTTGATCGCGAATCGGCAGGTCGCCGATCCGGCCCGCCGCGGCGATCTCCGCGGCGACGATCGCGCAATCGCCGCCGGGCCACGCGTTCACGCCGCGGGCAGCCTCCAATCAGTCAGTGCGACCGCTGCGGCGTGCCGCGATCCAGCCGAGGCTCAACAGTCCGGCCAGCATGAGCGCGTAGGTTCCGGGCTCGGGGATGGCGGCGACATAGCCGTCGATGTTCGCGGTGTAGGCATGCAGCACGCCGGGCAGCAGCATGTAGTCGTCGCTCAGCGTGCCGGTGCAGCCGACGATGGCGCCAATCGGGCACTGGATCGAGGTCGCATACGGGTCCGCGTCGCTCATGCGGAACCAGACTTCGAACTGCTCGCCGCCGTCGTTCTGCGTCACGCTGTAGTCGTTGTCGGTGCCGGCGAGGACGAGAAAGCTGCCGTCCGCGAGCTGCGGGCCGACGGCCAGCCCTTCCCACTTCTCGGGCGACTTGCCGCCGAGCGCGGCGAGCGTGTCGGCGTCGAGGTCGATCACCTTCGCGCCCTTGGCGACGGCGGTAAATCCGCTCGGCAGGTCGCCGGTCGCCGGCAGGTCGATGCCGCTCACGTCGGTCGCGCCGTTCAGGTCGATCATGAAGACATTCTTGTCGGGGTTCGCGAGCGTCGCGCCGACGCCGATGCCGCGGTTGTTGCGCTCGAGAATCATGAACCGGTCGTTGCCGAGCGCGACCAGCGCGGAGATGCCGCGGCCCTGGCCGGCGCTTTCGAGCTTGTAGGCGTACTGGCCGACGGCCTGGCCGGTGGCGGTGTCGAACTTCACGATGCGCGTATAGCGGCCACGGCTCGAAGCGCTCCAGCCGTCCTGGACGGCGCCGTTTTGCAGCACCGCATAGGCGTACTTGCCGTCGGGGCTGATGGCCAGGCCTTCGAACCCGCGATTCGGTTCGCGCCCGCTCGTGAGGGTGGGCGGCGCCGCGTTGTAGTTCACCGTCGCGCCCACCTTGGGCACGAGGTTGGTTGGCACCGTGTACTGGCGCACCAGTTGCCCGTTGCGATCGAACTCGTAGAGCGACGGGCCGTATTCGTCCGATACCAGCAGGTTGCCGTTCCTCGGATTGACGACGAAGCCTTCGGGGTCGAACGCATTGCCGAGCACGCCGCTCGGCTTGGGTGCCAGGCCATCGAGCGGCGCGCCGTCGCGCATGAACTTGATCGTCTTCGTGACCTGGAAGTTGCTGATCGCACCGTTGGCCGCGACGTCCAGCGTGAAGCGCTGGACGCGCGTCTCGTAGGGCAGGGTGCCGCCGCCCGGCCCGCGGTCGGACAGGCCCCACCACTCGTTGCGGTGGCGGTCGTAGTAGAGATCGGAGAAATAGCCGAGCCGGCGCTCGACATCGCTGCCGGCGCTGAGGTCGAGCGCGCCGCCCGACAGTACGAGACCGTTGACGAAGCCGACGTTGGTGACGGACTGCGCGTGCGCCGCGCTCGTGATGGCACAGGCCAGCAGCAGGCCCGGGAAGTGGGAAGACGACATCGGAAGCGCTCCTCGTTGTGGATGGGAGCGGCAAGCTTCACGTCCGATGGTGACGCCGTCGTGACAGCGGCGCGCCTAGCCTTCCTGCACCGGCTCCATGCCCGGCGGTGCCTTGTCGCGCAGCAGCCGCGCGATCACGCCGGCCAGCAGCGCGCGCACCGCCTCGGTGGCGCGCGTCGGCGCGCTGCTGGCGTCGTGCGCCACGCAGGCCGTCAGGTACAGCGCCGGCTCGATCGGAGTGGCCGCCAGCGCGCCGCGGCCGAGCAGCGCGCTGAACTCGCCCAGCGGCACGACGGTCGCGCCGGCGCCCGAGTGGACTGCGGCGAGCATGCTCGACAGCAGGTTGGTCTCGACGACGACCTTGGGCTGCAGGCCGGCGTCGGCGAAGGCGCGATCGAGCACGCGGCGCAGCACGTTGCTTGCGCCGCCCAGCACCAGCGGCAATGCCGCCACACGCTGCAGCGGCACGCTGCGCGGATGGCCCGGCAGCTTCCTGCGGTCGACCAGGTACAGCCGCTGGCGAAAAAGCGGCATCAACGGCTGGTCAGGCGTTGCCTGCGGCTCGAAGACCACCGCCAGGTCCAGGCCGTGGGCGTCGATGCGCGACTTCAGGCTCACGCTGTCTTGGGTGACCAGGTTCAGATTGACGCGAGGCAGCGCATTGCGGCAGACCTCGATGAAGGGCCCGGCCAGAAACGAGGCGACCGTCGACGACATGCCAAGGCTGACCGCGCCGGACACCTCGCCGCCGCTGTCGCGCACGAGGTCCGGCAGCTTCTCGACATGGCGCAGGATTGCCTGCGCCTCGCGGTACAGCAGCTCGCCGGCCGGCGTCGGCCGCACGCCGCGCGCACTGCGGTGCAGCAGCGCGACGCCCAGTTGTTGTTCCAGGTCGGCCATCTGCTGGCTCAGGGCCGGCTGCGCGACGAACAAGGTGCTCGCGGCGCGCGACAGGCTGCCGGCATCGACGATGCCGACGAAATAGCGCAGGTGGCGCAGCTGGATCACCGCGGGCGGGCCTTCACGTGAACGGGCCCCATTGTCGGTGCAGCGCGCGCAACCGCGCCGCCGGCGACGGGCAGGCGCGTCAGGCCGGCGATTCAGGAATCGAAGCGGATCCCGCTGCGCCGCACGAAATCGGCCCAGAACGGCGCCTCGCTGTGTATCAGCGCGCCGAAGGCTGCCGCGTCGAGCGCCAGCGGCTCCACCTGCAGCGCATCCAGCTCCCGCCTTACCTGCGATTCGGCGAGCGACTTCAGCACCGCATCGGACAGCACCGCCACCACCGCCGGCGGTGTGCCGGCCGGCGCGACCAGCCCCCACCAGGCGGACAGCGCGAAGGCCGGCATGCCGGCCTCGGCGCCGGTCGGCACGCCGGGCAGCGCCGCCAGGCGCCGCGGCGCACTGAGCGCGAGCGCGCGCAGCTTGCCGGCGCGGATCAGCGGCAGCGCAGCGGCCACCGTATCGCAGGCAAAGAGCAGCTGGCCGCCGGCCACGTCGCTCAGTGCCTGGCTGCTGCCGCGATAGGGCACGTGCACCGCCTGCACACCGGCCTCGTGCACGAAGTGCTGTGCCACCAGATGCCCGATCGTGCCGTTGCCGGCCGAGCCGAAGGTGCCGCCCGCGCCGGCCAGCCGGGTCTCGAGTTCGGCCAGGCTGCGCGGGGCCTGCGGCGTATTCGCCGTGACCAGCACGAAGGGCGTGCGCGCCAGGGCGGCGACGGGCACGAAGTCCCTGTCCGGCCGGTAGCGCAGCTTCGGGTTCAGCGCAGGGAGGGTGAGCAGCGTGCTCGTCGTCGCCAGCGTCAGCGTATAGCCATCGGCCGCGGCGCGCGCGCCCTGCTCGGTGCCGAGCACACCGCCCGCGCCACTGTGGTTGTCGACGATCACAACCCGGCCCAGCGCCGCGCCCATTGCGGCGGCGATGATGCGCGCCACCGCATCGCTGCCGGTGCCCGGTGCGAAGGCAACGATCAGCCTGATCGGCCGCGCCGGAAAGCGCTCCGCTGCGTCGGCGAAGGCCGCGCCGGCGGCCGCTGCGAGCAGCGTGGCGCAGAGCGCGCGGCGGATCGTCGACGAGGCGTGCATGGCACGCCGATTGTGCTCACAGCGCGCAGGCGACGGCCAGATGCTGTGCATGGACCGGCACGCGCAGCCCTTCGAGTGCGCTTTGCTGCTGCGCGCCGAAGACGTCGTGCTCGTCGGGCGACGCCGAAAGGTTGGGCCGGTCGATCGTGATCTTGATCGCGTTGCAGCTGTCGACGAAGAACGTGCCGACCACGTGCTCCACCGGCAGCTTCAGCAGCTTCGCGACCTGCGTCTTGTGAAAGACGTTGGAATGCAGCGCGGCCTCGTAGTCGGCGGCCGAATTGAAGACCACGTCGTAGGTCAGCCGGTTGATGCCGGCGTTCTTGCTGCGGATCACGACCGCCATGTCGAGCAGGCGCTGCATCGCCTCGGGCTCGCCGGCCGGCGGCGCGTCGGCGATCAGCGACAGGCTGCGGTCGTCGAGTTCGCCGCGGAAGTTTTCGAGGCCGATGTCGAAGTACGTCGGCCGCGCCTCGCCTTCGGGCACCCACGCGGCGCCGTTGGCGCGGAAGTAGCGGATCGGGAACATCGTCTCCTTGATCAGCGCTTCGTTTTGCAGCAGGTGGTACAGCGACCACTCGTAGGCATCGGCGGCGTCGATGTCGAGAATCGACCCGGGCTTCGGCGTCAGCACCTGGGTGATCTGCGCGATCTGATCGGCATGCCTTGCGGCGAGCCGCGCCGGGTCGGCGTCGATCGTGCGCAGCACGATCGTCGGGTGCTGCGCGTCGGCCTCGACGATGCGCCAGCTGGCATTCGCCAGCGCCTCGGGGAAGCCCGCTTCGATCGACGCCAGCGCACCCTTCTTCACCCTGGCGTAGTTCTGGAAGAACACCGGGTCGCGCGTACCGCTGGGCACGATCGCGCCCCACGTCCCGTCTTCGCGCTCGAAGCTCATCAGGTTCGGCGACAACGGATAGGCGATGTTGCCGGCGGTTGCCTTGCGCCCGACGTAGCCGAAGTGGATCAGGTAGTGCGTCAGCAGGCTCGCCAGCGTCTCGGCCGCGGCCTGCGTCTTCGCCGTCGTCTCGACGATCAGGCCGAGCTCGCGTTCCTCGCCTTCGACAGGGCGTGCCATCACGCCGTTGCGGCCGTAGACGAGCACCTCGGCCGGCACCTTCGGCAGATCGGCGGCGTCGATGTGGATCAGCGAGACCTTGCGCGCGCCGAGGCGGCGTGCGCCTTCGAGCTTGATGCTCCACGGCCAGGGCGCGCCGGCGTGGATGAAGCGGCTGCCGCGGATGCCGGCCGAGCGCGCGTCGCGCGCGAAGAATTCGGTGCGGTCCATCAGCAGCACGCCTTCCGGATAGAACTGCAGCTGCGGGTGGCTCTCCTCGTACAGCGAATGCGCGGCGATCGAATACGGCGTGCAGCGCCGCTCGGCGTTCGGCGCGACGAAGACCGCGCTGCCGTCGTCGTAGACCTCGGCGACCAGGCAATCCGACGGCGAACCGGGGTCGCAGGCGAGCGCGCCGCATTCGAGCACGTGGCCGACGTGGTAGGCGAGGCCGGCGTCGATGCCCTTGCGCACCATGTCGGCGGCGAACAGCGCGACGTCGCAGCTGCGCCCGGCGAAGATGTACCTTGCGCCCGCCTGCAGCGCGGCGAGGATCGGGTGGATGCCCATCTGGCCGGCGATCACGCTTTGACGCAAGGCAGCCTCGTCGAGCATCGGGCCGTCGCCGGTGGGCAGCAGCGCGCCGCGCTTCAGTTCGGCGATGACGAGCGCGGGGTCGATCTCGGCGCTGATGGTCGCCACCTTGGCGTCGTGCACGCCGAGTTCGGCGAACACCTCCTTGGCGACATCGAGCATCCACTCGAGATTGCGGTCGCCGCCGGCCATGCCGCAACTGCCCAGGATCACCGGCGCGCCGGTCGCAAGGCCGGCGCGCACCATGTGCGTGTAGTCGGCCTTCACCGCCTCGCGCTCGAAATACTGCGTGCCGGTGCCGAGGAAATAGGGGCCGGCGTCCATCGAGCCGGCGTCGGACACGATGGCGTCGATGCGGCCCTCGAGGGCCTTGTCCATCGATTCCTTCGGGAAGCCGTAGCCGAGAGCGCCGCAGGCCGAGACGACGCGATAGATCAGTTTGGACATCATTCACTCCGTGGTTTGGGTGGAGCGAACTGTGGCCCCGCTGCGGGCCGGTGGGAAATACCGTCTTGCGATGCGGCCATAAGCGGCCGATATGGCTGGGCGGGGCAAGCCGCTCGCTCGCCGCGACGCGGTCTTCGCAGCAGCGTTGCCCTAGGTGCCAGTCTCGGCGAGCGTGCGTACAGAGATCAAGTCGCTGTCACCAAGGGCGTGGACTTCACTTGCGGCGAGCGTGACCAGTGCCGGCGTCCGACCCGATGCGGCTACGAACTCCACTTCGTAGGCGTCTGGGCCAAGCACCTCGACCACCGCACCTGCATCACCCTTGCGCAGATCGGCTTCGGGGAGATCATCCGTGAGCGCAACCGTATCCAGCAGCTTGTGCATCACTTGTCCCGGAAACGCGGTGATGAAGCTTGGTGCTTCCTCGTGCGCCAGCGCGAGCCATACGCCGATGAATTTCGCCTCGCGAACGTTTGGCGCACACAGGGTACCCGCTGCCTCGTACTTCTGCCCGAAGATGCTTGCCTGGCCTGGTACCGCTCCGGCACTGTGCGCAAGAGCGAACAGATCGTCTCGAAGCCTGTGCCACTCTTCTGCCCGGGATCCAAGTGCACGGAAGACTGCAGCCTCGAAACGGCCGATGGATTGAACGTCCGAGAGGAGGTGGTCCCGAACGTTCGAAGGATCGATGTGGGTGCGTTCTGCGGCCGGCAGCAGCATGCTGGAAGTCTGCGGGCGTGCGTCGTCTCGACGCCTCTCGAAGGGGTAGGGCCGCACAGTCTCCGGTTCCCGGAGACTTCCATCCGGAGAGCAGCGGCCTGCGACGCCGACCCTTCGCTCCGGCACTCAGGACGGCGTCCGCCCCTCCAGCGCCGCACTGAACAGCGGCTTCCAAGACAGGATGTGGTGGCTCATCAGCGCGGCGGCCGCATCGGCCTGGCCGTGCTGCACCAACTCCACCAGCCGGTAGTGCTCGCCCACCGAATCGCGCTGGCGCTGCCGGCCCTCGGGTGAATCGATGCCGTACAGTCGCATGCCGTCGCGCAACTGCAGCACCAGCTTGGTCAGCATCGGATTGTCGGCGCGCGTCACCAGCGCGGTGTGGAAGGCGCGGTCGGTCACAAGATAGGCGGTCACGTCTTCGCGGTCGACCGCTTCGCCCACGGCGTCGGCCAGCGCGACCAGTTCGGCCGTGTCCTGCAGTCCCTTGCGGGCGATGGCCACGATGGCGTGCACTTCCAGCAGCTCGCGCAGCGAGAACAGATTCTGCAGCGCCGCCACCGACATCGCCTCGACGCGAAAGCCCCGGTTGCGCAGCGGCGCCACCAGGCCGTCGCGCTCCAGCGTCAGCAGCGCCTCGCGCACCGGCGTGGTCGACATGCCGGTCTCGGCCGACAGCGCCGGCACCGACAGCATCGTGCCCGGCGCGATGCGCCCGGTGACGATGTCCCAGCGCAGCCGCCGCAGCGTCTGTTCGCGCAGCTTGCCTGCCTCGGTGTGGGTCGATGTGGCGTCCATGGCTTCTCCCGGTAGCGGCCAATCCCGGCCCAAAACGCTGCAAGTGTAAAACAACGCTTGCAGTAATGCGTGACGCGTGTTTATAATGCGTGACGCGCTACATGAATGCGTGACGCGTTACATCACTGGCGAACCGGAGAACTTCGATGCCCGACGACCCCTTCAAGCGCCACCTGTGCCTGGGCTGCGGCTTCCTCTACGACGAGCAGCTCGGACTGCCCGAACACGGCATCCCGGCCGGCACGCGCTGGGCCGACATCCCCGACGACTGGGTCTGCCCCGACTGCGGCACGCCCAAGAACGGCTTCGAGATGGTCGAGATCCCCTACGCCGCCGGCCAGCCGGCGCGCTCGCTGCGCGCCTGAACACCCATCGTGGAGCCCACCATGCAAGACAGCTTCATCCTGCGCGCCGCAGATCGCGGCCACGGCCGCTACCTGTCCACCGGCCCCAACGCCAGCTACATCGCAGGCCACCCCGATGCGGTGCTGACGCGCCAGTCTAGCTTCAACTTCCACGAATACCAGTCGGGCCGCGCCGGCTTCGGCAGCGTGCGCGTGTTCGGCGACGAAGTCTTCAGCGGCGCCGGCTGCGGCTACAACATGCACCCGCACCACGACTTCGCCATCTGCGCCTTCGTGCTGCAGGGCGAGCTGACGCACATCAACACCGTCGGCAACGTCGACCAGCTGCACGCCGGCGACTACTACGTGTTCTCGGCCGGCTCCGGCGGTAAGCACAGCGAGCTGAACCTGCGCGCGGACGACATGAACGCCATCTACATCTGGTTCCTGCCGAACCGGCTGTACCTGCCGCCGGCCTACCACCGCGGGCATTTCGATTCGCAGGCGAACCGCAACCGGCTGACCGAACTGGTGGGCGAGGCCGAGGGCGCGCTGCCGATCCCGCAGGACGTGCGCGTCTCGCGCCTGGTCAGCGACCAGCCGACCGAGCTGACGTACCGGCCGGCCTCGCGCCAGCACGGCGTCTATGCCTTCGTCATCGAAGGCGGCGCGCAGGTGCAGGGCGCTGCGCTCGCCCGGCGCGACAGCCTGGGCACCTGGGACGTGGACGCCGTGCCGCTGCGCACCGGCGCCGGCCACAACGACGTGCTGATCGTCGAAACCGTGATGTGAAGGGAGCCACACCATGCCGATCATTCAAGTCCAGCACCGGCGCAGCAGCCTCAACGCCGGGCAGAAGGCCTCGATCGCGGCGCGCCTGACCGAACTGCTGCTGCAGATGGAAGGCGGCGCGCGCACCGAAGGCGGCAAGGCCTTCGCCACGGTGCTGTTCAACCCCGTGGACGATGCCGACTGGTGGGTCGGCGGGCGCAACGACGGGCACTTCGTGCACCCGCCCGGCGCCTTCCTGGTGACGGTGAGCATCCCCGAGGGCTACATGAACCAGGCGCACAAGAACGAGGTGCATGCCGGCGCCACCGCCGCGCTGACGCAGGTGCTGGCGCCCGAGCAGGCGGGCGCCAGCATCCTGGTGATGATCGACGAGATCCCCGAGGGCAACTGGGGCTGCGCGGGGCGCCCGATCAGCATCGCCGCTATCGCCGGCACCGTGGGGTTGGACCCGGCCGGCGAGCGTTTTGCCTGGGTGCGTGCGTACTTCGACGCCAAGGCGCGGCAGCGTGCTGCCGCCGGCTACCCGGCGGATGCCGGCGGCTTGCTGGCGGCTAGGGCATAGGCGTCTGGAGGCCGCGTGAGCACATTGCGATCACCGTTCTGGTTCGACAACGTCGATGCCCGCCCGGCACCGCGACCCGGATTGACGTGGTGGACGACGAACATCTACGTGCCCGACGTCGAGGCCGCCTGCAGTCTTTATGCAAATGTCTTCGCGATGGTGCGCATCTTCGACATGCCGGGCCAGGACGACCGCCTGCAGTTCGCCCGGCTGCGCTATCGCGGCAACAACATCACGCTGTCGGCCGAGGGCAGCTTCGGTCACGTCGGTGTCTCGCCGGCTCGCTCGGGCCAGCCGGCGCCATTTATCTTCTACCTGTACGTGGACCAGGTGGAGCGGATACACCGCTCGGCGTTGGCGAGTGGATTCGTGGAACTGCAAGCCCCGCAGGAACAGCTCTGGGGCGACCTGAGCGCACGGATTCGCGACCCCTTCGGGTATGTATGGGACATCGCTGAGGTCGTGCACATGGACGGCACCTCGCCCTGAACCAACACCGGCTGGCAGCAGGCAATGCTTGCAAACCGGAGAAAGCCCATGAATCCATTGCAGAACACTCCCGCAGTACCGTCGTCCGCAGAAGCCTTCAGCCGCATCGATCCCGCATCGATCAAGGCGCTGACCTTCGACATGCAAGGCAGCCTGCTCGACTTCTACTCCACGATCGCCGATGCAGGAACGCGGCTCACCGGGAGCCGAGGCATCCACGTGGACTGGACCGAGCTTCTCGATCGGTGGCGCAAGGCCTACCGCGTTCAGCTGAACGAGATACTGGCCGGCACGATGGCCTGGAAGTCCACGGACAGCATCTATCGGGGCACGCTCGATGGCATCCTGGGCGAAGCCGGCTGGGGACATCTGCTTTCGTCGGAAGACCGCGACGAACTGAGCGCCGCATGGTCAAAGCTGAAACCGTGGCCCGACACACTGCCAGGGCTCATGCAGCTTTGCCAGCGCTTCAAGCTGTCGACCCTGTCGAACGGTTCGATGGCCTCGATCATCAACATCGTCAAGACGCACGACCTGCCGTTCGATTGTGTTCTGACCGCGGAACTGGTCGATTCGTCGAAGCCGGACCCCCGAGTCTATGCATTGGCGCAGAAGTCGCTGGGTGTGCGTGCCGACGAAATCCTCATGGTCGCGTGCCACAAATACGATCTTGCGGCTGCGAAGAAGTGCGGCTTCAAGGTGGCCTTCATTGCGCGCCCTTTCGAGTTCGGCCCCAAAGGCAAGGCGGATGTCGGGACCGAGACCTACTTCGACGTCCAAGCGTCGAGCTTGACCGACTTGGCGAAGCTGCTCGCATCAGCCGCCAGCCCACCGAGATGACGTACCGGCCGGCGTCGCGCCAGCACGGCGTTTGTGCCTTCGTCATCGAGGGCTGCGCGCAGGTGCAGGGCATTGCACTCGGCCGGCGCGACAGCGTGGGCAACCTGGGGCGTGGACGCCGTGTCGCTGCGCACCGGCACCGGCCATAACGACCTGCTGATCGTCGAAGCCGCGATGTGAGGAGAGCCGACATGCCGATCATTCAAGTCCAGCATCCGCGCAGCAGTCTGAGCGCCGAGCAGAAGGCCGCAATCGCGGCGCGCCTGACCGAGGTGCTGCTGCAGATGGAAGGTGGCGCGTGCGCCGAGGGCGGCAAGGCATTCGCCGCCGTGAGCCTGGACCCGGCCGGCCCGCGCTTTGCGTGGGCGCGCTTGTACTTCGATGCCATGGCGCGGCAGCGTGCCGGCGCCGGCAATCCTGCGAAAGCCGTTCGCCTGCTGCCCACATCGGCGCAGCCATAGGCCGAAACGATGGGCGCATATCGAGACGGCATTTCCCATGGCATCCACAATCCAGGATGCTTCGCCTCCCAACCCTGAAGGACTGACTTATGAAGACCCCGCGTTCCAAATACATCCTGCTGGCCGGCGTGGCGGCCCTGGCCGCCTGCGCCGTCTCGGCCCAGGTGCCGGTGCAGAACATCGATCCGGCGCGCCACGGCAACCTGGCCGCCGCGCAGCGGCTGGTGGTGCAGGCTTTCGAGCGGCTGAGCGACGCGCAGAATGCCAACGACTCCCAGCTCGGCGGCCATGCCGCGCGTGCGAAGGAATTGCTGCGCGAGGCCAACGAGGAGATCAAGCTCGCCGCCGAAGCCGCCAACCGGCGCTGAATCGCGACGCCACCGCCGACCTGGACTCGGCCGGCGAAGCACCAGCGAGCGATGGATGAACCCCTCCTGATCGTCGGCGCCGGCCCGGTCGGCCTGACGCTGGCGCTGGCGCTGCACCGCCAGGGCATCGCGCTGCGCATCGTCGACAAGGCGGCGGCGCGCACCGACAAATCGAAGGCGCTGGTGATCTGGCCGCGCACGCTCGAGTTGCTGGACGTGCAGGGCAGCGCGCAGGTCTTCGTCGCGGCCGGCGTGCGCGCCCGCGGCGCGCGCATCCTGGGTGAAGGTCAGCGCGAGCTGGTGCACGCGCACTTCGACCTGGCGCGCAGCGCCTACCCCTTCGCGCTGATGATTGCGCAAAGCGAGACCGAACGCATCCTGGAGCAGCAGCTCGCGGCGGCCGGTGTGGTGGTCGAGCGCAAGGTGGAACTGATTTCCTTCGCCGACGACGGCCGGCGCGTGAGCGCGCAGCTGCGTCATGCGGACGGGCGCGAGGAGCGTGCGTCCACCGCCTGGCTCGCCGCCTGCGACGGCGCGCACAGCACGGTGCGCCACGCGCTCGGCCTGGCTTTCGGCGGCGATACGCTGCAGTCGGACTGGGTGCTGGCCGA